>JAHJQL010000083.1 GCA_018819065.1 Nanobdellota archaeon | reverse complement strand
TTATTAAAAATCTCAACAGAGATTTTGTTGGGGTTTAATACTCAGAAATCATTTGTGATTTCTGGTACTAGAAATGTTCCATTTCTCTGTACCCCGACCTTCAGGTTGAGATTTTTAATCCCAAAAATTCGACTTTTAAGATAGTCGAGCGTAATACCCTGACCTTTAGGTCGGGGATAGCCGACTATCGTCGAATTTTTGTTATTTGACCATCCATTAAGTATTCTATCCTGTCTGCTTGCTCTGCAACTCTTTTGTCATGTGTGACCATTACAACAGTCGTTCCTTTTTCGCTGTGGAGTTTTTTTAAGAAGTCTAAGACTTTCTCTCCTGTGGTGCTGTCAAGGTTTCCTGTTGGCTCGTCGGCTAGCACTACTTCTGGGTCGTTTGCAAGTGACCTTGCTATTGCAACTCTTTGCTGTTGTCCTCCACTCATCTCGTTTGCTTGGTGGTTCATTCGGTCTCCTAAATCAACCATTGTTAGTAATTCTTCAGCTTTTTTCTCTATTTCTCCCCTCGGGGTGTCTTGAAATCTCATTGGCAGCATGATATTCTCTTTTGCTGTGAGTGTGTTTAGCAAGTTAAATTTTTGGAATATAAAACCTATTTTCTTCCCTCTTATCTGTGCAAGGTCTGATTCTTCTAGGTGTGCGATGTTCTTTCTTGATAGGTATATGTCTCCTTTTGTTGGAATGTCTAGACAGCCTATCATGTTCATCGCTGTGCTTTTTCCACTTCCAGAGGGGCCCATTATTGCTAGGAATTCTCCTTTTCTAACTTTAAGGTTTATTCCTCTCAGTGCGTGAACTTGTACTTCTCCCATGTTGTAGGTCTTCCACACATCTTTGAGTTCTATTATGATTTCTTCTTTTTCTTTGTTCTTTTCTTTTTTCATTTGACGGCTTCTAATTCTTTAGTTGTTCTTTTGATTATTTTAATTATTTCTTTTTTTTGTGTTTTGTTAGGGTTTTTGAGTACGAGTTCAAGTATGGTTTTTTTGAGGTCGTCCATCTCAGGCATCAAATCCATTGATGTTAACTCTTCTCTTTTCATCTTTTTTATGAATTCAAGCTCGAGTTTTACACTTTTAGTATCTGCTATCGTTGCAAATATGCATATTCCTTCTTCGAGTTTTTCTAATAGCTCGTTTTTTTGGTTTGTTAAGTGTTTTATTTCTTCTCTTCCTTTTTTTGTCAGGCTGTGTATCTTTCTTCTTTTTTCTTCTTTTGCTTCTATTAATCCCTCTTTTTTAAGTTGTTCTAAAAGGGGGTATATTGACCCGTAGCTTGGTTTTTTGCTGGTTTTTTCTCCAATATATTTTATTATATCATAGCCTGTTTTTGGGCCTTCTTGCATTGCTTTAAGTGTGATTATTCTAAGATATCCTCTCATCATTTTTTTTTAGATAATAATATTTAATATTTAAATATTAAATATATCGATTCCGATATATCGAAGCCGATACACTTCTTTGCTGTCAGCAAACTTTACTGCAGCGTTTGCAATCAAACTTTCCAACAGCGTAGCAAGTCTTCTCTATTCCTCTTTCTTCATCAATTATGCTACAGCACGTCCTTAACCCTTTTGATGTGTCATCTGAATTTGAGCTCTCAGAAATTATTACTTTTTCAACATCTTTTTGAGGCTGCATAATAATTCTTCCAGTGATATCTCCAAGCTCTAAATCTGAAGAACTAAACTTAATGGTTAGAAAAAGAATTACTCCAATAATAAATAATATTGCTGGCAGGAAGTCTTCTCTCATTATTGCAAGATAACTCTTTTATACGTTTTTAAATCTTTTGAGTAGAAAATAAGCCTCCGAAGGGAGTTGCACCCTCGACCTGCAGATTGCTTGCATATAGCTACAAGTTTCGACATTAAAATGCTGCCGCAATAGCTACTATGCTACGGAGGCAAACGATAGTGAGCCTACATTCCAAAAAGGTTTACATTTTTGTTTTGAAGGCGAAATAATGTTTTACTGATACCCGAAAATTTTCGTGATTTTGTTTGCTGAGGCATAGTTTCATCATAAAAACTAGTGTTTATTTAAAAATCTTACTCCAATATTTTTAATTTTTTTAATTTGTTTATATTCTTTGGGTTGCTAAAACCAATCTCTTTGTTCCATTTTTCCATCATTTTGAATCCATTAATAGTTAATCTTAATGCTTCATTCCACTTTGTTTTGTGTTTATTAACTGTCCAAATAGAAGTTCGAAATCCGAATTCTTTTAGAATCATGTTTATTTATAAAAAATTTAAGTACTTTACTTGTGAATGTCTTGTGCGAGTGAATCACATCTAGTTCAAAGTATATAAACAATAAAAGAACTTGTAACTCCAACAATCACTCCAACTAGCACTTCTTGTGGTGTGTGTCCAACCCTCTCTGTTAGTTTTTTGTGGAGTATCTTCTCTTTTTCTATAATTATGTTTAATACTTTGGCTTCTTCTCCAGTCTCTAGCCTTACTTTCATAGAGTCGTTTACGACTATTGCTGTAAACAATGCGCATATAATGAAGAAGTAAGAAAAACCTGTTTCTATCAGTATGCTTATGCTTAGGGCGACGCTTGTTGCGGTGTGTGATGATGGCATGCCGCCGTTTTGTAGGAAGAATGATATTAAGTCCAATTTACCTGTTCTTCTATAATTATCTATTGATTTGATTGTTTGTGATATAACAAAGGCTATTATTATGCTTATCACTATCTTTGTTATTATCATGGTATCTTCCTAAATCTGGTGTTTATCAAGCCCCACTCGATGAATAGCAAAATAACTGCGATTATCATTAGCCAAGGGCTAAGATTGATGTTTAGGTATGCTTTGTCTGCATCCTCTGATATTGTTTTGAACGCATCATCTATTTGTTGTGCTGCTGCTCCTGGAAAGTACGTTCCACCTGTTTTATTACTAATATCTTGGAGTGCTTGTTCGTTGTACACACTTGTTACGTTATAATATTCTGGTAGGTATCCTATAGGGTTTTCTTTTTTTGTACCTGTTCCTATGGTGTGTATTATTACGTGGTCGTTTTGGGCGTATTCTACTGCTTGTCTTATTGAGTCTTCTAAGAACGTTCCAATAGTGCTGCTGCCATCGCTTAATAGGATGATTGTTTTTCCTTTGTCAGATGTTGCTAGCAGGTTTGTTCCTGTGATTATGGCGCCTGGAATGTCTGTTCCTCCTGCCTCTGCAACCTTTATTTCTTGTATTGCTTTTTTTATGTCATTCTTGTTTGTTGTTGGCACTTGATTTACAAATGTTACAGCTGAAAATGTTATTAGCCCTACTTTTGCATCTGTTTTTAGAGAGGTCAAAAATCTCGTTGCGTATTCTTTTGCAGCTTCTAGTCTGTTAGGGTGAATATCTTTTGTTAGCATTGATGCGCTTGTGTCTATTGCTATGATGAAGTTGTGGTTGTTGGTTTTCCCTTCATACCAAAGAACGCTTCCTGAAACTGCAAGTATTACAAATAATAGTATGAAAATTCTTATTGTTAATACTGTAAGGTTTTTTGTCAGCAGACTCTTTCCTGTAACTCTCTTTATTGTTTCAAAATTGGCGAATTTCATCGCTTTCTTTTTTGAATATCTTAATAGGTAGAAGTGGCTGATGACAACTACTGGGATGCTTAGGAGTAGCCAAAGGTACAATGGGTGGTTAAATGTTATTTCAGTCAATAGCTCACCTTTTTATTGTTGTCTTTTTGCAAGCATTTTCGCTCTGATTTTTACATATTTCATCAAAGGCAGTAGGAAGTCTTGATCAGTTTTTATTGATACAAAGCCTGCTTTTGAACTCATAAATCCTTTTCTTATTTTTTCTTCTTCCTCTTCATTCATTTTTTTATAAATCATATAATAATCTTTCGTGTCTATCTGAAGCTTTTCGCCAGAATAAGGGTCTTCTAGCAGGAATTGACCAGCGTCTCGTGGCATTTCCTCATCTCGAGGATCTCTAATCATTATTCCTAAAACGTCAAATTGTTGTGTCATCATCCTAATGTAATTGTTCCATCCTTCTTTTAATCCGAGAAAGTCAGATACGATTATAACCAGGCTCTTGTCAGATAAGAGTGCTCTGCTTTGCATAAGTGGTTTTTTTATATCAAACTGTCCACCATAGTTTTTAGGGTTTGTTAAGTCTTGTAGTATTCTGAAGTAATTCTTTGTGCCGTTGTTTGGTATCTGCTTTGTTACTAGCTTATCAGTGAATAGTGATAATCCCACTTTATTTCCAGTGTTTACTATTGAATAAACTATTGAGAACACTAATTCTGCAGCGTATTCACATTTTAATCTGTCTGTTGATGAGAACAGCATGCTGTTGCTGACATCTAAGAGTATGAATATTTGAAAGTTTCTGTATTCTTCAAATTCTCTTATGAGTATATCCTTTGACCTCAGGCTCGCAGGCCAATCTATCGCGCTTGCATCATCACCATAGTAATAATTTCTAAAGCCAGTAAATTCTATCCCTTGACCTTTAGTCGTCGCGGCTAGTTCTCCTTCTAATATTTTACTAAGCATTTTTCTTCTCACCTGAAACTCAGGTCTTTTTATCTTGGCTAGAAGGTCTAGTTGTAGCTCTTTTATGGCCATTTTAAAGAACGGGCACTTTGTTAATTATTTCAGTTATGATATCATCTGATGAAATGTTTTCTGCTTCTCCTTCAAAGTTTATTAGTATTCTGTGTCTTAAGACGTGGCGTGCAATATCTTTTACATCTTGTTGTGTTACGTATGATCTTCCTTTTATTACTGCGTGGGCTTTTGCAGATATAAACAAGCTTATGCTTGACCTTGGTGATGCTCCGTACTCTATGAATTTTCCTTTTTCAATGTTGTACTTCTTATAGTTTCTAGTGGCTTCAACTATTCTTATTATGTATTGCTGTATCTTCTCATCGCAGTATATTCTTTTTACTAGTTCTTGAGCGTTTGTTATGTCTGTTGGTGAGAGGATTGGCAGAATCCCAAAATCCTCAAATTTTCTCGTGGTGATATTCGTGTTGATTATCTTGATTTCTTCTTCTGCTGTAGGATATCCAATTATTAGTTTATATAAGAATCTGTCCACTTGTGCTTCTGGAAGCTTGTATGTTCCTAGTTGTTCTAGTGGGTTTTGTGTTGCCATCACTATGAATGGATTTGGCAGTTTAAAAGTCTCTTTTCCAATTGTTACCTGTCGCTCCTGCATACCTTCTAAGAGTGCTGATTGTACTTTTGGCGGCGACCTGTTTATCTCGTCTGCCAGAACGAAGTTTGCAAATATTGGTCCTTTGACTGTGTAAAAGCCTTTGCCTTCTTCATAAGTTGTTATTCCTAAGATGTCTGTTGGCAATAGGTCTGGTGTGAATTGTATTCTTGAGAACATGCTGCCTGATACTTGTGAGAGCGTCCTGACTAATAGTGTCTTGCCTGTTCCTGGTATTCCTTCAACTAGCACGTGTCCGTTTGCAAGGAGTGCTTCAAACATAGAAATTAGTATGTCTTCTTGCCCTATCAATACCTTTCTCATCTCACCTTTTGTCTTGTTTATCTTCTCGTTTAATTCCTTGATTTCCTTATCAATATTTTTGTTTTCGTGAACTTTTTTCTTGCTAACCTGCTCCATATTCCTTTAATTATTCCCGTCCTATAAAAACTTTTTCAATACACTGGATAATGGTAACTGTTATTCTTTTGTTTTTTTTTAGGTGTTAAAAAACGAATGTTTTAAATATTTGTTATTTCTATGAATCCTTTAATGGAAGAGGGAAAAAGTGGTGAGAATGAGTCTAAATTAGTCTTAAGAAAGAGCACTCTTAGGGATATTAATTATCTTCTTTCAAAGTCTTGGGTTACAGAGCAGGAAGTGTATAACTTGGTGAAGAACTTCCTAAAAGGTTATCTAAATATTAATTATGAATTTACAAAGGATGAGTTGTTTGAAGAGCTCAAAAATGTTTATCTTCCTTACACTATAAGAGCTGATTTCTTCAAATTCATCGACTTGGTGTTCATGTTTGAGTATTCAAACGTCAAGTATTCTGATAAGGAACTAAAGATTTTGATTGAGGAGTTTAAAAACTATCTTGACTATTTAATAGTCCCTAACTTTGTTGAGAAGTCAATGACTGGAACATTCTTTTTCAAGAGTATTAGGGGTAAGCTGACTAACTACTTAAAATCTATTTTGAAAAGTCAGGGGCGAAAGGAAAAATCGGTTTTAAAGGATACAAAGAAGCAGGAGTCAAAGCCGACTAACTTATCTGTTTTAGATCCTGTATATGAGTCTCACATAGATATTAACACTTTACTGGAGAAGATTTATTCTAGCATTAACAATGGTGATTTTGACAGCGCAAAAATCCTTTATAAGCAAGCTATGGACAAATATCAGCTTTTATCACCAGACGAGAAAGCCAAGTATTATGAAAATCTTTCTTCTGTCTATAACTCTTTGACAGCAACTATTACTAATGATTAGATTCTAAAAATATTTTTTCTTTACTTGTCTTCACAGTTATTTCTTCTTTCTAAAAAGCATAACTGTCCCAACTGAGAAGAACATTATTGCTGTTCCAAGCGCCAGATATGTTACGTATTCCTGCTTTAATTCTAAGTGTATATCCCTTATTCTTTTTGGCGCTTCCTTCTTTTGTTCTTGGCTTATTAAGTATTTGCAGCCGTTGATTATAGAGTCTAATAACTCTAATGCCTCTTCATAATCATTCTCAAGAACTCTTTGTTCTGCTTTGTTTAGCACTTCTTCAAGCTCTTGGCATTCCTTGTTTGCTTTTAAGAGGTCTCGTGCAAACCTTACAAGAGTCCTTAGTTTTGCACCCGTGCTTGACTGCTCAATTGAGTTTAAGTATATCTTTGCCCTGTCTGTGTATGGGGGCTCTGTCACGTTTGCAATTATGGTTATCTCATATATCCCCCCAACTCTGTAGCCTTCAACTGTCATCGCTGTTTTTATGATTTCTCCAGGATCTATTTTGTAGAATTCTTTTCTTAGGAAACTAATGTTGAAGTTTTCACTATTATTTAACTCATAGCTCAGGTTTATTCCATAAAGTGTGTTGTTCCAGTTGTTTATGAGTGTCAATGGTATTTCTATTCTATTATTTTCATAAACTGTAACCATGTCGGGAAGTAGGAGCTCTATATACACTGGTTTTTCAATCTCTTCAGGTACTGGAACACTCACTGTCTTGGTCTCTGTGATTGTTCTTGTGCCGCTTCTTTGGGTTACTTCAGTTGTTGAGATGGTCGTTTCATCAGGAACTGTTATTATAAAATTTGTTTTGTTGCTGTATGCGTTGTGCTGACCATCTGTTACGTTGAAAATCACACTGCAAGTGCCGTTTTGGACAGGCTCTGCATTTATTCCATGTCCGTAAACATGTGAAACATTGTTTTCTGTTACGTTGTAGTAAGGCGCGGATACATCTATATTTGCGTATCCATCGCATATTGAAAACTGGTTGTTTGATGAGCCTGTGTTGTTGAAGAATGTGTATGTTAACAAGAAGCTTCCTTCATTGCATTCAATAATTCCATCTCCATCATAGTCAAAGTCTGGGTCGTAGAATCCTTTTGAGTATCCGCATGCAAACAAGTCTTGGTCTCTGTAAGTCCTTGCTCCACTCAAAGAGATATTTTGCAGGTCTTGGTTCCACACTGGCGGCCTGTTTTGGTCTGAGACGTTTATCTCCCATGTGAACTGGTCTGTTTCTGATTGGTCATGGCCGTCAATTACGATTAGTGTTAAATTGTGGAGCTTTGTTGATAAGGGGTTTCCTTCGAAGAATCCAAAGTAGAAACTTATTGTTTTATTATTATTTGAGATTGTTGTTGTTGAATTATAATTTATCGTTGAGCCACTTGTTACTTGCACACCGTCATAGTACCACTTATATGTCAATGTGCTGTTGTCAGCATCTGTTGATAAGTGGTCAAATAGTATTGTCTGGTTCTCTGTTACATTCATGTATGTTATGTATTCTGAAGTGAGTATGCTTTTCCATGCAAAAACTGTTTTCTTGTTTTGATCTCCATAAGGGTATATGTCTGTTATTACTGGTGGTGTCGTGGTGTTGTATATGGTGAAGTTGTAAGTGTATGTGCTTGTGTCTATTGTTGTTATACCTGTAAAATTATAATAGTTATCTTTTGCTGTCACGTTTATACTGTAGCTTCCGATTTGTATTAGTTGTCCGTTGGATTGCTTTGTAGTGTTTATGATTAGTTCTCTTGTAGTCTGGTTGATGCTTATATAGCCTGTTATGTTTTGGGATAAATTGTTGTTGGTCCAGTTGAATGTGAGGTTTTCATAGTTGTATCTTAGGTTTGTCGTATCATTATAAACATCTAGGCTTTCGTCAAGGTCTGTTGCTGTTATTGGTATCTTGTTAAAATCTGTCTTGTTATAATAAAGTGCTTTTGATGGAATTCTTACTTCTATGCTTGTTATGTTTGGTCTGTTATTAGTATTTCTTATGTATAAATACATTGGCGCAGTGGTTGATACGCCTCGAAGATCTGTTATTGTCACGTTGAATGTGTGCATTCCAACCAAGCTTTGTGTTGCATTGAATAATAATAATCCCTCATTTGTTATGTTGAAGGTTGCTGAGTTCTCTGAAAAATTCGCAACTCTATCGCCTACGTTTTCGTTTGGATCACTAGCGTATTGGCTTAGGTTGTGATTGCATGGCGCAGCATAGTTGAATAGGTCGTACTCGTAGCACGTGAAGTTGAGTGTCTGGTTGAATTCTGGTGGCGCGTTTGGCTTTATCTCTATATTCATTATTGTAGTGTTGCTTTCATTGTTAAAGTCTGTGACATTTACTAGTATTGTATAGTTTCCTACGCTTTCGTTAACCGAGCTTATATTGATTAGTCCTGTTGTCGTGTTTAAGTACTGGTTTATCCAGGAGTTGTTGGTGGTTAATCTGAGTGATTCGTTAAAGGAATCTATTCCAAGAGGGTTTGTCACTAACAAGTCTAGGTCTGTTACGTTTATCTGGTATCTGAATGGTGTTAATGTATATGCTGTGAGGCTGCTTATGTAGTGATTGTTTAAGATGTCTCCGGTGTTTGCGCTGTAATCCTCTATTATTGGCGGGTCGTTTATGTTTGTAATGTTTAAATATTTCGTTGTTGAATTTGAAGCACCGTATTCATCCGTTATTGTAACGGTTATGTTTCTGCATGCTACGTGACTATTTGTTAGTGTGCCGTTCCATATTCCATAACCATAAGATGTTACATTGTTGCCGCTTCCAGTAACATTTGTTGTCGTCGTTACGTTGGTCCATGGGTTTGTCAAGTTGCAGCTTGAGGTTATTGTGAAATTTAATGTGTTGTTGTCATAGTTGTCTGTTGCGTTCATTATTATTGTGTAGTTTTGGTTTTGGGCGGAGCTGTCATTGCTGACATATGTTATGTTTGGTATGTGGTTGACTCTGATTATTTCCAAGTTGAAGCTCTTTGTCGTGTTTTGTGCTATTAGATTAAACTCATTTACTGGAGGAGTGTCTGTTGCTGTGATGTTTACTGTGAAGTTTCCAATGTTTAGTGGCCCTGCTGTGCAGTTTATCAATATTTTATTTGTTGTGTGTGGGTAACTGCAGAAACCATTTATGTTTGGTGATGACCATATTGTTATGTTGTTTGGATTTACAGGGTTTCCTTCTTCGTCTGTTATGTTTATTTGAACGTTTAAGGGTGTTGTTTGGTTTATGCTGATGTTTGCAACGCTGAAGTCTGGTGCATCGTTTACAGGTATTATTGTGAAGTTTATGTAGTTCTTCTGGGTTCCTCTTGGATGATCATATTGAAATGCAACTACTTTTATAGTTGAGATGTTCTTATCACTTCCAAGGTCGCTGTTTGTTGGTGTGCATGTTCCTATGCCATATCCTATTGATGAAGTAGTACACATCACAGCATTTTCAAAGAATGAGTCGCCTATGAAGTCTGTTGATGTCGTGTTCCATATTATACTGTAGGTTTGATCCTCTGATATGTTGTATACTTTGTTTATTTTAGTGTATCCTCCACTTGGTGATATATATACTAACGGGTCGTAGTCAACGTATATTGTGTCTGAGCCACTTATATTGTCAGTTCCGTTTTTCAGCGTTACTGTGCAGTTCCACGTCTGTTCTTCAGTCAACTCGCTTTTATCTATGACTGGCCACGTCAGCTCTGATGGGAGTGGGCTGTAGTTTGTTATGTTTCCAAAATGTGCTCCGTTCTTATACCAGTATATGTCTGCAGCTGTTGTGTCTATTGTGGCGTTCCATCGACAGTATATGTTCTCTGATGTTCTTATAATTGTTAAGCTGTTTTTATAATAATCTCCAAGCCACGGGCCCGCGTTTGAGGGTATGAAGTCAACAGGGTTGACTATTGATATTAGTATGAGGAAGGTTATTGCTAGCAAAACTGGCTTTACTATCATTCTTTTGTCTCCTCTTCCAGGGTTTTTACTATTAATTCTTTTATAGTGCTGTTTTTCTTTATTGATTCTATCTTTATCTTTTTGTGTAACTCGTCTGGTATTTCTATGTTTATGTGGGTCATTTTTTGGTGAATTTTTTGTCTAGGATTTTTGTTATGTATTCTTTTATTGTTAAGTCTTGTAGAACTGCTTTTAGCTTTATTTTTTTATGAATGTCTTCTGGTACTTTGATATTTATGTTTGTCATGTCGTCTTTTTTTGTAAATTATTTAAGTTTGTTTAGTTATTTTATTTAACTTACTTTTATTACTTTTTGTATTAATTTTATTTTTGTTATTTTCTTGACTTAGGTTATTAATATACCTTATTATTTTAGTATATAAATCTTTTGATTAATGCAAGTTGTCCATTAGAATTATTCGTTTATGCTGACGAAATACTTTATCTCGTTAAAAAGCCTTGCTATGTCGTCGTAGAACAATCCCTTCTTGTCCTCTGAGAACGTTTCGTAAAGCTTTATGATGTTAGTGTATTTCTCCTTGCATATATCTATCTCTCCAAACTGCATGGCGATGTATGTATTGTATATGTTCTTCTTCATTATTAAGATGTCTGAGTCCTTCTCATCTATTTTTAGCTCTTTTACTTCTTTTTCTTTATCGACGCTTTGCTGTTCAAAAGAAATATTAGAGGTTAATTGTATTATTTCACGAAGCTCTTCTACAACTATCAACAAGTCCGTCTTGTAAACCTTTTGCTTCTTAGTCTCAAATAGTTTTACCTTGTCAAAAAATGAGGTGTATATCTTGCTTAATAGTTCGTCTATCTTTAGTTCGACGATTTCTTTCTCTAACTGCTCCTTTTCAAACGTGGCTTTTAAGTTTATCATGCTTCTTGAGAAGTATTCCCTGGCAATCACTGCAAGCTCCATTGTCTTTTTCTTTATATTAGCGTTGTTTATGCTCTTTTCTAAGATTAGCAGTTTGTATATTAATTCTTGAGCGTTATCATCTGATAAGAATATTTTTTTGTTCCTCTTCTCAATAATTGTCAGGAGTGTTTTTACTGCTAGCATGTTTATCTCTTTGTGGAAATACTTATACACAAGCAGCAGCGATAATATCATGAATGCCAACAGTAGCAGGATGCTTGATATAACTGTTTTTTCTTCTTGTATAGCTTTAGGAGTTTCTATCGTTGGACACGGCAGACATGGTCCACCGCAGTCTACGCCTGTTTCTCCTTGATTTTTTATACTATCAGTGCATGTAGGAATGTATGTGCAGACTTTGGTAGTCTCAGGTTTTTCAAGTTGAGTGTCACAGTTGTTTAGTTCTTCGCAGCTCCTTGTCTGTCGGTTGTCAGGACTACACGCACTCCAATCACTGCATCTCCAAACCTCCTGGCAATCAGGTAGTTCGACGTATGTACAGTTCCTATACAGCCAGTATATAAAATTATCAGGGTCACAAGCCATTTTATCTACACATCTGCGTTTTTGAGTTCCATTTGGAGTGCACGACTCCCAAGGCTCACACTTCCAATTAGAGATGCAAATAGCAGAACTGCTTGACCCGTCGCCACTAGATCCTGAAGAGCTTGAAGCAGCTTCTGTTTCTCCACTACCAGTTTCACAGTTAACCTTGACTTCTACAGAGTTACTTTTGACTGTTAGGCCGTAAGGATCAGTTGCTGTAAATGTCACTGTTTCTGTGGTGCAAACAGTTGCGTAAGCAACTACTTTTGTGCTTGCAACAATACTTATTAAAATGCTTGAAGAACCACTCACAGTATAAGTCAATTTTTGGCCGTAATCAGGGTCTGCGAAGTAGTCATTTAGTTCTAATATTATCAAATCTTGATTCTTTAATATAATTTGTTTTGGGATGCTTGATGATAATACTGGTGGTTCATTTACGTCATATACTGACAGGTTGTATTCAAATTTTTTGCCGATGCTATTTGACATGCCTGAGTTATCTACAGGATAGAAGTGTATGGAGTAGTTTCCAAGTAGTAATCCATAATTTCCTATTTGATCAATGTAAGACTTGATTGTTATTGTTCCATCAGGATATAGAATGATTGGGCCTGTTTGTTGTTGCTGTTTTGACGGTTTTAAAGAGGAAGTTGTTTGTCCTAGTTGTCCTATGAGAAAGGTTACGTTGTTTCCGTCAGCATCATATGTGTTAATCTGACAATTAGTCTCATAGTTTTCCCGCACACTATCAGGGCATGTAGTGTTTAATATTTCAGGAGGATAATTTATTCCAAGAGTTATCGTTCCAGATTGTATCACTTTTCCCGCGAGAGCTGTTTTTTCAATTTTGCTGGTCTCAATGATTAGATAGCTGCTTTGTATAATTATTGATATAAGAAAAACTACTACTAATATCTTCAAATAGTCAAATTTCTTCATCGATAATGATTTTATCTGGATTTAAATATTTAAACCTTGTGATTTAATTTCTAAGAAATTGTATATTTACAAATCCCGTGTGGTTTCCAATGCTGGCGTTTTTTGGGATTTCAATTTTAAAAGTGATGTCTCTTCTTTCATCAGGTTCAAGCACAAAGTTATTTGGTGTTATCGTTATCCACTCACTCATCTCTCCACGCATCTTTATGACGATGAAAGCCTCTTTGCCGTAGGTGTTGTTTATATGAATGGTTCTTCCTCCACCCGTGTTTCTTGGCAGTTCTCCAAAGTGTATGGCGTCAGTATCCACGTTAAATCCTAGTGTTTTATTCTCTTCTCTGACTGTGACGTCCACCATCAAAGTTTTTACATCAAAGACTTTATACGATGAGTATATAAAAGAAGTTATCCCTATTGTGAATAGCAGAATTATTACTAGCAATAGTATTAGGCTTTTCTTTTTCATCTTTTCTTCTTTTTAGTAATCCAGAATATGTTAAAACCTATTAATATAATTGCTATTGCAACAATTGCCATTATCATTGCGTACGAGTTCCCTGTTGTTTGTTCAGTGGTTTTATTTTCAGTTTCTGCTGTTTCTTTTATGACTATCTTTGCTTGTTTTGATGCTATCTCGTTATTGTCGTAGTAAACCTTTATTGTTGCAGTGTGTTCTCCTATTGTTAATCCGTTAGTGTTTAAGTAGCCAGTTAAGGTCATTGTTTGCCAAGGGTTTAAGGTGATGCTTGGAGTCTGAGTTTTTTTGTCTGCAACTTCAAACGTTGAATACACGTTGCTTAGTTGGCTGTTCCAAAAGCTTTGGATGCTTATCTTAACCTCTTCAATGCTGTCTTTGTTGAATTCCTTTGTGAAATCGTTAATCTCAACTTTTAAGGATCCTATCTTTAACGTGGTTTCGGCAGTCGTTGTTTTTTCATCCCAAAAAATAGTTGTTCGTGCTTTGTAGTCACCGCTTTTTAGGTTGTTGGCTGTTTTCCCTGATATAGTCTTTGTTTCTTGCGAGTCAATAGAGGTTGATTCTGTGACTAAGCTTGTTTGGAGGTTATTGTCATTATCATATAAGTCTGTCTTTGCATACGCCGACTTTATCTTTTCTCGCCCGTAGTTTGATATTGTTATATCTGCTTTTATCTCTTCTCCCTCGTTAACGTTTGGAATTGATATCTTTGGCTCTGAAAGGTATGTTCCATCATAAAGTGATAATATCTTTATCTTTATCCTCGCTCCGCTTCTAACATTAAACATGCCCCCTGTTCCGGTGTCTTCAACGACGTTGATGAATACTTCGTGAAGGCCTGGAGTGATTTCTGGTGGAAGAGGGTTTGGAAAGCTAAGGGTTGCTGTTAAAGGCGGATTCTCATCAGGCTTAATGTTTAGTATGTTGCTTGGAGGGTCAACTGTCAAATATTTTTTTAACTCTCCCTCTGTTGATATAGAATAATTCATAACATTTTTGCTTGTTGGTATTATGCTGTAGCCAAAGGTCTTTGTAAGGCCGGGCTCTACCACGACTAATAATAGTGATTCTTCTGAAAAACCATAACCCATCGCACTTGTTAGCTGGAATGTTAGGATTAGAATGATGATTGGAATTAATAATTTGTTTATAATCATTTTTAAAGAATTAAAAAAATAATATAAAATAAAAAATTTGTGGTTTTTAGCTTGCTGTTGCTGAGAATGTAATCGTAGCTGACTTGGCTCCACTAGCGCCCAGTCCAATTGTTGCTTGTACATACATTCCTGCACTATCATTAACTGCTTCTGCTTTCAAACCTGTTACACAACCCTGTCCTGCCGAGCCTGAAAAGTCAGTCCATGTGCTGCCAAGCGGATATCCCTCTCCTCCAGCATCACCTTCAGTATCTGCGCAGTAATACTTAAATCCTGGGCTTGTTCCGCCGATGAATTGTGCTGCTGTCGCGTTTGATTGTATGGTTACTGTTATGCTTGCGCTTCCAACGTTATCAAAGACGAATCTGTCTCCTGTAGTCCAGGTCCATGTTCCACAACCTGCTGGTGAGACTGCGCTTGCGTTAGAGCTCAATGTGCAGGTATCGTTTCCAGCGCTTAGCGATCCTGAGCCAAATACTATCGTTGTATCAGTCACGTCAAGTGTTGCTGTTGCGTTGACAGTCAAAGTCGCTGTTCCCGCTACTGCTCTTCCAGTCATTGTTTCAAGCTGTCCTAATTTGTTCAAACTAACTATTGTTCCACCTAGTGAAACAACTATTGCTGCCACGAGCAAAAGTGCTAATGTCTTGTTAGATTCTTCCATTTTGTTTCATACCTCATTCATCCTTTTATGTCTAATGTGACTCTTCCTCTCGTTGTCTCAGGGTCGATGATGTTTAATGTCACCTTTCCACTGCTGGCATATTGCTCAGTTGGTGAACTCTTGCTGACGCTGCTGTCGACCTTGACTTTGTTGACTTCATTCATCACAGTCCACGTGCCTAAAAAAGAAACGACCACTGTGAGAATGACTAAAACAGCTATTGTGTGTTTAGATATTTGTTCGCTCATTTTTTTATTCTCTATTTTTTTATTAACTTCTCTTTAAATATTCTGATATTTAAACTTTTCTATTTTTTTTTTTCCGTCTTAATATTTTTTTCTGTTTCTTCTATTGGTGTTTCTTTTTCTTCGTCTTTTTCTTTTGTTGTTGTTTCTTCTTTCTTCTTTTTTCTCTTCTCAAATAGTAGTATTATTAGTGCCAAGACCAATACAATTATTGAAAGTATGATGATTTCTAATGGGAGTTTCTTCTGTGTAACTACTTCGCTTTTTTTGAGTGTTAATAAGAACTCTTTTTGTGAGACTAATTCTTTGTTTCTCAAAACTTTTGTTACGAATTTGTATTCTCCTTCAGAGTAATCTTTTGTGTCTATGAATAATTCTAAAGTTTTATTTTTTTCAATTGTTGTTGTTGGGCCTTTTATAGTGGTTATTAGTTCTTTGTTTTTGAAAACATCTACTTCTGCAATTAAATTGTCTATTGGTTGGTTCCAATCAGTTGTTAGTGTGATGTCTAGTTGGTTTATTTCTCCTAGTTTGAAGTTTTTGATTGTTAGGTTGTTTATTGTGATGTTTATTCTTCCGATGATTATTGTTTCGGTGATGTTCTTAATTAACCCATCATAGTTTAGTAGTATGTTATGAGAGTATATTCCTGATGTTTGATTGAGGCTTATTGTGAAGTTGTAATCTTGATCAGGCAATAAATTGTTTATGATGTTAGAATAATTGTTTGAGTCTATTTCGCTGAATATGTTGTTTGTTAGTTCTATTTTTTCAACTTCTTTTAAACCAATATTTTTTATTGTAACAACTATTTTTTTGTCGTCTTTAATGGTTGTTATTTTGATGTATTTTCCGTGTTTTGGAACTGTTAGTGTTAGTTTGTGTGATACGGCTGCTACTGCTCCAATCATGGAGCTGGACTCGGATGCTTCTTTTATGGTAATTCTTGATTCGTATTCTCCAGGAGGAATGTCTCTTGGAAGGTTTACTGTGAATGAAACTGTTTTTGACTCTTCGTCTGCTTTGAAAACTAAGCTAGTGGTATCCATAGTTATGTAGTCTTTTAATTCTCCACTAATACTTAGCTCTGCGTTGAAGTTTATCTTGTCGTTGTTGTATATAGTGAACTCGTATTCTTTGGCAAAGTTTGGTTCAAAATCAATCCTTGTGAATACTGGCCCAACACCAATAGCGCTTGCGCTAGTTGAGACTATTAGTAAAAACAAAATGCACGTTCCTAGCTTGAAATTGTTATTGTTGATGTTTTACCACCTGCTGGTTCGTTTAATGGAACTTTGATGTATAAGTCTATCTCTGCCTCGTCAGTCACATCGTGGAAGTCTAAACTCTTAAGCAAACTAATTGGTGTTGCAGACATGTTAGTCCAAGATGTTGTTGAAGCGCTGTAGTTAAATGCTCCTGCTTCTCCTGTTACGTTGTCGGCTTTGAATCTGTAATAGTTAGTTCCAAGAGGCGCAACAGGATCAACCCAAAGAGCGCTGGCATTAATCGTTAAGTTGACGTAGACGTTTCCGCTGTTCATAATCCTCAAAGGCCAAGGACTATTATCAGTCGTGTTATCCTCATAACCTAGGTTGACAGTGCTGAAGTTGACGCTTGCATTAACAAGGCTAATAGCCTCGTAAGACTGCAACGTGAAGTTGAATGTTGAGCTGTTAGTTCTGGTTGTGCTGTCGTAAGCTTCGACTTTCCAGTAATAGACGGTGTCAACTCCAACATCGCTTGCTGTGTAGTTTTGATCTGTTAATCCAGATGATGTTTGGTTAATAGCTGTGAATGCTGAATTCGTTGAAATCCAAATAGTGTAAGTCAAAGAATCATTATCAGCATCACTGCCATTCCATGTAAACCTTGGAGTTCTATTAGTGTACGAAGTCAAAGTCTGGCCATTTGTTGGAGTAAGCAAAGTAATGTTTGGAGCAGAGTTAACAATGACTAATGAGTTGCTAGTAACTGTAGTTCCATCTTCATATTTGTCGTTAGGAGTCACAGCAACAGTCCAAACATCTCCTTTAATAGTTTCATTGCTGGCAAGAGTTGTAGGCTGGCGGCCAGCAAGGCCGGCGTTGTAGTTGACAGTGATTTCTTCAGCAGAGAGAGAACGGTTGTAGATGCGGACCTCGTCGATGGAACCGTTGAATTGTCTTGTAGTTCCATCATATTCTGCTCCTATCCAAACTCTAGTTGTGGCATTATTTCCGCTTCCTGTAATATTTGATACTGTTTTGTTTAATTGTTTATTTATGTAAAGTTTAACATCTGTTTCACTCCATACTGCAACTATGTGTGTCCATTGACTTGTTGGTACTGCATTAGCGGAAGTTGAATGATATCCTTCATTTGATTTTCCATACCAATAAGTTTGCAACTGGCCACTTCCACCGACAGTCAGATAATACGCGCTTTGTCCAAGAATAATTATATCACCATTATAATTATTAGGATAAACCCATGCCTCTAAAGTTAATGTGTTTTGAACTTTTAGACTATTTGAAATAGGGATATTAATATAATCATTTGTTCCATCAAAACTATACGCTCCTCCAACTTTTCCTGTGGTATATGTCGGACAAACTTCGCGTAGTGATACTTCATCAATGTATATAGTTACTGTTCCTGTCAATGAATCGACACGTGGAACATCAATGTATCCCGTGCCTGCAGAATCAGATGGTGTCGTGAAATAGATATCCATTGTACGCCAAGTATCATCACTTGTAAGTGCCTGACTGAAGAGTGATCCCTGACCTCCACCTGATTTATCATATACTCCAAGAATATTTTGTGATCCGCCTGATGATGCCTTATATGTTGCACGGAAATGATATCGAGTATTATTTGGTACACTAATACCTTGAGTAAATCTTGCATGACCCACATCTGTATAAACAATTTTCTGACTACGAATACCTACAAAAATATTTCCTGATTCAGCATCAGATGGTGTCATTGTTCCCGGCTCAGTTTTTGCAGTACTCCATCCTGTAGCCAGGCCTCCTGATGCACTTTCCATACCCCCATTAGTTAATAATTCATTATATTCATTAACACAAACATTTGAACCACTATATGCTGTTCCGTTATTCCCGAATGTTGAATAATCCTTAACAGCTCCTGTTGTTGTTGATGAAATATTCGTGTCAAATGGCATGTTTAGGACTGCTATGCTTGTTCCTCCCACTCTCCAGTCTGTGATGTTTGTGATTATGTCTGTTTCTGCATCTGTACTTGTCATGCTTACTGTTAGGTTGTCTGTTGTGTAATTGTTACCGCTGCTGCTTGTTAGAACTACATTGTTTGTGCTTGGTTTGGTGTTTTCAATAAAGCTTCTTGTGGTTGTGTTGCTTGTTAGTCCTACTGTGTTGTTTGCAAATACTTTGTATGTGTATGTTACTCCGTCTGTCGTTGCTTTTGTTGTGTTGCAGGTTACGCTTGTTCCGCTGCCTACTTTTGTCATTGTCTCGTTTGCTCCTTGCCATTGTAGTGTGCAGCTGCTTACGTTGCTTCCAACTGAAACTACTGTTACGTTTATCGTTACTGAGTTGCTTATTTGTCTTGAGCCATTTGCTGGTGTTGGGCTGACAAATGTCACGTTCATGCTTGATGCTAAACAGTCGTTTGCACTGCAGTAGTATCCACTTCCGCACTGTGCATCTGCGTTGCAGTCGTACCATGTTCCTGCGTTGCAGTAGTCGTTGTCTGAATCGCTGTCTGCGTCTTGGCTTACTGACGCGTTTGCGTAGCATGCATTGTCATCTACGCATTTTGCGTGTGCGTTGCAGCAGGCGATGTCGCTACTGTTTGTTGCGTATCCATTGTCCATGGTTGCTGATGCTATTCTACTAGTTTTGTTTTCGTTTGCGTCGTCTTGGCAGCAGGTGTTTACGTCTCCTCCTAGTGCCCAGTAGCCTGCTCCTTTGTAGCAGTTGCAGTCTTCTTGGCTGCTGTCCCAGTTGATGTTGTAAGTGGTTGTTGTGCTCCAGCCAAAGGTGTCTAGTATTCCTATCTCATAGTTCATTAATTCAAATCCTCCTAAGGATTCAACGCTGTCGTTTCCGATGTATGTGTATCCGTCGGTGCATGTTGGGTTTGCGCAGTCGTCGTATCCGCCTAGTGCACTTGTTGCTTGTCCGCAGCTGCTTGGTCCGCATGTCTGGCTGATGTTCATCATCATTGGTGTGTTGTCATCTGGTCCGTCGTCGCATTGGATTGTGAAGTTTGTCTGGTCGGTGTTGTCGCTTGTGCCTACGGCGTGGTAGAATTCTATGTACGTTCCACACTCTGGTGCAGTGCAAGCGTTTTGTCCATCTGAGGTCCAGTAGTTGTTTTGGTCTCCTGAAACGTTTGTGATGTTGCAGTTACTATTCAGCATGTCTAATCGTCCGCCAAATGTTTTATCTGCATTTGTGTTTTTACTTTTTACGTGTACTGTGCAGTTGACGTATGTGTTTCCGTATATCTGGCATGGGTTGACCCACATAGTTATTGCTTCACTTATGGCTGTGGTGTCTTTTTCGGCGTTGCTGTTTCCTAGGCTTAATAGTTCTGAGTATACTTGGTAGTCTCCTTCTTCTGCGCAGTCTTTTGAATAGTTGTACTTCCAAGTGGTGTTATGCCAGGTTTCTGTGTTTGCTTGTGTTGAGTCTAAGTACATGTATGCCCCTGTTATGCTTGTTAGGTTTCCGCTTGGTCTTCTAATGCTTATAGTCGCGTTTTCTGTTACTGATGTCGCGTTTTTAACTGCCCAGTTGTGTGCTGTTGCGTTGCTTGGTCCAAATTCGAATAATATGTGATGTCCGCCTGGTGTTTTGACGATGTCTTGTAGGTATGATATCTCATCGCAGGTGTAGTTGTATAGGTATAGTGATGTTATGTTGACTGATAGGCTGGTGTTCATTAGTTCTGTGTAGTTGACAAATGTCTTGTTGTCTTGGCTGTAGCAGTTTGTTGTTCCGTCTATTTCTAGCGTGTTGTTTAGACAGGTGTAATGCGTTGTTATCCACACATCTGTTTTCTTTGATTCGTTTCCGCATAGGAAGTCTTGGAATTCTAAGTCGTTTTCTAAGTCTCCGTAATCGTTTGGCTCGGGCCAAAAGGTTGTTAAGTCATAAGGGATTATTTCTAGGTTTGCTTCTCCAGATGTGTTTAGCATCACCGTCCAGTATCCACCTACTAGTGGGTAGCTTTGAACATTTAACACTGTTATTATTATTTCAAATGTCTGGTTTGACAGGTGTGGTGTTACCCATTCTAAAACGTCTATTAGTCCGTCTTCGTCTTCGTCTATGTGTGTTACGTTTTCAAATCTGGTCTTTGTTCCGTTTTGGATCCAGTAGAGTGCTATGTTTTCTTTTGGCGCTGGTGTTGTTAGGTTTGTGAATGTTAGTATGTTTTGGTAGTGTGTGTATGATGTTATTGTTATTATTGTTTTGTACGGGTTTATTTGTTGTTCTGTTAGTCTTGGTGCTTCTGTTTCGTATTCTATCGTGTAGCTTGTTTCGTTGTGTTCTATTATTAGGTCTATGCCTGTTTCATTTATTGTTGTGCTTATGTTTTCTTCGCTAATGTTGACAATGGGGATTTCTGTTATGTTTATGGTTGTGTTATCTGTGGCGTTGATTGTTGTGTTTGTGCTTATGTTTATGTCTGGAGTTATGTTTGTTGTTACATTAGTTTCGCTAATATTTAGAGTTGGAGACTCTGTTATGTTAGCCTCTTGGCTAATGTTCAACGTCGGAGACGTTGTTATGTTTGTGCTTGTGTTGGTGGTTGTGTTTGTTGTTATGTTTTCTGTAATGTTGGTTGTAATGTTTGTGCTTATGTTTGTTGTAATGTTCGTGGTTACGTTAGCCTCTTGGCTAATGTTCAACGTTGGAGACGTTGTTATGTTAGCCTCTTGGCTAATGTTCAACGTTGGAGACGTTGTTATGTTAGTTTCGCTAATGTTCAACGTTGGAGACGTTGTTATGTTAGCCTCTTGGCTAATGTTCAACGTTGGAGGTGTTGTGATGTTTTGTGTTGGTGGTGTTGTATTGTTTTGACTTATGTTTATTGGTGTTTCTGTTGTTTCGTTGTTTTTTTCTTTGTCTTTTTTCTCTTCTTTCTTTTCTTCTTTTTTCTCGTCTTTTATTATTCCTTTTTCAATTTTTGCTTCTGGGATTTCTTGTATTACTCTTCCAGTTATTTGGTTGTTCTTGAAGTATTCCCCTGCTTTTCTCATTAGTCTTGTTAGTATTCCTTCTTTTGTTTGTGTTATTGCTTGTCCTGTGATTAGGTTTTGTTGTTTTGTTTGTAGTTTGTTTAGTTCTGTTTGCAGTTCTTTTGCGGTTTTTGGGCTGGCTGTTTCTAGTTCTTTATTTATGTCTTTGATTGCTTTTTCTGTTTCGTATTGTTCTAGTTTTTTTCTGGTGTTGTTTTCTACCACACTTATCTTTGTCGTCGGCACTTCTATTTGGCTTGGTTCTTCTGTTACTTTGATGTTTTTTGCTTCTTCTGGGAGTCTTATTATTGTCTCGTTTGTCTCGTTTGCAAGCACTTTTATTGTTTTCTTCCATTTGACTGGCTGGTTTATTACTGCGTCGTATTGTGTTGTGTTTTCTTCTATTACGAGTGTTTGGTTTATCTCTGTGATGTTTTCTGTTCCTACTGTTATTGTGAATGTGTTGCTTTTTACTAGGCTTTCTCCGTCTGTTGCGTATAGGAATGTTTCGTATGTTCCTGTGTTGTTGGTGGTAAATATTATTTTGTTTCCTTTGACTTCAGTGTCTACTGCGGTAATTCCTTTTATGTCGTAGATTAGTGTGTCGTTTTCTGGGTCTTTGAAGTATGTTGATGCGTCTAGTTCGTATGTGTTGTAGAATGTTATGTTTTCTATTGCTTTTGTTTGGAATGGTGGTTTATTATCTATTTTTTGTTTGTATTTTATGCTTTCTATTCTTAGCGACACTCCTTCTAGTTGTATTATTAGTTTGCCGGTTGGTATTTCTGCTATGCACGTTTCTACGCATTCATCTTTGAAGGTTGTTGTGACGTTGGCTTCGGTGATGTTTAGGAGTGGAATTTCTGTGATATTCTCACTTATGTTTATGCTTATATTTTCTGTGATGTTTACAATAGGTATTTCTGTTACGTTAGTCTCTTGGCTAATGTTCAACGTTGGAGACGTTGTTACGTTAGTTTCACTAATGTTCAGAACTGGAACTTCAGTTACATTAGTTTCTTGACTAATGTTCACAACCGGAGATTGTGTAATGTTAGTTTCGCTAACGTTCAACGTTGGAGACTCTGTTATGTTAGCCTCTTGGCTAATGTTCAACGTCGGAGACGTTGTTATGTTTGTGCTTATGTTTTCTGTGACGTTTGTTGTTATGCTTATGTTTGTTTCAGTTATGTTTTGAGTTGGAACATCAGTTGTTATATTTTCTTGTTCTGTTTCGTTTTGTTGCGTTGTTTCTATTGTTGTTGTATTTGTCTCTATTGTTGGCTGTTCTGTTTCTCCTCCTCCAACTACTAGTCCTGTTATTATGTTTGTTCCTGTTTTCTTTGTTGTTTGTTTGTCCATTACTGTTAGTAGACTTCCGTTTACTTCTAAGAGTACTCTTGCTCTTCCTTCTCCTATTATTTCTCCTGTGATTGTTAGGCTTGTTGCGTTTGTGATGTTTAGTTCTAGTTCGCTGTTTTCTGTAAATGTTTGGTTTATGTCTAGAATTGTCGTTTTTTCTCTTGTGTAGGTTGCAAATCCTGTTATTCCTTCATAGTTGGTTATTGCTATTATGCTTAGTATGATTATTAGTCCTATTGCTAGTATTATCACTGGTTTTTTGTCTTTATAGTTTTGTCTTTCTCTTCTTTCTTGTTGTATCTTCTTTGCTTCTGTTATTTTCTTTTCTAGGTGTTTGTGGTAGGCTTTTTTTGTTTCTTCGTTTGTTTTTATTGTTTTGTGGAATTCGTAGTCTTCTTTGGTTATGTTTTTCTTCTTTTTCTCATTTAGGAGTGCAGCTTTTGAGCTATGCAGGAGTTTTAGTTCTTTTTCCAGCTGTCCTATTTTTTTACTTAGCTCTTCCATTCTGCCTCCTTTTCTTTTTTACTCTGTTATATGTTGTCCATATGGTTCTGTCATCTCTTTGCAGTGCAGCAGCTATTTGGTGATAAGTCATTTTTTTGTTGTCTTTTAGGTACTCTGTTGCTGATTCTAGAACTGCTAGTGTTCGGTCTTGGAATATCTTGGTTGGTAGGTTTATCTTTGGTTGTTTAGAAATAGTGACTTTTCCAGTCGCGGTTCTTTTCTTTTTTGCTCTGTTGTAGACTGTCCATATGGTTCTGTCGTCTCTGTTTAGCAGGACTGCTATGTCGTGGTAGCTTAGGTTTTTTTGTTCTTTTAGGTATTCTGTTATTGATTCTAGGACTGCTAGTGTTCTGTCTTGTAGAATGTAGCAGGGTATTTGTATATTCTTGTAAATAGAAAACTTGTTTCTAGAGTCCTGTATTTGTTGTTTGACTGTCAGTGTACCTACCTAACCAAAAAACCAATACTTACATTGTAAGTATTCATTATTTAAACTTTTTGTTTTTTCCAGAATTAGCTATTACTTACACTGTAAGTTCTACTATTTATGTTTTTCCATTCAAACGAAAACTTTATAACAATAGAAACTAAACTTAGAATTGATGAACTTATTTATAAAATGTGCTATTCTTGCATCAATAACTTTGATTCTAACAGCGTGCACAAACAACTATGATGTGAAAATAACAGATGTTGATTTTGAACACGAAGGAGCCTTTGACATCATAAAGTACAAGGCGACAAATCCATCAAGTAATAACTTATCATGTACTGTTAAGATAAGAACAGACGATCAAAAATTGTTCTCAGACTCTTTTGAGATAAAGAATTATGAATCAAAAAATTTATCACACAAAATAAAACTTCCAGCCGGACAAACAAATGTGATGATTGACACTAATTGCAAAAAAACTTAACTAACAATTCTGCAGACATTATTCAAGCAGGAAACATCAGAAAATGACCTGCATTTCTTTCTCTCTTTACAGATTATGTTGTTCTTGCAGCTAAAACCATGCGCAAGCACAAACTGCTTGTTTGAAACACCACAATAATCAATATTTATGCATTCTCCACCTTGACAAGTATCATAGCAACAACCAAGATCAATCACACAATCAGAATCATCCTCACAATAACCCTTATCTTTTATGAATAAAGAATCAACACACCCATTATACCCAATGCATTCTTCATGAAAAACTCCATCATTTAAAGTGCAGTCCATCTGACAAGACGTTAACTCATCAGGTTTTGAAACCTCCAAACGAGTTGTGTTAGCTACCTTGTTTTCAGGTATAAACAATTTATTTCTCGAACTAAAAATTATTAAAACAACAATTATGACGATTACACTAATGCTAATTATTCTTGCGCGATAATTCATAGTCATACGAATTTTTCTCCTTGCTTCTAAGAAGAATTCCTTTTTTGAATTCCTGCTGGTAGTCATAACTAATAGTTATATAGTAAGACTCGTCTTTTTTCAGCCTGTTTTCAATTCCTTGACAGTTAAATGAATTCTTCAAAGGCTCACACTTAAATGAGTCGCTTGTGACCTTGATTCTTTTTGTAGAGTTCTCTTCACCACAAGCATCTACATCTCCAATAGTTCCTTCTGCAGAATTATGTATGGAGAAGTTCAAGTCAAGTTCTTGGTGTGCGATGTTTCCTATCTGAACAGGCGCTCCTGAAACGTCAAGTCCACACAAGTCAAGAGAGTCTTTGCACACATCTACTCTTATTATGGTCTTGTAGGAATAGCACATCATAACGCTGGCGTTTATATACTGGTTTTTGTTTAATAGTTTATGGTTAAAAGTTAATGTTCCAAGTTCAAATTGTTCTTTGCTTTGCACTGTATTTCCATCTATTCTTTTCTTTCCAAGGATTGTTTTGTTAAATACAAAAAAATCTTGTGTCCTGTCAAATTCTCTTCCAGCAAAATCACCTGTAAATGCAACTTTTAAATCATCAACATCAATCTCTCCCCAATTCTCAACATCCAAAGCAACAGAAAAAGGCTCTAAATCCCATATAAAGTCAGGCGGACTTCCTTTTGGAAAGTCTGAAAAGAAAAGTCCCTGGTTTCCTCCCAAAAACCTCTTTTTTTCCTTGCAAAAATAAATTGTTGTGTCTTTTCCTACCACAAACTCTTCACAATCAACGACTTTGTTCAAATAATTCTTATTATTCCCGCATCGTTCAAAGGGATTTATATATTGATAGAAAAAGTTGCATGTTCCTTCGACAAACCCTTTTTCTATTATTACTAACTCACCATCATAATTATCAATAAAGCTTTCCCTGACAGCCCAGATAGTCTGAACAGAGAAGTTGGTGTAAAACATCAAAGGGAAATGGTCTGAAGTTGTTAGTATCAAAGGATTATTTGATGTGTGATCTCTAATCAGTTGATCAATCTCTTCAAAAACAACATCTTTTTCAAGGCTGAATATTTTCTTAGCAGAGATTGCGTCGTGGCTTTCATATCCAAAAACACTTCCAACATTTACAAAGCTTACAAGTATAATTATTGTAAAGACCACATATTTGAAAAAATTGTTTTTTGAAATGTCTAAGATTGAATCAAACATTTTAGCTATCAATATCAGAAAAAAAGGTGTTAGTGACAGGAATAGTTTTTCTTCAAATGATGTTGGTGGAGAAAGAATTAAAGGAATAATTATCATTACACCAATGTACAACAATAAAAACTTGTTTGTTTCCTCTTCTTTCCAAAGAATTACTTTAGGAGTCTTACTTCTCATCAAAACATTCAACAATAAAACCATTGCTGAAACCCATAAAAATATGTAAAGCAACCCTTGAGCGCTTATCCCAGCAGTTATTGTTTGAAATATAAACCCTGGTTTTAAAGCAAAGAAGTTGTGGCTTGGCTCACCAGTTATTTTATTCAAAAACCTAGTTGCAAGAATCCAAGGAACGGTCGTTATTACGAGAATTAACGCTGATTGTATAATTGTTTTATTTATCTTAACTCTTCTTATCAATCCAAACAAGACTATCACTGTCAAGAACGATGCAAATATTAGGATGTTTGTATAAAATAACAGCACAAGTGCGCCTGTTCCAAAAAAATAGTCTTTTTTGTCTCCGCTCTTGTAAGCTTTTAGGAAAAAATATGTTGATAGTAGAATAAACAAAATCATTGGAGAATAATACCTCACCATCCGATCATAGAACAACAAGCTCGGACTTACAGCGTAGAAAAATGATGCAATAAGCGCTGTTCTCTTGTTAAATAGCAATTCTCCTAACTTGTAAAATACAAAAATAGAGATTAATCCTATAAGTGCGAATGGAAACCTCAGCAAGAACTCATCCTTTCCAAACAAAGAAAAGAACGCGACAATGTAATATGTGACCCATCCCTTTCTAAGCACTAGCTCAGTCTTGTAATAGTTTGTGGGTGCAAATTCATACATTGAGCTATTAGATGAATATAGGTATGCGTTTTCATAGAATGGAACCCTGTAAAAACCTTTTGGAACTCCAGAATCAAATATGTTTTGAGCAGCAAGATAAACCTCTGCCTCATCAGTGTGAAGCGCTGGTTTTCCAAGGTTATGAAAATGCAGTATTGCGGCGATTACAATTATTGCTGCCAATACATAATATTCATTTGCTTTTTTCAAGATAGAAAACGCTTGTTTTTTATTGTTTAAATATTTTTGTAAGTTTATACTTTTAATCCTACTGCTGTGACGTCTTCTGTTCTTATAATAAAATGCCAGATTTTTCTTTTGAAATTTATTCTTATCTTATTACGTCCTGGTTTTAGAACTTGTTTTGTTTTTTCAAACACTGATTTATCTTCTCCGATGTATCGAACGCCTGTTTCTGATAAATTTATTTCTCTTTCGGAATTATTTTTGATATATACATCGATGAATTCGTCTTTTAATTCATATTTCTCAATCTCTAAGTCTTCTTCACCAGAGAAGTGCCCTTCTTTTTTTGAGAATAAAATTCTTTTTTTTAATAATTGCATTTCTTTGTTGAATCTATTTATCATTTCGTTAGAATCAGAAACACTTATTTCTTGACTAATATAAGACATGTTTCCGAGATTCTTACCTTCTTTTTTTCCCTTTAAAAAACTTATAAAATAGTCAAAATCCCATAACTTTTCTGTATGATTATAAAAGTCAGGTCGTTGATACATGTCGCTTGTCAAGTCGAGTTCCATTGACCCAACTAGGTTTTGTATGTTGTTTTTGTTTGAATTCAAGTTCATTCTTTCTAACTCTTTTGCTAATAGTATTGTTTCTTCAAAAGATTTTTTTGTGGCTCCAACAAGGTTTGGTGAAAACCAAACGGTTGCATATGAATGTTCTGACTGAGATATTAATCTTGTAAATTCAAAAAGCTCCTCATTGGTAAACATCTTCCCATTCTTTTTTCTTAAGTCTTCATTTCCACAAAGCGGTGATATTAAGAACCCTGATTCTTTATTCTTAGAGTAGGATATCATTTGTTTCACAAAATCTTTTTTTGGCAGGCTCCAGTCTTCAAACATCATGTTGACAAAAACCTTTCTTTTTTCTAATTCTTTAAGGATTAGCACCCACTTATTGAATTTGGACTGGCATGATATCATTATATTATTGATGCCCAGAGAATTTATCTTTGTTATATCTTCAATTATTTTTTTTGGGGATCGTACGCAAAATCCTTTCTTATTTGATAATAATCTGTAGCTTGTTGTGCTTCCTCCGCAAGATGGACAAGCGTTAATGCAGCCTTTTTGTGTTGGCAGGTAAAAAAACCTTTCTTGATTGAATCTTTGTGATATTCCAGGACCTTCTTCTCCTGGCTGAAAATGCAGGTATTCTTTCCAGTGGAGCATGAACGTCAAGTCAACATAATCAAACTCATCTATATTATTGTCAAACACTGAGATTTTGTTGTCTTTAATCACTCCAAACACGTTCTTGTAGGCTATATTAGGAATGTTTCTTAGTCCTTTTTTCTTTTTTGAAAATAGTTGGTTACATAGTTTTGGCAGTAGGCTTTCAGAGTCTCCTTTTATTATGATATCTAAAGATTTGGTGTGTTTTAACAGTTCTCTTCTAAAGAAATTCGCTGAGAATCCTCCTATAATAATTATACATTCAGGATTTATTTCTTTACAGATTCTTGCCAGTTCTTGGACTCCGTGAATAAAATAATACCAGTGACAGTCCATTACAACTATTTCAAAATCATATCTTCTTATCAGTTCTTTTATATTCACTTTAGGATTAAGTTTCATCTCTAATGGGAGATTGATTCCTACAACTTCAAATCCACTTTTTCTAAGATTATTTATAACTCCAACTATTCCTCCGGGCAAGAAAACGAAATCAGAATTGTTTTTATTGCAAAAAGGGTGTATGTAAAGTATTTTTTTAGCCATGTTAAAATCTTATCTTCTTATAATATTTGAAATACTCTTGCTCACTTCTTTAACAGTTATTAATCTCATACATTTCTTGTCGTAAGGACACACTCCGTTTCCAAGTGTATCGATGCATGGAGAGCATTCTAAATCCTTGTAAATATTGATGTTCTGACTATAACCCCAGATTGTGGGATTTGATGGTCCAAACAAGACAACTGAAGAAGTTTTGAAAGCTGCTGCTGCGTGTGCGAGAAATGAATCAACACCAACAAATCCTTTGGCATTTTTCACCAAAGCCATCGCTTCTCGTATACTTGTTTTTCCCCGTAAATCAACAGCTCCTTTCACGGCTGGCTCGTCTTTTAGACCTAGTTGTATGAATGTGATATCTGAGTTTTTCTTCACCAGCTCTTCCCATTTTTCAGTCATCCATTCTTGGTTTTTTGAGCATTTGGATGTTATATGAATAATTATAGTATTCTTATATTTTGAAAGTTGCTTTTTTGCGTTCTCATCCTCTTCTTTAGTTAAGAATATTAGGAGGTTATTATCTTTTACTGCAACTCCAAGCATTCTTCCTATTATTGATGTTGCGTGTTCATCAAAGCTTATGCTTGGTTTTAGTTTTCCATAGTTGGTTTCAAAGATGTTTTGTGATTTTATGTTCTTAATTGCTAATTCATCAGGCAAAATCGATAAGAAATCTATTGATGGGTTGTTCTTGTATATCTCTTTATGATTCTCATTGCACATCACTCTAATCTTAGATTTTGGATATTTATCTTTTAAGGCTTTAATCGCAGGTGTTGCAAGTAATCCATCTCCTATTCCACCCCAAGTCTTTACTCCTATAACAATTTTTTCTTTTAACTTATTGTTTAAAGTGATACCAAATCGTTTCTTCAAAGATAAGCATCCTCCCTGACAAAGACCTCTTATCAAGTACTTGCAATTCTCACATTCTGGAAACGCAAATAGTTCTTTTCTCTCAAACTGGTTTTGAATGTCAAAAACTTCATTTATCTCTTTTAGATTATTAAAACTTAATATTGATTTAACTCTTGCATCTTTTGATCTTGGAACACAATAATAAACTGACAAGTCCGGGTTCACATCAATTACTGATCTGCATATCAGATTTTTTGCATTTACATTTTTTAAAAAGAACAAGATGTTTTTTTCATCACCAAGAATGCATAGAGGTATTGTGCAGTCAAGGTCTAGTTTTATGTTTCTCCTGACAGATTCTCTGACAAAAGAAATTACTTCTTTTCCGACATCCTTTAAGTCTTCAAAGTTTAAGTAATCATTTGTATAGTCTGGATTTGGAAACGCTGTTGAAAATCTTAATACTTTAAGATTGTGTCTTTCACAAGCATCAAGAACATAATTGTAGTCAAGATTGTTCTTTGTTATATTGTAACTCAGCTTTACTTCAAAACCTCGTTTTTTGAGTTCTTGAATGTTCTCTTCAACAAGTGTGTGCTCATTTTTTCTGTAGAAACTCTTAGGATTGTATGTTCCTACAAATCCTTTGATTACAGATGAATCAAAAAAGTCAATCTTTTTTTTGTTAAAGACGAAGTTTGAGAATATTATTACTTTTATGTTCTTTTCTTTCAAGAATCCAAGCATTTGCTTTAACTTCGGATTCATTGTTGGCTCTCCACCCATCAATGAGATCTTTCTGTTTTCAGGTTTTTGGAATAACTCTAACCTTTCAAGCCAATCTATTGCTTTCTTAAAGTCTTCAAAACTCATCATCGAGCCGAACTTAATTCCTTTTTGAAAGCAGAAATCACAGGCTTCTGTGCATTCATAATTAATCATGAAGTTTACCATTTTCACCTAACAATATATATAATTACACAGTCCTCTAATTCTGTATCTGCAAGAAGAACACTTTTCGCATTTAAAAATTAAATTATTTTCATTAAAATAAGGGCTTTTTGGAGTTTTATTTTCTTTAAAGAATTGATTCATTTTTCTTGAACATAATGAAATCTTTTCTCCACTATCAATAAAAACTTCTTTACATTCAAAGCAATTCTGCGGAATCGAAATTTTGATTGGTTTCTTATCAAATATGCATGGAGGAAGTGTTTTATTTATCTTATAATCTATATTCTTTTCTTTTAGGACATCAAGAAAAGCTATTATTTTTAATCCTATTTCTTGGTTTATGAATTCTCCCTTAATTCTAAATTCGAAAAAATATTCTTTCTTCTGATCCAGTTTTTTTTCAAAGTATATCAAATTTTCAATATCATCATTATTTATTATTATGAACTCTTTTTTATAGAATGTTCTTCTGCTCGTGGACGTGGACATTAGCGTCATGAATTTTACTCGCTCATAAAATTCTTGTGGTGATGGTTTTTTGTTAACTTTCCACTCGGTAAAAAAATTGTTGTAATCTTCCTGCAAGAAACTTAGTTCTTTTGGGAGTGGTTCTTTTTTGCTTATTAGAGTTATGCCGTATTTTTCAGGCTTATTCATAATATTGCTTCCCGGATACAGCTTAAACATCTCCGTGTTTATAAAGAAGAAATCTTTATTCTGATTAATCACTTTTAGTGTGTATTCAAGATTTTTAAAGAACAAATATTCTGTTTCCCCAGGATAACCAATGATAAGGTTTATCATGAAATCAACTCCTTCTTCATGTAAATCTTTAAGAATTTGCATCATCTCTTCAGTTTTGGTTTGTTTGTTAATGCTGTCTAATATTTCTTGGTTAAAGCTTTCAATTCCAAATGCTATTTGTTTACAACCCGACTTTTTTATTTTCCTAATAAGTTCTTTATTTAGTTTTTCACATCTTAAAAACCCGCTCCAACTTATTCTTAGAGGTGTTATTTTTTCACATAATTCTTCAAAGTAATCATTAGATGCGTTTAATAGGCTGTCACAGAAATCAAATTCTCTTGTGTTATTCTCTTTTATTCTTTTTTTAATCTCTTTTACAACTTCATCAATTTTCCTTCTTCTGTAATATTCCCATTGATTTGTTTCAGCACAAAAAGAACATTTCTTTATACAACCTCTGCTGGTAATAATAGGCAATATTTCATAGTTTTTATTGTCAAACTCTGGGAGAGGAATTTCTTCTAAAACAGTTATTAATTTTGAATTTGATGTGTGGATAATCTCTTTTCCTTGGGTATATGAAACCCCTGTGAGATTGCTTTTTTTTTTATAATCATTTTTCAGGTTATCAATTAATTTTTGAAAACTGATCTCTCCTTCTCCTTTTACAACATAATCACAAAGACCTAATTTAAGGAATATATCTGCATTTTTTTCATTGCAAAGAGGTCCTCCAAATATGATTTTCGCGTTTGATTCGATTCTTAATCTTCTTGCCAACATCGCAGTATAATATATATTTGTGAAAAAAACTGAGAAGCAGATAACATCAGGATTTTTTACTAAAATATTTTTGATTTGGATATTTATGTCTGCATTAATTCTTTTTATTATTTCATTTTTGTCATTTAGAAATAATTTTGGGTACAAGAATACTAATAACTTCTTTAAGCTGTAAGTATAAATGAGGAATTTGTTTTCAGATAGGTATTCTTTACACTCATCTAGTAATTCTTCGAATAGCTCTTTATTGTCTAGAAAAACTGAAGTGTTAATATCATTTATTATAGGTTGATGCTTCTTTTCTTTTAAAATTGCTTTTAAGTATCCTAATCCTAGAGGAGGCATTGTGCCTGTTTGGTACGGAGGACAGAGATTGATAACTATTTTCATTTTATTTATTATTCTTACTTTTTTAAACTGACATATATCTTTTTGAAGTAAGGCTCTATCATGAAGTTGAAGTTATGGTTTTTTACTCGGTACCATGCAAGCGGCTTGTAAACTTGAGCGAATGCTCTGACAAGAGGATCATCAACTTCTTCATATTTTTTGTCAAGGAATAAAGATAGAAAGTTCAAGGCGCTTATCTCTTTTTGCATCTTTTTTGAAAGCCAAGGGTGATTTATCCATTCCATCGTGTACTTGCTCCATTCTTCAAGAGTCGTTGGAGGTTTAAGACCATGTTTGACTGAGACGTTGAATAGTTCATTTCCAGGTATTGGTCTATAACAGTGTATAATAGTTGTTTTTGCAACAGGATTTTCTTTTAAGAGACGAATTACGAGGTTTGAGGTCATCCTTAATTCTCTTTGTGTCTCTGTTGGAAATCCAGCCATGAATGAATAAATAGGTTCAATTTTTGTCTTGGAGAGTTTTTTTGAAACTGCCAATACTTGTTTTATGGTTATTCCCTTCTTTATCATCCTAAGAATTCTCTCAGAACCCGATTCCACTCCTACACCGAATCTTTTGAGGTTGCTCTTTTCCATCAAATCTATGTATTTTGAGTCCATCCTTAATACATCATTTACTCTTCCGCACGTGTTCCAGAACAAGTCAACTTTTTCTCTTATCATTAGTTCTGCTATTTCTTTCATTCTTTGAAGGTCAACAAACGATGTCAAGTCTTGAAACTCAACACCGTCAACTTTGAACTTCTCCTTTACATAAATCATGTTCTCTACAGTCTTTTGAGGACTCAGCGCTCTCCATCTTCTTTGTATTGGAGTGTTTTGTACAAAGCAGAACGTGCATCTGTTAGGACAACCACGCGCAGTCTCAAGTATGAACATTTTTTTATCACCGAATTTGAGAATATAATTTTTCATGTCAAGAAGATGGTATGGGGGTCTTGGCAGGGACTCCAAATCAACAATATTTGCAGGAGGATTACTTTTTATCACTCCTTTATCCTTATACCACAGTCCTTTGACATCTTTAAGCGGTGTTTTCTTATCAAGTGCTTTTACAAGTTCATAAAAAGAGATTTCTCCTTCTCCTTGTATTACTAAGTCTATATATTCATGCTGCAGGGTTTGCTCAGGAAGAATGTTAGCATGTGCGCCGCCCCATACAACTGGAATGTCTGATTCTTCCTTAACAATCTTTGATATTTCTAATGCATATTCTATCTGTTCTCCTGTAAGACAAGTCACTCCTATGCATAATGGCTTCTTTTTAAGTTCTTTTAAGAGTTTATATTTCCAGTGATTATCAATTCTTTGGTCAATAATTATTACAGAATACTCTTTTTCTACAAAGACAACACTATTTAGAAGTGCTAATGGTAAGTACACGTGTTTCATCGCTTTTTCTAAAAAGCTTGATTTTGGGAATACTAAAACAACATCGGCCATTATTTAATGCTCCTCATTTTTTTCACTTTAACATCCGCAAGCAGTCACTTGGATTAACTTAAGATCTTCTTTTGGTTCTTTTGGTTTTAATCGACAGTTCTTCAGGTAGAAACAGGTTCCTCTTATCTTATGAACGCAGGTCTGGCATTTCTTGAAATATGCTGGTTCATCGTAATCTTTTAACAAGTTCACATATTCTCCTATTTGTTCTGCGCTATTCATGAATTTTAAATCTGGACCTTTTCTGTCATTGCAAAAGATTATCCTCTTATTCTCTAAGTGAAACATGTTTGAGCATTCAAAGCAGTTATTAGGCATCTTGAATTTGAATTCTTTTATTGACTGCACGTCAAAGATGCAAGGCGGAAGTTTCTGGCCAATTCTAAAATTCACTTTTCTTTCTTCCAGACCATGAAGAAACTTAATGATTTTATTTCCGCTATCAACATTCAAATCTTTTTCTTCCAGGTCAAAGACCAACACGTCGATTTCTGAATCTTTTACTTTGCCAATTTTGTCTATCTTTATCTTTCTTATCTTCTTCTTTTTTTCTTCTTCAAGAATAGGGTTTAGGTCAAACCTTAAGTTGTTTATGTATCTCTTGAAATAAGTTATCTTGTCAGAATCAGGTTCTTCTTGATATTCTTTTTTTGAAAATCCATCTGGAAACGCTTTCCAGCAGTCAGGATCAGGAGCGTAAGGTGTTCCAAAGTAACCATACGCTATGCACATACCTCCTCCTCTGCACTGGTTTAGACTATCACAAGTCTTGCATACATCAGCTCTGTTCTCCCAGTTTTTAAGGTTCCAGATTTTGTTGCTTGAGTAGTGTATCTCCATAAAACTCTGTTTTTTTATGTTGCCAACGACTATTGGAAGTCGTCTGCAAGGCACAACGTCTCCATTTGGTAACAATGTGAAAACATCAAAGGGAGTTGAGCATCCGTGTATTGTCTGGGGACTGTTTGCTCCTGGTCTTAATGCTTGATACATGCCATCTGAGCAGTGAAAATCAACTCTGAAGTTTATATTATCTCTTCTGAATCTCTCATTGATTCCCTCGCATTCTAAAAACCATTCTTTGGTTTCCTGTGGTGTTAGCATCAATTCTTTCATCTGAGCTCCCATTCCAATAGGAACAATTCTACCTACACCCATTCCTCTTACACCTATCTCTGCAGCTAGTCTGGCGAGTGATTCTACATCTTGTTTGTTTTTCTTTGTTAGGGTTAGTGAGAATGATAATGGAACACCATTTTTTATTATCATCTTTGCCCCATTTATAGCTTTCTCGAAGTTACCTTTTCCCCTTATCTGATTATTTATCTCTTCCATTCCCTCAACACTTATTTGCATATAGTTAACTCCTAAACTGATGTATCGTTTTATTATGTTATCATCAACGGTTGACCCGTTAGTCATCACACAAATCTTATCAACAAAACCCCGCTTTTTATAATTACCAATATATTCAAGTATAGTCCACCAGTCTTTCTTTAGAATAGGCTCTCCCCCTGTTAGTGATATGTTCCTGTTGTGCTTAATATCTGTTTTCTTGCAAAAATCCACATAGTTGTCAACAACTGCAAAACACTCTTCTGTTGAAAGCTCTTGTTTTATGTAATCCTCGTTTAGATAGCAGTGTGTGCAGCGAAAATTACATTTTTCTGTTATGTGCCACTGCAGATGGCAAGAATGTGGTTTTGGCAAGTATAACATTTTATATGAACTGAATCTTCCCCTCAAAGACAATAAATTTTGTTAATTTATAAAATTTTAGCTACCAGTTCAAATCTCTTCTCATATTTCCAACTGCCGTCTGATTTTCTGTCCTTATAACAAATTTTGTAGGGTTGCCCTTTGGGCATGGTATTGTTATTCTTAGCTCACCAGGAGATATTTGTATATTTACAGGTTTAAAATCGATGCTTTCAGAATCATTTAATGTGTACTTGACCCCTGTAGAAATTATTCTTATAGGTTCTATGTAAACATTTGTGACTATGACGTAAAGATTGTTATTTTCGTATTTTGCCCTCTCAACTATCAAATTGTTTTCTATTGGCCAGACAGACTTGTTTTGAGGTGATTGTTCTTCTCTTGATTGAATTCTAATGTTGATTTTAGAATCATCAAGCATCGAGATGTTCATTATTGGGTGAGACTTTATACTTTCACTTTTATCTATGAGTCTCAAGAGATTTTTATTATTTTTTATGGTGTCTGTTTCCATTTCAATAAAATAATAGTGGTTATTTTATAAACTTTTATAAAACCTAGTTTTTATCTGTAATGAATTTATGAAGTTAATGCTTGTTTTTCCCAGGATGAAGCATAAGACAGGAGATTCTCCTATAGGTATTTGTAGTATTGCTGCATATTTAAAGAAACACACGGATGCAGATGTTTTTGTTCTTGACACAACTTTTGATATATCATTTGAACATATTAAAGAGCGTTTCAGGAAAGATAAGCCAGATATAGTCGGAATTTATGTTGATACTTTGATGTGTAATGATGCTATCAAGATTGCAAAGATTGCAAAGAAGATGGGTTTTTTTGTCTTGATGGGCGGTCCACATCCTACTGTGATGCCCGAGTCTGTTAAGAATTGTTCTGATTTGATTGTCTTGGGAGAGGGAGAGACTACAATAAAAGATGTTCTGGATCACTTTGAAACCAGAAATTTTGAAAATGTAAATGGTATTATATTTAAAAATAAAACTGAGTGGTTGAAAACACCAAAAAGAGATTTCATTCAAAATCTTGACTCACTTGAATATCCTGACTTTGATCTGGTTGATATGAATAAATATTTGAATTTGTGGCACATATTTGATAGTTATAACCCTAATATAAAAGGAGCAAATATTATTGCTTCTCGAGGTTGTCCTTATAACTGTTCTTTTTGTCAACCAACTCTTAGAGCGCTGTTTGGAGATGTTGTGAGGCATCGTTCTCCAGAGAATGTTATCGATGAACTTAAGATTTTGAAGAAAAAGTTTTCTATACAAGCTTTTTTTTTACAGGATGATACTTTTAATATAAACAAGGATTGGGTTAAAAAATTCTGCTCTCTGCTCAAAAAAGAAAAATTGGGTTTGTTGTGGGCTTGCAATGTCAGAGTCAATACATTAAAAAACTTAAAAGAAGTCAAAATGATGTATGATTCTGGTTTGAGGATAGTTCATATAGGTGTAGAATCTGGTTCTCAAAGAATACTTAATGAGATTTATCAGAAAGGGATAAAACTCAAAGATGTTCCTGTTGCAATTGATAACCTTAACAAGATAGGAATTAAAAGTCTTTGCTTCTTTATGCTCGGAGCACCAACTGAGACTAAAGAAGAGATTGAGCAGACAATAAAATTTGCAGTTTCTCTTAATGCTACAGAGATAACTGCCAGTATAGCTACTCCTCTTCCAGGTACAAAACTCTTAGAGACAATGAAGAAAAAGTACAAGATATCAAATGATTTTTCAAAGTTTGACTATTACAACAACAGGGCATTTGAAGATAAAAACTTATCATTTGAAGAATTAAAAAGATACCAGCGGAAACTATTGTTTAAGTTTTATATTCATCCAAAGAGATGGTTTTACATATTCAAGCACATAACACATATTAAAGGTTGGAAGAAGATGTTTCTTAAGCTCAAGAGATTTTTCTAATGTGCATACACATATAGGAAATTATTTAAATTAGGTGTTTTCTAATTTTGTTAGAGTCTGAACTATTATGGATTATCATTTTTTGAGAAAAAAATTTGTATTGATTTTTCTGATAATCATATTATTGTCATATTCTGTTGTCGCAGAATGTGATGAGCTAAAATCAGATGTACTCATAGATTATAACATAACTCTTGATGGAAACTGTACTTATTATATAAAAAATGTTATTCTTGCTCCAGGAATTGTGTTTGATGGCAAAGGTGCAACTATAACTTATCATCCGGATTTGGAGACTGATCCGAATAAAACAAATGAGGTGTCGCCTTTAATTCGAGGTTTGCCAAGAGTTTTTAAGAATGTGAACTTGATAGGTAGAGAAGATATATGGTTGGTCTTATTTGAGGATTCTGATGGGTATGATGAGCCTGTTGATTTTATCAACATAACATCAGGGAATAGGGGTAGGGTAAGGCCTGCCACTTGGACAAACATTTGTAACGTGAAGATAGACCGATTTAATCCAGAGAATGCAAAGCTCAACTTTAGTAAGGATTGCTATTATGACTTGGCCGAGCACCAGATAGATTTAAACACCAGTTATTTTTGTAATGGCGCTACAATAAATCCTTTACAAGATAATGAATTTGTTTTCATGATTCTTGTTGAAGATCCTAATGTTATAATTAGTGATTGTATTATGAAAAACTCTGTTTTTTTAATTCATCCGTCTTTTTCTGTTTTTGACTTTGGATATTTCATGCTGAAGAATAATTATTTTTCAAATGAAAACTTTCTTGTTCCAAATATCCAGTTATCTTTGGAGGTTTTCCATCCTATCATTGGACAGGGAGTAAAAAGAGAAACTTGGTCTTCCTTAGTTTATATTATAAATAACACATTTAATTCGTCAGATGAAAAAAACTTCTTAGTCGTAATAACTGATGTTGGTTATGGGAATCTAAGTTCAAATGCTAGTGTATTTATTTATGGGCTAATATGAAATCCTCTTAGAATTTTCGATAGATTTAAGTAGCAGTTCTCGTCTATAAATAGTACTGACATACAAATTTTGTCGACGAGGTGACTGCTACGATGGATATAATAACGAACAAGTTTAATAAAGTTGCG
>JAHJQL010000016.1 GCA_018819065.1 Nanobdellota archaeon | reverse complement strand
TTCATTGATTTATTTTTACGAAATCCTTTCTTAGACACATCTAATGAGCCACACATGGGACATTCCAAAGACATAACGCATCACCAAGATGTTAATAGAACTAACTTATATATAAAGATGACGTTAAATAGACAATATCTTGACATAGAAAACTTTAAATACTATTAACAGCAGAAACAATATAAAAATATAAACAAAATCCTTTTTGGAGGTAATATATATGAACAAAAAAGTTTTCAGCGTTTTAATTCTAACAATGTTTTTAATGACGATTTTCTCATCAGTAGTCGTTGCTCAGACGGGCAACATCGGAGAAGACATGTTTGGTGATAAAGGAATATTCTCAGGTATCGTCACTGGCCTTGCAAAGTTTATCAACCAGCTAGCAACTATACAATTTACGATGCCTATTAAATGGCCTGGAATTGATAGTCAACAAACAAATATGCTGACTTTGATTCTTGTATTCATAGTCTTATTCGCATTGGTATACCCTGCTGCGGGTTACATCCCATTATTTAAATCAGGTGAATCAACAGGCACTCGAAAAGCATTCTCAGTCGCTTTGGCACTGCTTATTGCTTTCTTCTCACCAATACCAATAATCTTGACAACAGTGATGCTTAGCTATATGAGCAGCTTACTGCAAATCGGACTTGTCGTACTACTAATACTTGGTTTTTGGTGGATGGTTAGAGGAACTGGATTTGGAATTGCAAAGGTCAACCAGCTTGGCGCTAAAGCAACCACACTACAAAATGAAAACAGGAAAGTACAAAGAGACGTTAGAATGGAAGAACAGATGGGTAGGAGAGAAGATACTGCGTTAAGACAATTAGCAAATATTGAAAGGAATGCAATAAGCATAGAGGGAGACATAGATGCTAAGTGGAGAAGTATACAAAATGAATTAGCAAACATGGGCGCTTTAAGAACCGAACAAGCACTACAACGTGGCCAGCAAATCCTAAATGTAATTGCAAACCTCATGGGAGAAGAATCACAAGAAGCAGAAATTCAGACACATATTGAACGGATAACAAGTGTGCTTAGCAAGGAGACAATACAAGAAGTTGCAGGCTTAACACGTGATAAAAAACTGACAGACAGTATTAAGAAAAATATGAGTCTGAGTACTGATGAAGCAAACCGGTTCATAGCCAAAGCACTAGCAGATGCTAGAGAAGCAGCTAACATAATCAAAAGAATTGAGACTATCAACGCTGCTAACCTAAAATATCAATCAGAAGTCAGAAGAATGTCAAACGAAGTTGGAAATCTCATAAGAAATGCGAGGTTCAAAGAAGCAGGCAGCATGATTGGTAAAATAAGAGCAGAAATTCAAAAAGAAAAATCAGATGACCAACAGATAGAACAACTAATAAATAAAGCTATACAACTAGTGCGACTTGAAGTTACCCAGCTTCACAGAGCAAGAAAATAAATACCTAAATTTTTTTTATTCAATTTTTTTAAAAGAGGATTTTAAAAGTGCTAATTATTAACAGAAGAAGCATAAGTATGCTTATACTTTTAGTTATACTATTGTCTATTTCTTCAAGCTTTACACTAGCACAAGACAACTGGTGGGTTAATTCTGGTGGAAGCAGCAGCGGTGATAGTATTGCAAGTGCTATTAGCAACCCAATCCAAATAGCAATAAACACGCTTTTAAGGCTTGCAGAAGCAACTGTTAACCTGCCAAGGCACGGCACAACATCAGCATTAGCCTTATTGCTAACATTCATCCTATTATTTGCATTAATCTACCCAGCAACAGGATTTATACCACCATTTAAAGACGCAAAATCACAAGGTCCTAGAAAGGCCTTTGCAGTGGCTTTTGCAATACTAGTAGTTTTTTTCTCACCAATATCAATATACGTTTACGAATTCATAAGAGTCTACTTATCAACGCTAGTAGCAATCGCACTATTTGCACTGTTCATAGTGCTATTCTGGTTCATCATCAGATACTCTGGAAGGGGATTTGCAGAGGCCAACAAGGTAGGTGCTGAGAGTGCGAAGATTAACCTTGCAAACAAGAAGATTCATGATGAAGTCAACAAAGAAAGGCAGATACTAAAAAGAGAAGACCACGCAATACAACACCTAGAACAACTAACACATGAAGAAAAAGACTTAGCAAGAAGCGAGGAAAAGAAGTGGGAAAACCTCCTTCACAGAATGTCAAAAATAGAGTCAATATCAACACCTGCAGGACAACAGATAAGAGACCAGTTAATAGCAGAAGCAATGACTCTTATGAGACGAGAAGACAAACAAAACCACATAAACGAAAAGCTAATGCATTTACTGTCACATGATGAGCATGAAGAAAGAAGGCTAAAAGCACTCATTGAATCAAACTCTGATCAGATAGCAGAGGCACTACACAATCTTGGAGGAACAACAAGAGACCTAAACCATGCAAAAAGAGTTGTTGCTGATGCAAAGCACAACGCAAGCTTGCTAATAAACTTGACAAAGAGGCTTGAAAACTTCGTGCGAAGAGATCACAAATACGAGTCCAGAATACGAACAAACACAGAACATGTAATAGCGAGCCTTAGAAGAAACAATGTAGCAGAAGCAGCCCACCTGGTAAAAGAGATAATCAACGAGATAAAGCACGAAGAAAGGCTGCTAAACGAGATATTATACACAGAAGGGCGCATGCAAACAATAGACCACCACTTATTTAGTCAAATAAAAAACTTAATGGCTGTCCGACCGTAAAAGTTAAAAAAAAAAGATTTAATTATAATTTCTTGGAGTATAATTAGTTTTTAGGAAATTAGGTGTTTCTTCAACGCCAAAAAGAGTTCTAACATTCTCGCCAACCTTATTACCAAATCTCTTATAAGCACTAGCAGGCTCTGAAAAACTAGGCGTCCTCAAAAAATTAGGCGTCTCCTCAATGCCTAAATACCATTGAACATCATCACTAACCTTTTTACAAAGTCTTCCTAAAATTGATTTCTTCGCTTGAGCTTTTTGTTTCTTAAGTCCTAATTTTTTCTGGTCAACTCCTGTTTGCAATTTATTTATTCTTTCCTGCTTTTCAGATATTACATTTAGATAGGTTGATTCAGTAGTTAAATTGTTTTCTATTGAATCTAATGAACTATTTTGTTTTTGATAATTTGTTACAATTTCACCTATGTTTCGTTCTTGATTAGCTATGTATTCTGTTTGTTTCTTAACACTATTTAACTCATTATTTGATTCTTCTACCTTAGCTTTTTCCAAATCACTCATCATGTTATGATTAGTTTCACTTATTTTGTTAGTAATATTAAGTCTCTTTTTTCTACGAGAACGTATAGTGCTGTTTTCAACATTTACTTTTAATCCATCGTAAATATTTTTCACTTTTGGACCAATATTCTCAAATATAAGATAAACAAGGTTATGATCTGTTTCTTGATGCTTATTTTCTGAAGATATCATTTTTTCACCTCTTATTTTATTAATTGTATTTAAATTGGTCTCTTATTTGTCTATGAAAATTCTCTCTAGCAACCATTTCCTCTAAGTTGGTTTTATTGATGTCTGCTTGCTTAGCATAAATTTGATCTTGTGTTGTTTTAATAGATGCTTGCTTAGTTTTTATATTTTCAACAGATATATTTGAACTGTTTCTTTCATCTTGTATTAAACCTGCAACCTGACTTATTTCATTGTAGAGATTTTTAAGGTCTACTTCATTTGCTGATTGTGTCTTTAAATATTCTAGCCTTACTTTTTGAGATTCTAAATTTTGTTTGGTTGAATCTGCGTTTGCTTTTACTACAATTTCTTGAAGTTTATAACTTGCTTTCTCATTTTTATCAGCAATCTTAATTTTTCCTTTTTCAACTGATAGTTTAGTATTGTTTGCAATATATGTTTTCAGTCCGTTATAGGAATTTTTAAGTTTTGAACCAATTAGCTTAAAAACAGAAGTTTTGTATTCCTCTGTGGTGTTATTTTGAATAAGTTTTTGTTGTTCTTCTGAATTTTCAGGTTTGGTGTTTGAGTCAGTCATTTTATAACCTCTTAATTGTTTTGCTACTACTTAGTGGTTATGAATATTTAAATGTTTCGGTTTAAAAGCCGAAAATCTTCCGAAAAAAGAGTTTTTAGCACAACTAAAAGAATAACATAACTAAAAAGAAAAAGACAAAAAAATAGAAAAAAACAACGTTGAGCGACGTCAATTATCTAAACAAATCTGTAATTATTTTGTCTAAGCAATTCAATTCTTTTTTTGTAGTATTCATCCCTAGCCTTTCGACCATCCAGCTTTATACTCTCAATAGCTAGTTCTTTGCTGTAAATCTCTTTTTCAAGCTCTTTATTTCGCTTCTCCATATCAGCAATCTTCTCCATATACATTGATTCTTTCGCAAGCCTAGTATTTCTCATATTCTCAACTTTTTCGTTTAACTCAGCGAGGTACTTAGATTTCTCAGCCATGATATTTTCATGTTCAACCCATTTTTCAGCATTTTCCTGATCTATTTCTGCAGCCTCATAATTCTGTTGTTCTATGAGCTTGTTGTATTTTTCTATACGTTTTTTTTGAGCAATTTTGTAATCCTCTTTAAGTCGCTCATTAGATTCTTCAAGTCTTTGAACAAGCCCATAATATATTTTCTTTGGAGAAAATCGTCCAAGAAAACCGCTGTTTTCTACCTTCTCCTCTAAATTAGTATCAGTTGTCATCTTAATTACCTCTATGAAGCGAAGAATACAAATTTGAAATATCCTTAAGATGAATTCTATCTAAATTTTTTTTCATCTCAGCGTTAATCTTTTGAGATAAAACGTGATCGACAGCGGACTGTATTTCATTATATGTGTAGTCTCCACTTTTGTAGAGATTCATGAGTTCCTCTTTATTCATATTAGCAACATCTGGCACTTCTCTTGGCACATATTCAGTCTTTAGGAAGTTTGGTGTTTCTTCAATTCCGAGAAAATTCTCAACTTCATTTCTAATCTTCTTGGTCAGCCGTCCATAAGCAGTTGGCGGCTCAGAAAAACCAGGCGCTCTAAAAGAAACAGGCGTCTCCTCAATGCCTAAATACCATTGAACATCATCACCAACCTTTTTACAAAGTCTTCCTAAAATTGACTTCTTCGTTTGAGACTCTTGTTTGTTATAGTTGTCTACTTCGTTCTTGTAAATATCAGATATTTCTTTTGCAACTCGCCCTCTTTCACCATTCACAATGTCTGAGACACTTTTACTTCTTGCCCCATCAACATCACGACTAGTGTAAAGCTTATCACCAACTGCTGCTTGTTTGTTCTCAGTCAACAAATATTCAGACTGCACAGATCCATTAATTGGTGCCTTTGCAATCTTTCTTATCATTGCATCAAGGCTGCCTTCGTTGCTAGGATTGTTTCCTCCAAATACACAATCCTTTATTCTTTGCATCTTGCCTTTCAAAAAATCTGAGAAAGGCATGTTGTATGCTGCAATGCTTCCTGCAGACACATACGCATCAATCGATCCAACATAGTTATTTACCATTTTTACAAACACCCCTGTTCGTTTATTTTTTGCTAGTAAAAGCTATGGTGAATGCCTTTAAAGTGAGTTACCCAAAAAAAACCGGAAAAATCGCGGTTTTTTCCGAAAAAACACACACTAATTTTTTTAGTTTTTGCTTAAAAGTTTTAGAAACAAAAAAACACAATTTATTGGATTATCAATATATTGGAATTCCAATAAATAATAAAAAATACAAAAAATAAATTATAAAAACTGTAATTTTTGCTTAAAAGTTTTAGAAAAGTGTTTTTATAAAAATCAGATTATATCAAGCGGACTCTTAACCTTCCTCTTAGCCTCATCAGAAACATGAGTGTATATCTGTGTCGTCGACAAATCAGCGTGTCCAAGCAGCTCCTGGATTAGTCTTATGTCTGTTCCGTTATCAAGCAGATGAGTTGCAAAACTATGCCTTAAGGTGTGTGGTGTAACTATTTTTTTTATCTTTGCATTCTTTGCTGCAAGACCAACAATCTGTTGTACATTTCTTGTTGTGAGTGAGCCTTGCCTTCCAGAAAATAAATATTCTGAATCATAGCTTTCAAGATATTTTCTAAGTTCTATTACGAGCTTTTCCGAAAGAATCACGAGTCTGTCTTTTGAGCCTTTTCCGCTTCTAACCCAAGCAGTTTTTTGATCTAGTTCAAGGTCATCAACCTTCATGCTGACAAGCTCAGAGACACGGATTCCTGAAGCATATAGCATCTGGATCATTAACCTGCTTTTGGAGGAGCCAGCATTATCAATAATTCTATGAACTTCCTCTTTTGTCAGCACAACAGGCAGCTTTCTTGAGATTTTAGGAGTTAAAACCCCTGTAATTCCCTTGTGAAACACCGCATTATAATAGAATAACAATGCTGCTCTGGTTAAATTTAAGGTTCTTGGAGACAATTTTCTATCTAATATGAGATGGCCTAAGTAAGCCTTGACATCATCAACCCCAACCTCTGGTTCAGGTTTTCTTATGAAAAGTAAGAAATCCTTGTTAAATCTAAGATAGGCCTTGACAGTCTCAAAACTATATCCCCTGAGCCTAAGCTCAGTTTCAAGTTTTTCAAGCATATTAACCTAAGAATCTGCTTCTTCTATATTCATACCTTGTCAGCTTGAAAGCTTGCAATAGTAAGAATAGCCCTGCAAGTGTTAGCAATATGTTTGCTATCATCTGTGGGAGTTCAAATGCTTGTCTTATAACCCCGTATTGCGCTAAAAGGCTGTAACCGCCAAATCCTAAACACAACACTCCAACAATTACTTCTTTGCCTAAAAGTGCCATTTTTCTTCTTTCAGTCATGTTTTCTTTCATCAAATCACCTCACAAAGCGTTAAAACCTTCGTATAAGATATATTATGCGAAGTCCGGTATTTAAATTTTTTGGTTCTTCGACGAGAAGCACGTTTAGAAGGTATAGTTTAAGCAAAAAAGCCAGGGTTTTTGAAGAAAAAATAGCTTTAATAACAAAAAGACATTCCCAAACCTTATGCTAATTGAGTTTTTGATAAAAGAAGAACTTAACGCAGATGACTTAGTTAAGATATTCTACAAGTTCGCAGATGCATACAGTTTTGACACTTTTGAAAATGATAGAAGGTATCTTCAAAGCCTAGGAATCGAAGATCTGCTAAAAGATAGCAGGATGGAGTACAGGGCAGGAATCGGAATCAAATTCTTCGTAACCATGAAAAAGATGGAAAACCAGAATTTTTTCTGGGTTCAGTTCCAAGGATACAACAATCTTGAAAATCCAAAGATAGAATACGAGCAAACATTCCTAAAAAGTATCACATCATATCTCCAGGAAACAAAAAAATTGTGAATTGACAAAATCAAAACACATTCTAGATATTTTAAGCGGAGTTGAAATATTTTATTCTTTTGAAATATAGTCCATTCTTTTTATCCTGTGTTTCAGGCCATAAAAGTAATTGCTGAATAATTTGTAAAGAACACTCAATTCTTTCTTCCCTTCATCAGTCAACTCATAGATCTTTTTCCGCCCATTCTTCTTATACTTGATTAACTTCTTTTTTCTCAACTCTTTTAGGGCAGGATAAATAGTTCCTGGTGTAAGAAGCATCGCCCCCTTTCGTCTCCCAATTTTTTTCGCCAAATCCTCACCACAAAGCTTTCTTAGCCCAACTTCATGGAGTATGAGAAAACTCAAAAAACCTCTCAACTCCAAGTACTGTGATTCCAGTCTCTGAGGTCTCTTCATATTCTTCCCTGGCACTAATTTTGTAGAGTGAAATATGTTTATAAATTTATTGGTTGAAAAATATATAGCTTCAACAACATATTGGTTGTTCTATCTATTGGATAACCTATAAATCATACAAAAAATTGTGTTTCAAATAATTCAAGCAAAAACTAAAACTTTTAGAATTCATTTAAGAATTTTAAAATAGGATGTTTATGAAAAAAAGAATTAATTAATCATCTGAGAAATAGTAGTATCAATCTTTAAAATATTCTTCCTCGCCTGCATATCTTTAAAGTTATACTCTAAAGACACAAAAATAACGCCGTCGACCAACTGCTTAATTATTGGTATTTTTTTAGAGCTTAAAGCTCTCAGCAAAGAATCACACATCTCTAAAGTCAAGCCACACTTCCTGGCAAGACCAGACATAGAAATCCTGTCTTCAACTGTGTAAATATTCAAGAATAATTCCTGTTCTCTCTTTGAAAGCAGAATATCAGAGAAGTCTGGCTGGCAAAAATCAGGGTTTATCTGCATCTGAAGCTCGTCAACCTTATCGGTAAGCTTCTCTATCTTTGCATCAAGTGCCATCAAATATTCATAATTTGATTGTATCTCATTAGTGCTCTGATTTATAGAGTCAAGATGCATGTCCAACTCGTCTTTTACCGATGAAAACGCAGATTTAAGATTGTTTCTTAACAAGCTAAAATCCTTTGACAATAAAACAAAATCATTTGTTAACACTGTTACTTTTTTACTGCTAAAAATTGTTATCACCCCACAAAATATTTGCAACGAACTTTTTTTAAATATTGTTATACTAACAATTCATATATTGCAGTGTTTGAATATTTGTATAGATAAATATTTTTTTATCAAAAAAAGTTTTAATTAAAAAAATTTAAAAACAGTAGGCTAATAAGTGACGTGATGGGTCAAAAAGATTTAGCGATATTTCTCTCAAAACTTGAAACATTCAAGTCTCCAGACATGAAAAACGAGCAGTACTCTACTGATTCAGAGATTGCTGCAGAGATTTTGTGGTTTGCTTACATGAATGAAGATATAGAAGGGAATATTATAACAGACTCTGGAGCAGGAACAGGCATTCTTGGGATTGGAGCGCTTCTTCTAGGTGCAAAAAAAGTTTTTTTTGTTGAGAAAGACAAAGAAGCAGTAAACATTCTTAAGAAAAATCTTGAAAAATTAGATACGAAGAATTATGAGATTATAAACAAAGATATTAATGATTTCAAAAAGAAATGCGACGTTGTGATACAAAACCCTCCTTTTGGAACAAAAGAAGCAGGTGCAGACATAAAGTTTTTGGAGAAAGCAACAAGCCTTGCAAAGATAGTTTATTCATTTCACAAATCAGAGACTAAGAGATTCGTCAACAAAAAAATAGACCAGCTAAAATTTGACATGACTCACTACTTCGAATTTGACTTCCCGTTAAAGAAAACAATGGATCATCATAAAAAGAAGGTTGAGAAAATAAGTGTGGGTTGTTGGCGCATCAAGAAGCACAAAAACGGTTTTGCAAAAAAGTTTAAAGAATAACTTTATAAATAAACACTTTTTCATCATGACTATGGAAATCAAATTCATTGAGGATACAAAGTACAAAGTAATCTTTGACATAAAAGGTACAAGCCACACGTTAGCGAATTCTTTGAAGAAAGAACTTTGGAATGATGAGGACGTAAAGGTAGCAGCTTATAACGTGGAGCACCCGTTAATAGGTATTCCAAGAGTGATAGTTGAGACTTCTGCAGGCAAAAAAGATGCGCGCACTGCTGTTCTTGATGCTATTGACAGGCTTAAGAAGAAGAATAAAGACTTAGCTTCTAAATTTAATAAAGCCCTCTAAAACATTTTTTTTGATAAGATTTAAAAACTTGTTTCTAATATAATTAATAACCATGAATGATAATGATAAAAAATTGTTGTTAAAGCTTGCAAGGGATTCTATAGAAACATTTTTCTCAAAAGGACAGGAGCCTGATGTGAGTGGTGTGATGCACTTTGATAAGAACCAAGGTGTTTTTGTAACAATTCATAAGAACAAGCAGCTTAGGGGATGCATTGGTTACCCTGAGCCAGTCATGCCTCTTTACAAGGCAATAATTGAAGCTGCTAGAAGCGCGGCTTTTAACGATCATAGATTTCCCATGCTTGAAAAAGAGGAGTTAAGAAGCATTCATATCGAGGTATCAGTCTTGACTATTCCTAAAGTTATAGAGGTTGATGAGTCAGGTGATTACAGGAGGAGAATTATTATTGGAGAAGACGGACTTATAATCAGGAGCAAAAGAGGCTCGGGCTTGTTGTTGCCACAAGTTGCTACTGAGCACGACTTTACTGTTGATCAGTTCTTAAACGCTTTATGTCAAAAGGCAGGTCTGCCGTTTCATGCCTGGCAAGATATTAACAACTGTCAAATATACAAGTTTCAGGCTGATGTGTTCTCAGAATGATTTATGTTGTCAGACAAAAATCTTTTATGACTTTGTAAAGATTATCTAATGATTCTATTTCGACGCTTTCGTCTGGTGCGTGCATTCCTTTGCCTGTTGGTCCAAAGGTTACGCCAGGAACTCCTTTTTTTGTGAAGTGCCTAATATCTGATGCTCCGTGCTTCTTAATAAAGTCAGTTTTTAACTTGTTTTTTTTCAAAGATTTCTGAAGCTTCTTGACAAATGCATTATTTTTGTCGCAGGTTGAAGAATTGCTAGTTGTTATGACTTTGACTAATAATCCTAGCGACTCTATATTTTTGATTATCTTTTTTGGGTCTTCTTCTGGAACAAATCTTATGTCAACGCATGCTGTGCATTGGTCTGGCACCTTGTTTAGCACGTCTCCCGCGTTTATCTTGCTAAAATTTATTGTTGTGTAGTAATCACCTTTCTTTGGAAACAACTCTTTTATTTTTGCAATCATATCTACCATTTTTAGTATCGCGTTTTCTCCTTCCCAAGGGTACGCGGCGTGCGCGGATTTGCCGGTAACTGATAATTCTAGCTGCAACACTCCTTTTGCGTTATTTCCAATTAACAGGTTTGTAGGCTCTGCTGATAACACAAACTTTGGTTTTAAAATTTCAGAAAGTTCTCCTGTGCTGTTATAGCCTCCTATCTCCTCATCTGTTGTTATTAGCAGCCCAACATCTACTTTTTTATTTTCTGTTGATAAATCTCTAATTACATGCATTAAGACTGCAAGGCCTGACTTCATATCAATTGCTCCTCTGCCAAAGATTTTTCCGTCTTTAACAATTGGTTTGAACAATTCTTTTGGAGCTGGAACAACGTCTATGTGTCCATGCAACAATAATGCAGGGTTCTCAGATTTTAATGTTACTAGCAAGCTCTTGACGCCTTTGAATTCAAATTCTTTGATTATAAAGTTTGTTTTTGAAAAAAAAGTTTTGACGTATTCTAGGGCTTGAACTATTTTATCCTTATCACTTGTGCAGCTCTCTATAGCGATGAGCTCCTTTGTAGTTTTAACCAGCTCTTCTTTCTTCATGAACAAAGATTAATCACTAGCAGTTTTTATTTCTTTCCATTAGATTGTTGCTCTTTATTCCAAGCTTCATGACTGCATCTCCTTGGGGTTTGCTGATAGGTTTATATAATACTCAATCATTCTCGTTCATCCACAATGAATTATAAGAATGTTGACCTTGAAAGTGTGTTGCAGGAAAAAAAGCTCTTAAACGAGGAGAAGACTGGGATAAACTATGGCCGAGAGAATGAAGCAAGAGAGGTGTTCATGCAGTATATCAAGGCTAACAGTGGTTTTCCAAATAATGTTCTTATAAAGTCTTATTGGTTCTTAAAATCTGATAGGTTCACTAAGGGAGTTGACAGGTTCTTGGAAACTGTCTTGATAAATGATAACAAGGAAGATAAGAAGGAAAAGCTTGACAACGTAGCTCATAGCGTTGATTGGCTCGTGCAGGGGTACTTTGGAGGGGCTATGAACCGCAAGGATCAGAACTTGTTTGCATTGACTGCTAATAAAAAACCTTACGAGTTGACTGTTAGAAACGCGTGGATTGGTATAGCTCTTTCTCCGCAGTATGCTTTGTACAGCAATATGGGGACTGCAATTGTCAAGTACTTCTTGCCAGAAGCTGACGATAGCTATGTCAGTCTTGGATTATCAGGCTTTATTGCTGCTGGAAATCTTACAAGGATTTATCTTGCTAAGAGGAACAAGAAGGCTTACGCTGGATTTGGTGTTGAAGGAATAGGAATAAATGTTGCTAGTTACTGGAAGAGAAGAAGAGATATAGGTTTGAAGATGAAAGAGCGTGTGTTTGGAAAAAAAAACTATTTAAATCAAGAACTAATTCTAATATGTTAGATAATGGATGAAGACTCATTTCATAGGACAATTTCTAATTACAAGTTAGAGATTGACATGGAGATATTAAGGTTCTTTTCAGAAAAAGAGCAGGTGAAAACTTCTATGAAGAAAGAGTATGACCTGCTGCTCAGGTTCTTGCTTGAAGGAGGCAAAAGACTAAGGCCAATTATTATTCTTGAAACCTATAAAGGTCTTGGAGGAACAAAAGATATCTTGAGGCAGTCTTTATCTGTTGAGTTCTTCCACAACTTTACACTCATTGAAGATGATGTGATGGATGAGGATGAGTCTCGAAGAAACAAGCCGACGATACACAAGGTTTTCAAGGATAACTTTTTAAGAAACCATTCTGAGATTAGATATAAGGGTTCTTTGTTTGACCGGCAGTCTTCAAAATTTGCTGTTTCTAACTCTATGATTCTTGCAAACATCCTATACGCCTTTGGAGAGCGATGCATACTGAGGAGTTCTTTTAAGAAGGATATAGTCAATGATTGCCTTAAACTTTATAATGATGCTATGATAAGGGTTAATGAAGGGCAGTTCTACGATTTGAGTTTTGAGAAGAAGAAAACTGTTAGTGAGGAGGAATATCTTCGTATGGTTGAGGGGAAGTCTGCTTTTTTAATCAAAACATGTGTTAATATTGGATGTGTTCTTGGAGGCGCTAATAAGCCACAGCTTGAAGCACTGTCTAGGTTTGCAAATGATATTACAATCGCGTTTCAGGTTCATGATGACTTAATGGATATTAGTAAAAGTGCAAATAAAGGCCACGAGCTTGGCTCTGATATTAGGCAGGGAAAAAAGACTTTGGTGATAATAAAAGCTTTAGAAAGAGCGAATTCTGATGATAAAAGAAAGATTCTTAAGGTGCTTGGACTATCTGATGCTTCTAAAAAAGAAGTTTTAGAAGTTGTCAAGGTTATGCATAAAACCGGTGCTGTGAAGTACTGTCATGATTTCTGCAAGCAAAAAGTTAACAATGGCAAGGAGTGGCTTAAAAAAGTAGGTCTTAAGAGTGAGAATGAAGAATTCTTATCAGCGATTGCAGATTATTTTATTAGCAGAAAAATCTGATTATTTTCCAAATCTTCTTTCTCGATTTTGAAAATCTTCCACTATTCTTATCAAATCTTCTTTTTCAAACTCTGGCCACGTCTTTTCTAAGAAGAACCATTCTGAATAATTGGACTGCCATATTAGGAAGTTTGAGGTTCGACGATCTCCTCCTGTTCTTATTATTAAGTCAGGCTCATCAGGAGTGTATAAGTAATTCTGAAATACTTCCTCGTTTATCTTGTTAACATCAAGTTTTCCACTTTTTAAATCTGCTCCAAGCTTCATGATTGCATCAATTACTTCTTCTCGGCCACCGTATGCTATTGCAAAGTTTATAATGTATTCTTTGTTGTCTTTGGTTTTCTCCATTAGTTCCTGGAACAATTCGTACAAGTCTTTTGGCAGTAGTTGTATCCTTCCTATTATATTTATTCTTATACCGTCTTTCATTATTCTTTTATCATGTAATAGACGTGTGAATTCTTTTTTGAATAAGTTCATTAAGAAGTTAAACTCTTCTTTTGGCCTGTTCATGTTCTGGATAGAGAAAGAGTAAATAGTCAGTTCTTTTATTCCTAAGTCTTTAGCCCAGTTTAAGAGGTTTTCAACTTTTTTTGCACCCCACTCATGTCCTTTCCAGGGCTTTAACATCAGTTTCTTTGCAAATCGCCTGTTACCGTCAAGTACCACACCTATGTGTCTTGGCACAGGATTGTCTGTTCCTTTCATCATTAAGGTTTAAAAATTAAAGTAATATTTAAATATTTTGTAATAAGATAATAAAATTAATGCACGAGAAAGAAATTTATGAAGATAATTTATACGATGATGATGGTAAAAGGGGGAAAAGCCCTTTAATTTACATCATCGCCGTCTTTTTGATATTATTGCTTTCAGTGATGATATTTCCTCATTACGGGGTGAAGCTTGATCCTAGGCCTGACAAGGTTCCTACATTAGAGGAAGTGATGGTTTTTGATTACAACTTGTCTAATGAGACTAGGACTTTAAAGAGCAGGGAGGATTTTTTGGACTTTGTGGTTCCTCAGAGTCCTTTTGTTAAGACTACTGCAAACAAGATAGTTTCAATTGCTTGTCAGGGTGAGCGGGTGTGTCATGCAAAAGCGATATATTACTTTGTCAGGGATAACTTTGATTACATTGCTGACCCTGTTAATTTTGAATACGTTGAGATGCCTCAAGACTTCATGGTCGGCGGTGGTGGTGATTGTGAGTCTGGAACGCTTTTTTTGGCTAACTTGCTTGAAGCTGTTGGTATTGACACTCAGTTAGTGTTTATTCCTGGCCACGCGTTTATTCGAGCAAAGATTCCAGAAGCTTTAAACAAGTATAAGAGGGATGGATGGGTTTATCTTGACTGGACTTGCAAGAATTGTGCTTTTGGAGAGATTCCTAAAGAAAATATTGATGCTTACACAACTTTTTTAGATGTTAATTAGCTGTGCAGTTGGAACATATTTTTGAGCCTTCAACATCTTTTAATCTGTAAGACCAGTTTCCGCAGCTCTCACACAAGCCCTCTTCGTATTTGCCAAAGTCAGCTATTGGTTTTGAATCCTCTTCTCGAATTCTCATCTTCTCAACGAATAGCTCGAAGAGCTGTGGTTCTATCTTTAGAATGTCTTTATCGGTTAAGAGTCCTATTATCTTTCCATCTTCTTCGACTGGCAGTCTTCTAACTTCGTTATTTCTCATCTCAACCATTGCATCGTAAAGGTCTGATTCAGGGGTTATTGTGAATAGGTTTTTCTCCATTATATCCCTTGCCAGTGTATCATCAGGGTTTATGCCTTTGGCTAATACTTTGTAGACGAAATCCTTCTCTGTAATCATACCAACTACTTGTTTCTTATCAGTTATTAGAAGGCTTCCAACACCATACTTCTTCATAGTCTTGGCGCAGTTTGTTATTGTATCATCGACTTTGCCTGTGACAGGCTTTGTAGTCATTGCATCAAAGACTTTTATACCAGTTTTCATAAATCAACCCTTTCTAAATATGAAAAGAAAAAGAATTTAAAAATGTTGTTGTTTATTTGACTATTCAAGCTAATAGTTTATTAGGACTTCAACAACAAAAACTCAAAAAAAGGTTTTTGAGCATCGGTATTAATAGTTTATTAATACCTCAACATCTTTTCCAAAGATGCTTTTAAGGTCTTCAAAGATTGGTTCTTTTATGAATACCTTGGCAGGAATCTCTATTGCAGTTAATGCTTTTTCTAATTCTTCCAATGATGATTCTTTCATGTCTTTGAGAGCGCCTGTCTCTGTTATGGTTGCTTTAGTTATATCTTTGTCTTCGTTGTCAATGTCGTGTATTATGAATGCTTCTTTTCCTATCAGTATCACTTCGCCAAACTTCTTTCCATGCTTAACTCTTATCTTTGTTTTCTCCAGTTCTCTTCCTCTCTTCCTCTGGATGTATTCAACTAAGAATCTTAATAAGTCTCTTGAGTCTTTGTTTAGCTTTGCAACGTCGTGTTTTAAGAGTTTCTTTTCATCGTAGTCTTTCTTTGCTTTGACTATCTGCTTTAGCACTCTTAGATATTTCTCTGGTATTAAGCCTTTATGGATTACTTCAGATTCAAAAATCTCTATGATTTCTAAGTCTTTAACCCTATCTACACCTTCAAGTCTTAAGATATCCCTTATCACTGTAACCACGCTTTCATAGTTGTGAACTACTATTTCTTCTTCCTTGACCTTTTCTATCTGCTTAAAGAGCTTGTTAAGCCTGTTTAGATATTTTTCTGAGTCTTTTAACAGCTTGTCAATCTCTGCGCCTGACACGTCTTTTTTTGTGCCGTGCTCAAGATCTTTTCTCATTTTTATGATGTCTTTTAGTATTTCCACGTATTCTTTCTCTAAGAGTTTTTCTTTTTTTACAAACACGTCCATTAACACATCAGGTGTTTCCTTTGGTGTTGGTGGCGGTATTCCAAAGAGCATGAGGGCTGCCTGTGATGGTGTTAGTGTTGCGTAGAACAAGTCTTCCATGCCTATGTCTTTTAGCTTGTACTTGACTCTTTGAATCATCTGTTCGCCAGTTGATTTGAACATGTCGATTGCTTCTGAGCTTGGCTTTACCCTTCCCATCTGTAATAGTTGTTTCCAAGGCATGAACACTCCCCTGTCATATAATGGTATTCCATCTCTTAGGAATGTGAATATTACCGGGCTTGCCTCTTTAATAAATTCCCAGAAATCTGTTAGTATGTATACTTGGATGTTTAGCTTGTTTTCTATTCCTGTCATCTTGCCAGCGTCAAGACCCATGCCTATGATTATTGCCCTTAGCTTGTCTTTTAGCTCAGCTCTAGTCATCTTCTTTACATCTGTATCATCGATGACTAAGAATACGTCGATGTCTGATTCAGGCGTTGCCCTTCCCTGAACTAGTGAGCCTGCCAAGACGTATGAGACTATGTATTTTTCGAATTTTTTTAAGACCATGCTCTTGTGGATTTCGCAGATCTTTATCGCTGCAAGCATTCCTTTGTCATACACTGGAGCTGATAATGCTATCATCTGCACAAGATCGTATTTTGCATCAAAGCATGACTGCCACAGATCACTTATGATCATAACTTCAGGGCTTAGTTTTTTATCAACGTCATGAGCCATCTTTAGAATTATGGATGAGAGTTTCTCCTTTAGCTCCTCTTTTGTCATCTTCTTGCTGTCAGTATCATCAACAAGGACTAAGACGTTTATCTTCTCTTTCTCTTTTTCATCCTTAGAAGGCGGCATTAAGGCTACTCCTACGATGTAATCTTCAAACTTGCCTACAACTGCATCTTTGAACTTGTCAAGTTTCTTTTTTATCTCTTCAAGCTTCTTCTTAGTCTCATCAGGAATATCAGCTGGCAGAGAATCAAGGGTTGATTTTTCTTTCTTAGTTTCTTTTTTTGCCAAAGTGTTTTCACCTCGAAAATGTGATGATTCTTTTAAAATAAGTTGATTTATAAAAGTTGTGATTTAAATACACGCTCTTCAAAACGAAAGTTTTATTAAGATATAATGACTGAGTAATGGTTAAAATAAAATTGTTATAGGTGATATTAAAATGGTCAATGAAGATCTTGAACAACTTTTAGAACAATACAAATCCCATTTCGCACCAGAAAAGCAAAAAGAAAGGGGCGACTTAACAACAAGAGTCAGCAAAGCATTTACAAAAGCAATGGATGAATTCCTTATTGGAATGCATGGAAAAGATGAGAATGGAATTCCAAACCAGTACCAGATAGGAACTGAAAAACACAAGTTCGCAGATGCTGTAGAACATGCAGAAGACATATTTAACAAAGTTGGTATGCAACTTTTAAGCTATGCATTTCCTGATGCTAATGCTGAAGAGTTAAAGAGAATTGGAGAACTTTACAAAAAAGATCCAGCACACATACAAGGAATGATGGTACACAAATTTGGTGTTAGCAAAGAAGACTTTGTAAGAGACCTTGTTGATAACAGGAAAAATATCTTTGAAAGTCAATACTTGCCACAATTTGCACGTTCAGCTGGAGAAAGAGCTGCAGGAACAAACATGAGACTAATAAGCACTAAATTATTCAAACATGAAAACTTTGAATACCTAAGAGACCATGTTGTGAAAAACGTTGAAAAATTGGCACCTGATTATTCGCTTAGAAAAGAAAGTATGACGATGGATGATCTTCCTGGATTAGTAAACAACATTTACAGCCAAGGACATAGTTTTAAGAATTACATTAAAGACCACAGACATTCATACGTAAAACCGAAAAAGTAAGAATAATTCATTTTTTATTAAATTTTTTATAGAAACTACTTCTGAACAATAAAAATAGATAAAGATATTTAAATAAAAAAACATAACCTGAAAAAAATGAGAGAAGAAAAGAATCTTGATGAATTAATAAGAAAAATTGCGAAGACATCTATAGAACAACTATCAGGAAAAAAAACTGATTATGAAGAGAATGAAGAATTAACAAACAAATCTAATTCCGACTATAAAGAGAAAGAAACAAAAATTGAACAAAAAGAAGTTCAATCCTTGAATAAATCTATTGATGACAAAAACAAATATTCAGAAGAAACCAGAGAAAATGTTGAAAAAGCATTTGAGCACTATGATAAATGCTCAGATGAAGATACACAAAGTTATTTATTTAACAATATATTTGCACCTGCGCAAGATTTACTTTATAAAGTCATGATTGACAACTTTAAACAAATATTTGCAAACAACGATGAATCAAAACTGAAGAAAAAAGAAATAAAAAAAGTAGTGGTCGAAGGACTAAAAGAATATTTTAAAATTGCAAGACCAAAAATTAATGAAATCATCCGAGAGATAAAAGATGAAGAAGAACAATATGATATCTTAACGCAATATTATGATAGCGAACTAACAATATCAGGACAAGAAAACGAACAAGACAAACAATCACTTAAAAAAATAATAGATACCGCACTTAAAGACAAGAATTATAACATTGGAAAACTAAAAAGAGATTTAATCACAAAAAAAGAGGTTTACACAGAAATACTTCAAAAAAACTATACAAAAAAAGAAGCAGAAAAACTCTTAAGAAACATACACCCACTATTAATAATGGATTACTTAAAAGAAGAACTAGACAAGCAAGGAATGTATATACACAACGCAACAAAATTCTACACACAAAACCTAGATGAGCTGATCGAAATAAGAAATACAATAATACTAAAAAAAGACTTAGAAAAACACGGACTAGACTACAAGCCAAAAGAAGAGAAGAAATAAATTTATTTTTTTATTAAATTTTTTACAGAAACCACTTCTAAGTAATTAAGAAAACAAAAACTATTTAAAAGAAAAAACAAACACAACAAACAATGAACAAAACACTAGGATACATCGCAGGACTCGGAGTAGGAATGTATATGGCAGTTTCTCCTTTAGAAATCAAAGCACAGGATCAACCAAAAAATGATCAATTCATCATAGCAAAAGTTGCTGTAAAGAATGAAACTAGAAATGAAAATACGAGCTCATACAGCATGATTGGAATGATAATTGAACCTGATTTAAGAAAAGAAGGATTTAAAATTTTTCACAAATCATCACCATATTTTCCCAGCAATAGAGAATATTACTATTTAGATTTATATATAAGTCCAAAGGACACAATTGATGTTGAAATAAATAAATTTGATTTACATAATGATAGGATAAGACTTGATTTTGAAGATCTAAAAAGAGTTAATGGTGAAAAGATAAACGTACCAGAAATTTTTAAATCTAAATGGTGATACTAAATTAATCATTCCAGCACTGGAAGTATGTTGGACTTATAATTCATTGAGTAGTATTCTATTTTATTCATCTCTTCTAAGTCTTCCATGACTTTCATCCCCGCATGGTCTATAGTGAAAACTTTAAATGTTATATTTGATTTGTTATAGATATCTTCGCCTATCTCAAAGTAACCGGTTTCATTATTAAGAACAACTCCTCCGCTTGGGAATGTGGCGTTGAATGAGACTTCTGGAAGCGTGAAGCATTCTCCGCTGTAGCATCGTTCATCCTCAGGAATTACTATCCTATCAACTGAGCGGTTCTCACCAAGATATAATAAAGAGATGACCTCTATTGAATAGTTTCCAGGAATAAACTCTATGGCTGCTGGAGTTTCAGAATTAAAAGAAGCAAAACTTTTAAACTCATTAATGCTTGAATCATTAGATATCCTTTCAACTCTTATCAAGAAAGTTTCATCTATTGAAGGAGTTAATTCTAAAAACACTGGTTCCCAGAATATTTTTGGTATTGAGAAATCATAATTCTTCCTCACAGGATTTGATAGTATTGTAATATTTAACTTCTTCTTCGGATAAGCAACAATTTCAACAGCTTGATTTTTTCCCTTAACAGAGGTCAGATAAGTTGGTTTATCGATATAATAATTGTTATCTGAAAAACTAATAACACCATCTAAACATGTAGGAAGAGTTGTTACTAACCCTGGAGTATCATACATACCAGTAGCACCTATTAAGCATGTTAATGAACCACAAGTATAACTTATTTCTAATCCTTTCACCGGTTGTTTAGTAGCGAAGTTTTTCACAATTATACTTATGTTGCCTGAATTCCTATTTCTGTAATCACAGAATACATCGTTTTGATTGCCCTGCACATTTAATGTAGGTGCTGTGCCAGATTTATTAAAAGGAGTATTTTTTCTTAGGTTTGACTCAAACCCAAAGATGAAATTGTACCCTTCACCATTGAACGCTTCTTCATCATACAGCCTTATCATGACAGGAAAACTTAAGTCGTAATAGAAATTATAATTCATCTGATATATGCTTCCAAGGTCAAAAGGTAAGGATATTGGAGGAAATATTTTTGCCGGTTGAACATTTAAAAATCCTGCTTTATTATTGATTCGAAGATAGGGTTTCCATATAGGAAGATAAGTGAAGAAAACAGAGTATTGGTTTCTATCGACACGGTCAAAATTAAAAATTTGTAATAACTTTTGATTCTGAAAAGCTTCCTCAAAGAAAAGTTCAGTCTCATTCTTACCAGATATAACCATTGAAATAACCCCGTTTCTTGTACCTGAAACCTTGACGCCAGAAACTGTGTTAGGTATGACTTCATTTGCTAGTATGTTATTCACATTTTCAATGGATTTCATATACATGCCTGGATAGCTGAAGTAAGTCTCTTTTCCTCCTTGTATTGGAGGGATTGGTTTTGATACTTCATCATAACCAAAATTATAGATAGTTATATCGTTTAAAACCTGATTTTCAAAGAAACCTTGATATATTAGTTGTTCAACTATTTCAGTTGCAAAACTATACAGGCTACTAAAATCAAGACCTAGACTTGTAACAAAAGAGTTTATAGAATAAGTTTTGCCATCTTTTTCTATAACTACTGATTTCTTCATTTCTATTATTGTGTCGCCTCCAAGTTTAATATCAACTTTTGGAGGACCTTCAACAACTTCAAATCCTTCTGTTTTCATGAATGAATAGCCTTTAAGGCAAGAATCAATATTATTTTCTATATAAGATATTACTTGACCAGTCACAGATTTGTTTGTGCGTCCTGCCAAGAAAGGTTTCTGGCTGTCAAAAACGCAGCCAGTACAATCATTTTTGGATTTCATATAATACCAGAAAGGAATAACAATTCCTGAGTCTGGAAATATTTCAAAACCATCACTCTCTGTCGCTGTCAAACCATAAGGGTGGATGAATGAAGTGTCAAGATAACCACCTCTTTGTCCAAGTTCTATGAATGCTTCCTTTCCAAGTTTGTACATACAATCTTCAGTGTAAAGTTTTATAGATGCTATTTCATTAGAGTAAGTCTCAGTTATATCTGTTTCAGGAGGCTCTGTTGTAACTATGCTAGACTTGATATAAACAACTAAACCTACAAGTATTACTAATACGATTCCCATCACAACAAACATAGTTATCTGTCCTTTTTTCATCATGATAATACCACCAATGGAGCGCAAATCTTGTTATCATCAACGTTCGCAACGTCAAAGTATTCGTTTAAATAACTCGTTTTGAATTCTATGCAAGCCTCATTATAATCACCTGTTAGATTTCCTTCAAACCAAGGCCTGTCTAGAGGTGAGCCGCTTGAAGGAAACATTTGACCTTTATTCAAAGTTACAGTTTCGTTAATCACATGAGTGCCTCCTCCAGTCATGTATATCTTGAATTTCAATCCATCCTTCTTAGCATTAATGATTTGTCCATAAACAAAGTATTTCTTCACAGATGTTCCATCTGGTTTATTTATCAAACTCTTACTTCCGGCCACAAAAGCGCCAGGAGTTATCTCGCCAGAATTTAATCTCGTCAACACAAAGCTTCCACCAACCTCTTCAAAGTTACTGTCACACAACTGTTTTTCTACAAACGCGTCTATTGAAAAAAACTCATATATTGGTTCTAAAAATTTAAATATAACTTCAGTTGTATCTAAGATTCCTGTTCTTGCAAAAACTCCACTGTACAAACCCATGGTTCTTGCAAAGCCTAATGTTAAGTGAGTAAGTCCTTTGAGCAACCCCTCCGAATCCAGATTACCATACTGCATCTCTTCCATTACATTCTTATGATAATACTTCCATTCTTGTTCTGCTTTTTCAACTTCTTCATCTGCAGCTTTTACAGCCTCCTCATCATAAGTTTTTGGCAAATTATCTCTACCTTTTTTCAAATGAATTATATTCGCAAGTGATTCAGTTCTAGTCTTTAATAAGTACTGCTCTCTTTCAGAAGTAATAATTGTAGTCAATTCTTTATCTATGTCTTCTATTTGTTTATTTAATGCAGCTATCACTTCATTATAATCAGCAATGGAACTATCACGTGCACCATTTTTTTTGTCTCTCTCATGCTGAATTTTTGTACTTTCTTCTATTGCTTCTTTGAGTCTATTATCTGCATTGTCAAGATTTTTTATAGTCTCATCAGAGACACCTAGTTCTTTCATATCATCCCCACGCTTAATTTTCATAGCATTCTCAACTTGGTCCGCCATATTCCTAAACACAGACGCTTTCACTTTAAACTTTTGTTCTATTTCAGCATCCGTGAGTGTATTAATCTTTGCGAGATCAGAAAGAGTTATATCATGTCTGGATATTCTACCTTCATATGCATATTTAGAATACAAGTTACCGCTTTCATCATAGAATTCATCATGGCCGAAGTTTGGTTCAACAATGACCAACCTATCATTATTTTGTGCATCCTTTGTTTGAACTGTGTAAATTGTTTGAACGAGCACCGCATCATATCTTAATTTTTTGTTTTCATATGAGCAACCAGACGAGTCACAATACATGTTTGCTCCTGAAATTTCAACACCACCCAAGTCTTTCATGTAAGTTAGTCTTAAAGTGTTTTCTATAATTGATTGACACATTTTTTGCTCTGGGTTTTCCAGTCTTTGACCAAATTGTCTTTCTTTTATTTGCTTGTTAAACCCAACGATATTAAGTACTTTATTCACGTTCTCCAAAAGTTTTGGCACTGAACAAGCACCATAAAATATGTAGTTCCAGCGTGAATCTGGAGAAGGAGCGTCTTGTTTGCATAAAAACGTTGTTGCAGCTGCCAAACCAGCGCTATAAGGATCTTTTGCTACTTGTTCTAACATTTTTCCAACATTATTCACAATTGGCAATATAGGCATTGAATGAAAAACACTTCCTGTTGAGTAAACACATTCTTCATAGTTTTTCATTGATTGACACCATGCAAGATTTAAACCTTGAGATGCTCTTGATTGTATACAATTAAGATAATTACACTCTATTGATGTGCCTCTCATATAATGGTATAAAAGAGCCGGTGGACAAGTTTTTATAATGGCGATGGGCAAACTTTTATACTCATCCATCAAGTCAAAAGAATTGTTCAATCCCATCATCTTTGCATAGTCAGCAGTTATTTTATTAAGGTCACCTAAGGCAGGAATTTTATTTATATTATCACTCACCAAACTAGTAAGCCATGGAGATTTACATGTCAAGACACCACAAGCCGTGCCTATATAGGAAGTCATAGTTTCTCCATACTTAGTAAACTGTTTGTTTGATTTATCTGATGAGCTTGCGACTTGTTTTAGTGATGTAGCTACTCCTTGTCCGCCGGGAATTAGATCTGCAGCAATAGAACCAACAGCAGAAACAGTTTGAGATATTCCAAACACTGCGCCAACACCATATGCAAGACCTGGTATCGGACAGATATAGCCAGCCACTGTATACACTGTTTTTAGGGTGTTAAACCAGCTGTTGTATGACTCTTGTCTGGCTTCAATCTTTTCTTTTAGCCTTGTTATTTCTTGGACTACTTTTTCTTCTGAACCAGCGGTGTTTAGTAGTTGTAATGAGACATAAACTGATTCTAATTCTGGAATCTTTGTTAATGATTCTCCTTTCTTAGTGTAAAGTTCAAAGGTGCAGTTATATTCAAGAGTTGTGTATTTGTACACTCCTTTTGGAACTGTATACATCACAATTATTTTGTCTTTAAAGCTAAGGATTGTTGCATCGAGAACTGCTGTGGTGTCATTATTCTTTCTGTCGCAAGACTTCTTTTTCACGCTGACTAACTCTTGGCCTGATACTGATGGTCTCATGTTTATGTATTGGTATATCTGCCATGTTGAGTGCTGCAACTCTTTTGCAGGTGCTTGCTTTGGACTTGTTTCTGATGATACAACGCTCCATAAGTTAACTGATTGGTTTTCAACAGCCAAGACTTCAATTGGCTGCGCTATCGCTAATATATTTCCTGCAAGGTCAGATATGCTGAATTTTAAATCAGTAGTATAATATCCTGGCCAGCTCACTTTAAATGAAAACTTACATGTGAACGTCTCATTATTCTTATCACAAGAAGCAGTTGAAGTACTGTTAATACCCACTCCTGAAAGGTTGGCTTTTGCACTCACAGATGGTGAGATATCATCCTTGACAATAATCTTAACATCAACGTTGCTATCAGAAGTTATTTTGTCAAAAGTATTAGTTGTTATCGTCAAGTTAACTATTGAAGGCGCACTATTATCACAAATAAAACTTGATGTGAAAGTTTTATTAACTTTATTGAAAGCATCATCCATTGCATCCATCGTTGAAATTCTTATTGGAATTTCTTGGCCTGATGCACAAGTAGTCACTGAGTTTCCATAACAAGTCATACCAGTACAATTCTTGACTAAAATATTGTTCTTTCCAGCGAAAGAATATCTTACTTTTTCATTATTAAAAGTTGCCATAGAATCTTGAAACTGTATTATTATACTCGTGCCTTTGCCTGATGCAATATAACAAGTATTGTTCTGTGTACACTTATCTGTTTTTATGCTAACAATTGAGGGTCTTGTATTGTCTATTGTGAATGTGAATGTCTTATTGACAATTGTTGTTGCTCCGCTCGTGTTGTAGAGTGTTATTGGAATTTTGACTGTTGAATTTGAGAGCCAGAGTGTTAATGTTCTCAGGTAGCAGATGAATGTTGTGTTGTCTGATTGTTTTTCGCAGCTAGTTGGTGCTTTTGTTTTGTAGCTGTTTGTTTGCACAAAGTAAACATTCCTGTGTATCTCTGAAATATCTGCTTGTAAACTTTCAAAATCTTCTCCAGTAACTGTAATTCTAAAATCAAGATATCGTATCTCGTTCGTTGTTGAAATGGTGGTGATTGGTTTTCCGATGCTTAAAAATTCTATTTTTGAAACGTCCATAGCAATAGCCATAGGCATTGCTAGAAGTAAGATTACCGCTACAAGTATTAGTCTCATCCAGTCCAAAACCTCTTTCAAAGAGTTCTTATTAAGGTTTTCCCTTAAATAGTTTTCCATTTATTAAAAGATTTTTTTAGAAAAATATAGTTTTACAATAAAGCTGTCAACTGAAAATATTGCGGGGAAAAAAAATAAACCAGTAAACATAGAAAAATTCTAAATAATAGTCTAAAAAACAGAAAAATTTATATATTAGTCTGTAAATATTATTTATTAATCAATAAGTTTTGGTTATCAATATGTCATTATTAGTTCAAGAACAAAAATTGAAGCATTCACCTACTCTAAACACAATCCTAATGGTAGAAGAAACTCTTAAAAACATGGATGAAAGCATCATAACAATTGCAGGTCTCAAAAGAAAGCTACCAAAACAAGTCAACCATTACATCTTGAAAACAATCCTTGAATACCTAGAAGAAAGCAACAAGATTGCAGTCAGCATGAAAGGGATAGTCTGGATACAAAACGATAGCATAAGGCTAAGAGAAGCAATAAATAAAGGAACGCGAATCTGAAAATATTTCGAAAAAAATTAAGGAGTTCTTATAAACCCGTTTCTCACATAAAACATTTGTGAAAAAAATAGTTGTAATATTGTCTGAAAGTGCCCAAGAGATATATTCTGGACTAGGAAAAAAGAATCAGATGATATTTAGATCTGTAAACAACAAGATAGAAATTCTAAAAGAAAAACACGTCTATGGTCAAGCTATTAGAAAAAAACTATTTCCTAAAGAATACAAAGCTAAGTATGATATCACAAACCTTTTTCGCGTTCAACTATCAAATTTTTGGAGAATGATATATACCTTGATAGCAAGCGAATCAAAGGAAGAAATTATAATATTGATAATTGACATAATAAATCATGAAGAGTACAACAAAAAGTTTGGTTACAAGAAAAAATAATTATCTTATATCTCCACTCAAGTCCTTATCAACTCTTACTTCTTCACTTCCTGCTTTCAAGACTTTTCCTTCAAAGAAAGCCTTGCCGTTCTTTGCTTCTAGTTTTATTTCTAAGAACTCGTTAAAAGTTATTTCTTTTTCACCTGGCTTTGAACCATCAATCAACACACGCTCACCTGGCTTTGCCTTCTCAACAAAAAGCACTCCAACTTTTTCTCCTTCCTGAGCAGCAAGTAGCATTCCCTGAGAATCCTCACCTCTAAGCTTTGCAGGCTGTAAGTTGCTTACAACAATTATCTTTTTTCCTTTCAACTCGTCAAAGGAGTAGTAAGGTTTTAAGCCTGCAACTAATTGTCGCTTCTCACCTATGTCTATTTGCATGACAAGCAGTTTCTCAGCATTTGGATGTTGTTTTACATCAAGCACCTTTGCAACTTTAAGGTTAAGCTTTGAAAACGGACTTTCTTTAGGTTTCTTCTTTCCGGAGAATTTCTCCTTGAAAGCCTTGACTTCTTCATCTTCTAGCTTTGTAAATAATAGTTTTTCTTTGTTAATCTTGTGACCAGCAGATAATCCTGTTCCTAAATCAGACCATGACAAGTTTTTGACATTTAGTTGTCTTTGTATCTCTCTTGATGTCTCTGGCAGGTATGGCTCTATTAGTATTGAGAGGTCTTTTGTTAATAGTAGTAGGTTTGCAATCACATTCTCTGCTTTCTTCTTATCCTCTTTTATTAATTTCCAGGGCTCGTTTTCCTGAAAGTACTGGTTTGCAGTTCTTGAGAAATTCATTATTTCTTTAAGTCCTTTTTTTAATTCTATCCCGTCAAAAAGTTTTGCCACATCGTTATATCTGTTTTTCAAATCTAAATCCTTCTTCAAAAGTTTTGGAGCGACTCCATCAAAAAATCTGTTTGTAAATGTTATTGTCCTGTTGACAAAGTTTCCAATATTTGCAACTAGCTCATTGTTCAGTTTTTCTTGAAAGTCATCCCACAAGAACTGTGTGTCGTTCTTTTCTGGTCGGTTTATCATCAAGTAGTATCTCCACACATCTGCTGGAATTCCAATTTCTTTAGCATCATTTCCAAACACTCCCTGATGTCTCGACTTTGAAAACTGTCCAGTCTCATAATTCAAGAATTCATTTACACTTATTGAGTCTAATAATGTATAGTTGTCTTTGGCACCTATCAAAAACGCAGGAAACATTATGGTATGGAATGGGATGTTATCTTTTCCCATGAACTGAACTAGACGCACATCTTTTGAATGCCACCAATCACGCCAATCCTTTTTAGCCTCTGCAGTTATAGATATATATCCTATGGGTGCGTCAAACCATGAGTAGAAGACTTTGTGTTCATAGCCTTTTAGTGGTACAGGCACACCCCATTTCAAGTCTCTTGTTATGCATCTTGGTCTTATTCCTTCTTTTAGCCAACCATAAGCCATGGTTTTTGCGTTTTCAGACCAGTTATGCTCAGTCTTTTTTATCCACTTCCTGAGTTCTGGCTCTAGCTTTGGCAAGTCTATGAATAAGTGTTTGCTCTTTCTTATCTCTGGTTTTAAACCACAAACACTACATTTAGGATTAAGAAGTTCAACAGCGTCAAGTAGTTTTCCGCAGTTCTCACATTGGTCTCCTCTTGCATGTTCATATTTACAATGAGGACAGGTTCCTCCTACGAACCTGTCGGCTAAGAATTTCTCGCATTTCTTGCAGTAGACTTGTTCAAGCTCGTCTTCTTTTATGTATCCATTCTTGTAAAGCTTTAGAAATATGTCTTGTGATATCTCATGGTTTTGTTTTGAAGAAGTGCGACCATAACAGTCATAGTCACAACCAAACCAGTTATAGATTTCTGTATGAATCTTAAAATACTTGTCAACCAGTTGTTTTGGAGTTATTCCTTCTTCTAAAGCCTTAACTTCAGCTGTAGTTCCGTGCTCGTCTGTCCCAAGCACCGATACGACATTTTTTTTCCTGAGCCTCAGATATCTAGTATAGACATCAGCACTCAAAACACATATAAGAGTGCCTAGATGAGGAATATTATTAACATACGGCAATGCACTCGTGACTAGTATCTTTTCTTCTTTCATGACGTCAAAAAGAATAGTTGTATATTTAAAGGTTGTTGTCTTTATTATTCTTTATAGAATTAAACCTTCCCATATCTTAGTTCTACGACGTCACCATCTATTGGCTTGTAGATATCTGCTGAGAGGGAAAAAAGGCATTGTCAAAAAAGTAACCAGAACAGACAAAAACGAACAAATTGTGACAACTATAAATTAATCTTTTGAGAATTTTTTATCCAATAAACAATAAAACAATCTGTTAATGCCTATTGAACAATATCCACTATGAACTGGTATTCTGTCCGGAACAGGAATCTCGTATTTTTTTAAATTCAAGTTATTCACAACAGCTAAATTTACTACTTCTAACTCTCTTTTATCGCTTGTAATAATAATTATTTCAGAGTGTTTTTGATATTTATTACTTTTGTGTGTCTTCACTTTTACTCTCAACTGCTTTTTATCCAAAAACATTACAATGTTATCTAATAGAATTTTGTAGATTGTATTTATTCTATCTCTAGAATCAAAGAAAAAAGCATCAATTCTCCTGAACTCATCTGAAGTACAAAATGCTTGACTCTGTTTTTCCTGTCTAAAAACAGTTCTATTCTCATAAATATAAAAAGGAAATTTATTTTCTTTTTGACATGATAAATAATGATATATGCCTAACGCCAATGGATCTAAAAGCATATCTTTATTAGTTTCATATGGTTTAATGTCAGTGGGGCCGTGATTTTGGAATAGAGAGGTAGGTATTAAAATGGGGGTTATCCATCTTTTAAAACCATACTTTTCTAGCATATTTGTCAATGAATCTTCGATTTTTTTAATCTCTCTTGCACCTTTTTCCGTAAAAACCCAAATATTTTTCGCAAATGGAAAAACAATCTCCTTTTTTATTGCAATTTTCGTAATATTATCTTTCATAATCTTACAACTCCTTGATTATCTTCTTATAAATAGCAAAAGAGAATAATTTTTTTAACTCTTTTTTTGATGGCATCGGATAGCCTATTGGGTCATAGTACTTATAAAAATTACCTTCATAATTTTGTATTACTGCTTCACCGTCTTTTATAGAATACTCTAAAATTCCTTCTGGAAGCGGCACCTTGCCTTTGCCAAGAGGTGCACTGGCCATGTATGTTGGGATAGTAAAACCCGAGGTATATCCTCTTAAACTTCTTATAATTAAAAGACCTTTCCACAGAGGAATTCTTAAGTGGTTAGTTCCTTTTGCCATCATTGGATGAAAAACATAATATGGGTCGACACCAATGTTTATAAGACCTTCAAATAGTTTTTTCAGAGTCTTAATATCGTCATTAACACCTTTGAGCAATACCGATTGATTTTTAATATAAATACCTGCATGTCTTAAAAGATTACATGCTTTGATTGATTCAGGCGTTATTTCAGCAGGGTGGTTGAATTGTGTAACGATATAAATTGGTTTGTCTGAATATTTTCTAAGCATTTTTATTAATCTCTTTGTAATTCTTTGAGGAAGTAGTACAGGGCAACGAGTACCTATTCTTACTATATCAATCGTTTTGACATTACAAATCTTTTTAAGTATTTTTTCCAAAGCATCATCATCTAACATTAACGGGTCGCCACCTGACAACAAAACGTCCCGTATCCTATAATCTCCTTGCTCAATACAAACTTTGGCATTTTTGCTATGTCTTAATATATATTTATCAGATATTTTAAATCGGTTTATGTTTTTGTTCTTAAATTTGATAAAGCTATTTTTACTACCATCAACAACTTTATTAAATTCGTCAATATAATCTATTGCTAAGAAAATATTCTTCAAGTTAGCAGGAACTGAAGATTTTGAATAATTTCTAAAACAATGTCGGCAATGACCAAAGCAGGTATTGCTGACAAATATAAGAGCTTTTGTAGGGTATCGGTGTAGTAGACAAGGCGTGGGATTAAATAAACCACTCTTTTCGTTTAAAAAATTTTCTTTTAAATAATTTGGATTATATAACTCTTCTAAGTGGGGGACGGCTTGTCTCCAAATTCCATCATCAACTTTATTAACTAAAGAGGCATAGTACGGATTAATTTTGATAGGAAATAATTTTTTATTCCTCAATAAGTCCCTATTTTTTTGATTAAAATAGATTGATAATACTTCCTCGGCATTACGACGGTTTTTTAGAATATCTTGCCAGTTTTTGTTTTTATATAGTTTTGTCAGTTTGTTTTTTATTTTTCTAATATCTGATTTCATAGAATTATTAGTATATCAGTAAGTTATAAATTTTTCTAAATGAAATTGTTTTCGTAGCGAAGTGGAGAAAACACATTATTATCCTCCTCCTAATAATAAAGAAAAAATAAATTTATTCCTCTTTGAAAGCCTATCAAATGAATGAGAACGAAAAATATTTTTTGAATTGCGTATAATATGGTTATATTCCTTTTCACTCTCAAAATCTTGTTTTGGTCAAAAGTGAAAAGTCCGAAGCCTAAGAGCTGAGGAAGTAACGCCAACAAAAAAAAATGTTTTTGGTTTGGGTTTTGCTATGTAAAACCAAAACATTTATATATTTTTCTTACTTTTCTTACTTGTAAGGTGATATTATGTTAGCAAACCAAATAAGAGAAATCAAAACTGTAACAATTACAAGCAAAGGTCAGATTTGCATACCTCATACAGCTAGAACTATGACGGGCTTTAAAGAGGGCTCAAAAATAAGCATTTTAGTTTATCCTGATAGAGTTGAGTTAAGGCCAATGAAAAAGGTAAGTGAGAAACTGTTTTTTGCATTAGTTTCAGAAGAAGTATTGGCTAAAGAATGGAATACAAAAGAGGAGGATGAAGCATGGAAAGACTTGTAAAAGGAGATATAGTAGTTTTTCAATTTCCTTTCTTAGACACTAATGAATCAAAGAAAAGACCTGCTCTTGTTGCAGCTAACACTACAGATGAAAATCTAATTTTATGCCAGATTACAAGCCAAGAAAGACCTGATCCTGACACAACACCTATAACTCAGAAAGATTTTCAGCAAGGCACTTTGAAGCGTGACAGTTTTATTAGACCAACAATCTTATTCAGCGTCCACAAATCCAGAATTGATTACAAAGCAGGGAAACTAAAACAAGAAAAAATAAAGATAATTGAAGAGAAATTCTGTGAAATATTTACAAGATGAAATAACCCAAAAAGAAATCTGCTTTTAAAAAAAGATTGATAGAAAAATTAAACCTTCCCATACCTTAGTTCTACGACGTCGCCGTCTCTTGGCTTGTAGATGTCTGTTGACAAAGAAAGTGGTTTTCCATTGACATAGTACACCCATGAATGGTCTCCTTCGTTGCAGACCTCATCAATGCAGAACACATACTTTGTATACACTGTTTCTCTTGTTTTGACCGAGTGGTTTTTCTGTATTATTTGCAAGAGTGTCTCATCATTAAAAGCTACTTGCTCTGTTTCGTTTACTCCTAAAATGTTAAATTTCAGAGTCGCGCTTCCAGAACTTCCACTTTGCTGGCAGCTTACGAACAGGCTTAAGCTTATCAATAAGCTCGCTACAAATATCTTTCTCATTAAACTGTCCTTTCTCATATATAAACCTCTTTGCCTTTGGAAGGCCTAGTGCGAATATCACGTTACTTACTAAGTGTATCGCTGTGAACGGAAGGGCTGTTAGGAATAATAGTAGTGCTCCGGCTGGAAAAACAAATATTGAGCTTATGTTCATTATTATTTCAAATGCCAGCGTTGCAATAATTGCTACAATAATTGCACTTACGTAGCCAGATTTCTCTCTTAAAAAACCTCCAAGGTATCCTGCTATTCCAAATCCTAATGCTTGAAAAATAGTCCATGGTCCATGTCCTCCAAATACAAAGAAGTTGCTTACAAAAAGCGCTCCTGCCCCAACTGCAAACCCTTTTTTCCTGCCAAAGAGCCAGCCTGCAAGTATTGCAAAAAATGTTATTGGCTCTGCGCTTGGAATTGCCTGCATTGGCACTCTTAAAAGTCCTGCTCCAAACATGAATGATAATAGTATAAGAACTTCTCGCAGATTTAAAACACTAAGCTGTTTTTGCAGTGCGTGCAGAGCAACTCTTTCTTTTGTGCTTTGCTTTTCTTTTTGCTTCTGCTTTGACTTCTGCTTCTCTTTTTGTTTCTTTTTCTGTTTTAGCTTTAGTTGTTGGGTCATTTCAAAACCAAAAATATTATGAATCCGACAAGCAGGACGTTTGCAAACACCAGTAAAACTATTTTGGTCACATCGCCGCTTTTGTCTGCTGATGATTCTACAAACACATACTTAGTCTCATCTTTTAAAGTTTTACCATCTGCACTTGTTTGCTGCGGGTTATTCTGCTGGTTTTGCTGCACAGCGTTTTGAGTGTTTATGACTGTTGCCTGTGAATCACAGTTAATGGTTAGTGATGTAGTGTATTCATCTGATAGTCCTGAATATTCAACGTTTGTTGTTATTGGGTAGTTTCCTTTTGCGTTTGAAGGAATCTTGATTATTATTGCTTTTGTCTTTTCATCACTGCTGTCAATTGACATCGTGGACTGTGATAATAATCCTAATTGGACATTGAAAACTCTGAATGTGACATCTTCATCTTCCTCACCGATATTTGTGACCTTCAGATTTAAGGTCCATTCTCTGCCACAAGTTATAGTGTCAGCGTTTGGAATTGATACTTTAAGCTCGTGCTTATCTTTACTGACATCAACTTTGTAGTTTAGCGTTTTTTTGTAATTTAGCTTTCCTTCCCCTGTTATTGTCAGTTCAAGATCATATTTGTCATCATCTGCATCTAGCGGTATCTTAAAGTTCAGCTCTAATTCATCCTTATCGCCTTTCTTTATGTCTGTCTCATCAGAGTCATCTAAGTCATTATCAAGGTCATATATCACTCCTTTTACCTCGACGTTATTCAGGTCTTCAGCAGTATCCATGTTCTGGATTTTTACAATTATCTTGATGTTTGAGCCTGGTTTTACTTTTATCTTGTCGCCTTCTGCGACTGATTTGCTTTCTGAGTCAATGTAGAATTTGACACTTGATATCTTCATCGCATTCGTGCATAAAGAGTCATAGTCAAAAAATGGCGGGCTTGTTATCGGGTTATAAGCAATGTCAAATGCAGTTAATGATAATCCAATCAATTTATCATCAGTTGATATTTCATAGTCGCTTGCTCCAACCATTGCTGCCTGAAAATTGGTTCCTTGGTTGTTGCTGTGCCAAAAAGACCAGTACTTTCCTGCATTATTGTCGCTTGAGTACCCTTCAACTGATTCTAAGAAGTATCCAAATCCAAAATTCTGCCACTTCATATTTAAGCCCATTTTTTGGAATGCGTTATAAGCTGATTGACCGTTGTTTATTGTTATGCAGTCAGAATAGATTGTTCCGTTAGGTATAAGGACGACAACTCCGACGTTTGCTGCTTGGACAGAGAAAGATAACAGTGCAAGAATAATAGTTATGCTCAACAAAAATTTTTTCAATAAAAACACCCCGTTGGATATGATATCCAACGGAAAACTATTTATACTATATAAATTTATCGAAAACAGTAAATGGTTGGAAACAAGCCAAACTTCAAAGAAGAAGACGTAATAAGAACATTTCTTCTAATAGATGAAAAACCAGTAAGCAGAATAGAACTAGTGAAGAAATTATCACTTGGAGAAGGAACGATAAGAACTATTCTAGAGATATTAAAAGATAAAGGATTGTTGGAATCAAACAATCAAGGACACCAGCTATCAAAAAAAGGCGCTGAGAAAAAAAAAGACATCCTAAACAATTTGAGCAGACCAAAAAGGCTGGGGCTTAACACATATCAAGGACTCAAAAGCTGCGGGCTGCTGATAAAGAATCCTGGAAAAGTAAGAATAGGCTTTGAACTAAGAGATGAAGCAATAAGAAGCGGAGCATACAGCGCAATAATATTCAGATATGACGACGACCTGAAAATTCCGGAGTCAGAAATAAACTTTAAAGAAGAATACAAAAAAGACTATGAAGAGCTTATGAACAAGTTTAACTTTGAAAAAAACAATATACTGATAGTGACTTTTGACAAGAATTATAAAACATGTGAAAACTCAGCACTGTCTGTTGCAAAGAAAATAAAAAATATAAGTATATAACTTATTCCTTCAATCTCTTCATCTTTTTCGTAACTGGAATCTTTTCCTTGCACTTGGCGCATTCAAACACAACTGCATCAGCACCTTTGAATTTTTTTCTCTTGAAAGGAACCTGAATCTCTCCTTCAAATCTGCACGCAGGACAAGTGTATTGAATATTACAAGTTAATGTATCTTCATATTCTTCCTTAGGAACAGTATATTTGCACTTTGGACAGATATACTCTTCAGCTCTAGTCTTGATCTTCCCTTTCTCAACCGGTTTTCCCATCAATGCACCCTTACATTTAGGGCATTGCTCTCTAAAAACCCATGCAACAATTCGTCCATTATCAACAACTCGTCTTGTAAAATAAACACATTCTTCCATATTTTCAGGCATTTTAAGCGACATAACAAACCACCTCATAATTATTGATCAAGCCTCTTGATCTCTACGCTTATAGCGTCGTCAAGCACCCGTATATATCTTGGACACTCAACAAACTCATAATTATTCTGTTGACAGTACTTTATTAATTTTTCTTTCTCAAAAACGGATGAAAATCTTACAATAACATTAAGTCCATTCTCGTTTTTGTGAATTATATCAAAATCTGACAAGTCAGTTTTTACCACACTTACCTTTTTATTCAAAAAATCAAGCCTTTCGCGCAGCTGCAACAACTTCTTATGCAGACCTTCAAAGTCTAATTCAGACTCAAACGACTTTAGAAAATCATAAAAGCCCTTGCTATCAGTTGCAATAATTCCACCACTGCCAAAGTTTATTGGTTTCCAACGACCAAAACTACAGACAATCAAATCACCAATCTTTGCATTTTTTGTCCCTATGCTTCCGCAGACATCATTTATGAGCAGTCCTGCCTTTAGCTTTTTCATGTCCTGCAAGGCGACGTAAGCAGGCATTGAGTGCATTAAAAGAACAGAGTCAGTTGAGAATTTTTCAAACAACCCACTCTTAGTTTTCACACTATGACTAATAAGTCCAAGCTTCTTGACATACTGGCTGTAAGTAATCCAACCCCCTTGGTCAGGGATATGAACATCCTTGTAACCCAAATGTTTTGCAAGTTTTAAACAAGCAAGTATAGACTCATTACAACGCTTCGTGAATATAACATGCTTTTTCTTAGTCAAAACCCTTAATATAGACTCGCATTCATCCATCATACATTTTAAAAAAATTTAAATATTAATAAATATAGTGGAAATAACTATGGAGAAGAAAAACCCAACCCTTGCAGCCATATTAAACTTCTTAGTGCCGGGAATAGGATACTTATACGCCCGCAAAAGAGAGACGTTTGGATGGATAGTCTTAACAGCAACGATATTATCAACAATTTATAGCTTTAACAAGCCAGAGCTAGTCTCAAACTTCATGTTTGTTATAAGCTCAATTGTTCTATCCACAGGATTTGCCTATGATGTCTACGTCGAGTTAAAGCCAAGAAAAAAATAAGTAAACAAAAAGTTTTAAACATCTGCATCATCGGATTTTAAAGTAAACTTTAAATATAGTTATCTTATTCTTGAAAGGGTTTGCCTCTGTAGCTCAGCGGTAGAGCGCGTGCTTGGTACATTTTGGCCCTGACAAAAAAGTTTCAGAACCAAAAGTGACAGAAAGCACGAGGTCGCGAGTTCAATTCTCGCCAGAGGCTTTCTTAAGCGAAGCGAAGAAAGATTGTGGCGAAACCCAAAAATCTTTTTTTGATTTTTGCTTGTCTCGCCCAGAGGCTTTTTGTGCTACTGAAACGAAGTTGAAACGTAGCACTCGGACGCCTATGCCGTGACTGGCCTCGCCAGAGGCTTTTCTTGAACATCATTTTAATTCAACAAAAACATTTAAATATTAATTAATCCCAGACAACACATAAGGTGACCAAATATGAAAACCACAAAGAGCAGTTTATTATTATCTATATTGTTAGTTGTTAGTCTGATTGCTGGTTGCACAAATCTTACACCCGAACAAAGAGCTGTAGCCACTGACATATATAAAATGTTTGAAAGACAATCATCAAATGTCTTACTTAGTGCAAGAACGATTCCTGCCAGCGAGCTTTCAAGCATATCATTTGAAGAAAAATGTGCCAAGATATCTAAAACGAGACCAGACATTGAGGAATGTCTTGCTAAGATTTCTGCAGACCAACTTTCAAGCATGTCAAAAGAAGAACTTGAATTACTTAAAGATGAGTGCACTAAGATATCTGAACAAGGAGTATCGATGACTCCAGATATCAAGGATTATTATCTGATAACATTAGTTGCAGAAGAATTTAAGTGCCCAGACACAGACGAAGCTGTGGAAGAATTCAGTGCGTATCTTTTCTGGGATACTGATAAGAAAGAATTTGTATGTGAATATAGTGAGCCTGACCAAAGAGAGATATGCAGGAAAGAATCAACGCTTCAGAATATGTGCAAGACAGAACCTTTTGAGTGCCTAGACGACTTTTTCGCAGATGACACATCTCTATCATTCACAATGAAAAACACGTTGGACTATCCACCAAATTATGTCAAGATATACACGGATGGATCCTGCGCAGATGAATTTGTAGGCTCCTTTGAAGAATCAGACACACTCAAAGTGTTATTTACTGACTGCAATCTTGCAGCTTATTTAGAGCGAAGAGGCGGTTACACCATTGCATTATCGATGGAATATGAAAACAAGGATGGAGAGATTATTACTGCAGAGACAACTGATGGTCAAGCAAATCAGGTAATCTATGTGCCATAACTAATAACAGAATTACTCAAAACCAGTACCACTTTTTATACTGCCAGTTAGTCTTGCTGCTTGCCCATAAGGGAATAACTTCATCAGCGACTTTCTTGATTTTCTTTTTCGTGATATTGTCTATTTAACGTCATCTTTATATATAAGTTAGTTCTATTAACATCTTGGTGATGCGTTATGTCTTTGGAATGTCCCATGTGTGGCTCATTAGATGTGTCTAAGAAAGGATTTCGTAAAAATAAATCAATGAAG
>JAHJQL010000082.1 GCA_018819065.1 Nanobdellota archaeon | reverse complement strand
CAGAGATTTTGTTGGGGTTTAATACCCCGACCTTCAGGTTGAGATTTTTAATCCCAAAAATTCGACTTTTAAGATAGTCGAGCGTAATACCCTGACCTTTAGGTCGGGGATAGCCGACTATCGTCGAATTTTTGTTATTTTACAACCAAGACACCGTAGTTGTTGGCTGCTAGCTCTTTTTCTATTGGTATTGCTGATATTGTGAGGTCTGCATCTTTTTCTAGGTGAAAATCATTCTTTTTTGAGATGTCTATTAGATATATGTGGTCTGCACCAAATGTATTTACTATGTTTGGTTTTTCTCTTTCGATATAATGTTTGTTGCTGCTTATCGCGTTTGCGGTTCCTTCATACCATCCTTCTCCTGACATGCTTTTGTGGGTTTGCATGGCTGGTAGTGTTCGTATGAACTGGTCTTCTCCAAGGCCAAATCGCCCATACCAACCTCTTCTTAGGTGTGTGTGCAGTGATTCTGATTGGTATTGTGTTAGTATGAGTAGTTTTCTTATTCCAGAATGATAGTGGTTGCTTAAGACAAAGTCTATTACTCTGTAGCTTCCTCCGAATGGAACTGCTGGCTTGGCTCTGTGTTTAGTCAGTGGATATAGTCTTTCTCCTTTTCCGCCTCCAAGAATGAATGATAATGGGATTCTCTTTTTCATGGTTCTTTAAGATAATTTTTGCAGGCTTATAAAGGTTGTGGAAGTAAACTACTTAGCAGTAGTTAAAAAAACAATATTTATATAATTATGATGGTTTACAATGCGACATGGAACTAATACCTTACCTAAAAAGAGAAGAGATACGCAAGATAACGACAAATGAAGAATTAGATGAGATTGTATTAAGAGAAATTGGTAAAAAGAAATTTGAAGAATACAAAAAATTAGGAAAGGAATTTGCATCAAGAAATACTAAAAAGAACGTGAAGATATTCTATAACTTCTTGATGGAAAACCAGATACATAATTACTTTAAAGGACTGTTCTTTGAAGAAATAAAAAAAGAGATTCCTATACTAAACGAAGAGATAAACAATTATGATAATGTGTTAGACATAGGATGCAACTCTGGACTAAAAACAGCGTTTTATGCAGCAAACCATCCACAGACAAGATTTGTAGGAATTGACATCTCAGAAGAGCCACTCAAGCATGCTGCAGAACTTTCAAGAACATACAGACTCAAGAATACTGATTATGCACTGATGGACTTGTCTGATTTAGGTTTCAAAGAACAATTTGACTTGGTGATGGCTGATCACTCATTACAAGAGAGTGTGAACTATGAATACTGTTTTGACTGCGGGAAAAATCACTTATCACATGCCTTTGAACTAAAACTCGAAAAGATATATAATGTTATGAAGCCTGGAAAATTAATAGTTGTCTTGACACCATCAGATAAAAAAGTCTTTAAGGATAGTTTTTCATTCATGCAAGAAAACGCGGGATTCAAACCAACAAGAACAATTGAAGTTAATTATACACAATATGGACGGAATTTAACAGATCTTATATTCATAGCTGAAAAAGAATAATTTAATGTTTTAAAATCTCAATCTTACAATCATCTTTCTTTGCAGAAATCTTTGCAGTTCCTCCGATAGGGATTGTTATTTGTGGTGTTGTGTGGCCAAAGTCGACATTTGCAATTATAGGAATGTTATCTAATTCTTTTTTTGACTTGATTATGTTTGTAAGTAGTTCTTTTGTCATTTTTGACTCTCGTTGAAACTTACCTATTACAATTCCTCTTACTTTTTCAAATCCTTTCAAATGTATAACTGACTGCAAATCCCTATCAAACGTGTGAGGCTGTGATTCATAATCATCTTCTAAAAACAAGATGCTACTATTTATTTTTGGCATGAACTTTGTTCCTTGGAGTAAGTTAAAAGTGCAAAGGTTGCTTCCGATAATCTTACCTTTGGATTTGCCTTCATTCATCATCCAGTAACCATTATTTTCAAAGAAATTCCTGTTCTCCTGGTTATTGGCCCAGCGGTCATCACTCCATTTTTTTGGCGGCTCCACTTTAAAGGGTTCTTTTGTCATCAAACACTTCTTGAAATATTCTAATGTGTATTCGAATCCTTTTTTATTTCCAAAACTGAAAAATTGTGGACCTGAATAAGTTACTAATCCCGTTTTTGCATATATCGCGTTTAAAAGAGCTGTTATATCAGAATATCCACAAATGATTTTTGGGTGTTTTTTGATTAAATCATAATCAATATAATCTAGCAATTGATTAGAGTTAAAGCCCCCTATGACTGTTATTATTAACTTTACAGAGTCATCCGTGAATGCATCATGTAAATCTTCAACTCTCGATTCTATAGATGAAGAACAAAATTCATCAATCTCATTAACGTGTTTTCCAAAGCTGAGGTTTAGTCCTAGTTCTTCAAACCTTTTGATTGCTGTTTTTTTCAATTCTTCATTTATCCATGGCATTGTAAGGCTTCTTGCAGGTGTTATGACTCTTACGCCATCTCCTTTCTTAAGTTTTGCTGGTATCATCTAACTTATTACTAATGATGTTTTTATTTATAAAATTATTCAAATTGAAAAATAAACTATGCGTTTTTTAAATAACAAACTTTTTATATTCTAAAATAAATAAAAAACAGAAAAGATGGTGAAGGTATATCTTGGGGCGGATCATGCCGGATTTAAGCTAAAGGAAGAAATAAAAGAATTCTTGAGTTTGAAAGATGTTTCTTTTGAAGATTTGACTCCTGAATACGTCGAAGGGGATGATTATCCGTTAGCAGCTCTTAAAGTTTGTGAGAAAGTCATAAAGGACAAAAATTCTAAAGGAATAGTCATCTGTGGTACAGGAATTGGAGTAAGCATCGCTGCAAACAAGGTCGCTGGAATAAGAGCAGCTCTTTGCTATAATCACGAGCAGATGAGCCTTAGCAGGAGTCACAACGATGCAAACGTGTTGGCATTGTCAGGATACTTCTTCAATCATAGATATTTTGATGATATAATCTTTTGGCTCAACACCCCATTTGAAGGTGGCAGGCATGAGCGAAGAGTCAACCAGATAAAAGATATTGAGAAGAAGTACTTTAAGAAATAAGTTTTATTTTCTCTTAATCACTTTCTTTGCAGCTGTTATTATCTCTTTATGAGTTAACCCATATTTTTTCAGCAGCTCTTCTGATTTTCCTGATTCGCCAAAGACGTTTTTTACTCCGACAAACTCCATTGGTGTTGGACTATTCTTTGCAAGCACTTCTGCTACTGCACTTCCAAGTCCACCATTAACTTGGTGTTCTTCTGCACTCACCAATGCTCCTGTCTTTTTTGCAGATCCAACAATCATTTTTTCATCAATTGGCTTTATCGTGTGGCAGTTTATCACTTCAGCATTTATTCCATTCTTCGATAATTCTTCAGCAGCGATTAGTGCTTCATAGACCATTATGCCACAAGCAATTATAGTCACGTCTTTTCCTGTTTTTAGAATCTCTGCTTTTCCAATTTTAAAGCTAGAATTACTATTAGTTATGATTGGTATATTGCTTCTTCCAAGCCTCAAATAGACAGGTCCCGTTATCTTCGCGGCTTCTTTTGTTGCTTTTTTTGCTTCTTCATAATCACATGGCACAATAACTGTCATGTTTGGAAGCACTCTCATCGTTGCGATGTCTTCAAGGGCCTGGTGAGTTGCACCATCCTCACCAACAGTTAAGCCTGCATGTGTGATTCCAAACTTAACGTTCGCATTATTGTAGCACACACTCACCCTCACCTGGTCAAGAGCCCTATTTGGTATAAAAGCTGCAAATGTTGATGCGAATGGAATTTTTCCAGAAAGCGCAAGGCCAGCTGCCATTCCAACCATGTTTTGCTCTGCAACTCCACACTGCAAAAACCTCTCAGGATACTTCTTTTCAAAAAGGTCTGTTTTTGTGCTTTCTGTCAAATCAGCTGTAAGAACAACTATTCTTTCATCTTTTCCAATCTCTAAAAGTGCTTCTCCGTATCCTTGCCTCGTTGATTTTAATTCAGGTTTTTTCAGGTTCATATTATCTTCTTTCTCTTTTCATCAAGCTCTGCAATTGCTTTTTTTGCTTCTTCTTCATTTGGTGGCTTGCCGTGCCACTCATGGTTATTCTCCATATAAGAAACCCCTTTTCCTATTATGGTTCTTGCAATAATTACTTTTGGCTTTCCTTTTTCTTTCTTGGCCTTTTTAAGCGTACTTATTATCTCTTTGATGTTGTGGCCGTCAATGTTGTAGACTTTCCAGTTGAACGATTCAAACTTCTTGTCAAGTGGGTCAAGCGGCCATATTTCTTCTGTCTTTCCACTTATCTGAATGTAGTTTCTATCAACAATAACAATTAGGTTGTCTAGCTTCCACTTGGCTGCAGCGTTTATCGCTTCCCATGAGCTGCCTTCATTTAAATCTCCATCAGATGACACGCAGAAAACATAGTTTTTTTTCTTATCAAGCCTTGAAGCAATTGCCATCCCAACAGAGACGCTTATGCCTTGTCCAAGTGAGCCAGAACTAGACTCAACTCCAGAAAGGTCGTTATAGCTTGGGTGGCCTTGAAGTCTGGAGTTTAGTTTTCGAAAAGTCAGTAGTTCTGAGACTGGAAAGTACCCGCTCCTAGCCATTGAAGAGTACCTAACAGCACATATGTGGCCGTTAGACAAAACAAGTCTATCTCTATCCACCCAATCAGGTTTTTTAGGATTGTGATTTAAGACTTTGAAATAAAGAGCTGCGAATATGTCAGCCATTCCAAGAGCGCCTGCAGGGTGTCCTGAGTTAGCATTAGAAACCATCCGAATAATATCCTGTCTGATGGTGTTAGCCATAAGCTTTAGTTCTTTGACATCCATAAAATATTTCTTTTATTTAGAGTATAAAAAAGTTTCCATTAAAAAAATCTAAAACTTTTTATATAATCTCATTAACCATTTTTTTCATGGATAAACTCGTGATTGGTGGTCAAGCGGTTATTGAGGGTGTTTTGATGCGCTCTCCTAATCATTACGCTGTTACTGTTCGAAAGCCTGATAATTCTATATCTGTCAAATTGACTAAGCACGTCGCTTATACTAAGAGGAATTGGTTTTTAGGACTTCCATTAATTAGAGGTGTGGTTGTGCTTTTTGAGTCAGTAGTTATAGGAACGAAGGCTTTGATGCATTCAACTAATGAAGTTGGTAGTGCTGATGAGCAGTTGACTAGCAAAGAGTTAATTTTTACGTTCATTTTGTCTTTGGTTGCAGCTTTAGTCATATTCAAATTCATACCCTTAGTGATTGCAAATATTTTCAGCAAGGGGTTTGGCCTTAACAACTTCTGGTTCAACCTATTAGACGGAGTCATAAAAATAACCATATTCATTCTTTATATCTGGGCTTTGTCTTTGATGGACGATGTTAAGCGCTTGTTTCAATACCACGGAGCCGAACACATGGCTGTTCACTGCTACGAAGCAAAGAAGAAGTTGACTGTTAAGAATGTTAAGAAGTACAAGACTATGCATCCAAGGTGCGGCACAGAGTTCCTGCTATTAGTCTTCTTTGTAAGCATCGCTTTATACATGTTTATACCTTTAGGATCTGATTTATGGCTAAAATATGTGTATAGAATCTTGTTGTTGCCAGTAATAGCAGGAATATCTTATGAGATTCTTAAGCTGTCAGGTCTTTATTATGATAACTTTATTTCAAGAGTTATAGCGGCTCCTGGGATGATGCTTCAAAAACTCACGACTAAAAAACCCTCTGATGATCAGATAGAAGTAGCGATAAAATCTTTAGAAGCAGTCTTAAGCGCTGAAAAAAACTAGATGTTCTTAATCATCTCATTCCTGCTTATAAACCTTTCAGGACCCCAACGGTCTATCTTCTCGTTGAGCTTGTCCATGTTCTCTTGTTTTATTATCTTCTTAAACTCGTTAACCATTAGTTTTATGATTCTTTTTTGTTCTTCTAACTGATTTTTTATCATTGACAATTTCAGCTTTAATTTGTCAATATCTTCTTTGATGCTTTCTTTAGTTCTCAGCAAACCATCCTCAGTCTTATAGCTATTTTCTTCCATCTTGTCAGATTGTTTCTCGATGAATTCAATTCTTCTCTCTAGCTTGTCAAGATACTCTATCATGCTAGAAAAATCTTGTTGATGGGTTCTGGTCATTTAAGATAATTGATTGGCTTGCAGTGTTTAAATATTTTGCTTTAATCTTACGTCTTATTTATAGTCTTGAAAAAAATCGAAAGCTATAAATACTAGTGTCTTTTATAAGTTAATTAAAAAGAGGGGATTTTTTTATGGGTGAATTTGATATAGAGCCGCCGACGCCACCAAAGTTTTTTGAAAAACAAAAAGAGAAAAAAAAGGAAGAAAACACTGTGGTTTCACAGTTAGTTGATAATTCTATTGAGTTAAAAAAAGAACCATCTGAGAGCAAAAGTTTATTCTCCATTTTTTCCAGGAAGAAAGCGGTTTCTGAAAAACAGGATGAAGAATTTGATATTGATCTTGATAAGATAAGGGCTCAGTACAAGATTCCACCTCCAAAAGATAAGCCTTCAAAAAAGTCAAGTGTTGAATCGATTGGTTGGACTGAAGGAGATATAGTTGACGAGTTGTCAGCTTCTAAAGAGCGCAATGTTAGGTGGGATGTAGAAGACCCTGACCATTTAAAAGAGCCAATAGCTATTCCTGTGCCCATCTCTAAAAATTTCAAGGAAGAGAAGGTTCAAAAGAAGGATTCTGAAGTTGACGTTTCAAAGATTCCATCAAAGAAGAGAAAAGTTGAACTAAAGGTTTCCAAGAAGCAAAAAGGTCCAGTTGACAAAATGATAGCGCAGTATTTCAAGAATGTGGAATTTGAACAGGAGTTGATAAAAAAAGAGTTAGAGAAAATAGTTGCGGACCCAAAGAAAGCTTTGAAGAAGAAGCCAAACAATTATTTAATACACCATAATGAGAGACTGATAAAGTCTATGAAGCACTTATTGGCAGCGGTAAAATCAATAGAAGATGTAAAATTTGAGAAGTCTTTGCAGGGCAATAAGAAAAAGTTTGAAAATTGGATTAATAAAATATTGGTACTTGAAAAGAAGGCTGAGCAGCAGAGAAACTTTGTCTTGCAAAAAAAGATTGGGGAACTCTTTGAGGCATACGCAGAAGGACTAAACAAGGACATCTTTGATAAGAAGTATGAGCTTTCAAATGATAAAAGAGAATCAGATGCGATGATTAAGAGAGCTCAACTTTACGATTCTAAACTTAAAAGTTTTCATGAACGCCTAAAATCACTCAAAGAATCTGTTGATGAAAAGAAGAAGAACCTCAACAAACATATTGAGGATGGAATAAAGAAACAGATTCCAAAATGGGTTAAGAAAGAAAAGAAATCACTGCAGGAAACAGAGAATGATTTAAAAAAATTAATCGATGAATATACTTCTAAATCAACCAAGCTAAAAGATGGCATTGAAAAGTTTGAAAAGAGAAAATCAGAATCAGAGGCTCTTTTAAAACAAGCAGACTCCTTAAAAAGATTGAAGTCCCAGCTTGAAAAAAAAGATTCGAAGCTCAAGACTGAAGTTGATAATCTTACGAATAGAGAATCAGAGCTAAAGCAAAAAATAGAGTTGCTTGAGAAGAATGAAAAAGAACTTTCTAAGAAGAACAAATCCTTAAACTTAGAGATAAACAAGCTTGAGGCAAAAGATCAGCAGCTGCTTCAAAGAGAGCAAGAGCTAAAGATTGAATTAAAAGACTTTGAGACTAGAAGAAAGGAGTTTGAGCTTAGGGAAAAAGAGATTACCGAGATGGAGCAATATTTAGCGGCTGACAAGAGTCACCTTTCAAAGTATGAGCAAGACCTTCATTCAAGGGATGAAGCTACAGCTTATAAGTGGCAGGAAGTAGAAGACATGGCTAAGCGGTTTGAGAAAGATGTTAATGATGAAGAGCAACTTGAATCACAGCTTAAAGGCTTGGTTGACGAGTACACAGAGCAAGCAAGCAATCTTAAGATTGAAGAGACTGAATTTGAGAAGCGAAAACTAGACGCTGAGCGAATGTTAAGCGAAGGGGAATTGTTAAAGAAATACAAGCACAGGCTTGATAAGAAGGATTCAAAGCTTCGAAAGCTCAATGAAAAATTGTTAGCAAAAGACTTGGAGGCTTCAAGAAAGCTTCAAGACGCGAAGTCTGTAGTTGAAGATATAAGAAGAGAAGAGCTTAAACTAATGGATGAGGAAAGCAAGATAGGTATTAGTTTCACTCACTACTTACGCGACCATGCAGACGAGATATTAAAGCCTGCACACCCAGATGAGAAGGTTGAGGATTTCAACAGGAAAATCTTGTTATGCAAGGAAATGATTGTTAACAACCAGTTTGACGATGCAAAGAAACTATACTCTACTCTCAGAGATGATTTTTTCAAATCACAATTCAGACCTGCTGATAAAGAGGATATGTATAATTCCCTTCGAGAATTATATGATGATATCTTTTTAGGAATAATTTCTTTGCAGTAAGACTGAAGAAGTTTCTTCTTTTATAATATTATCTTCACAGCTTTTATCTTTAGAAATATTTATAATTTTTAATTCTGGCTTTTGTTTAAGGCTTTCCGTCATAATTTTATAAGAGTGTTCTGATATTTTATAGCTTGCAAGGCTCCAATCTATTATGCCATCTTGTATGAATTTATTAAATGCTTGTTCATATGTGCTTACATCCCAGTACTCATCTTTAAGCATTGAGAGATAATTTTTTAGAACTTCTTTTTGGTCGTTGCAAGGGTTGCTGTTGTTTTTTTGGAAAGAAACCATCCGGTTATACATGCTATTTATATGGTTCTCTGTTTCAGAGAATAATGTTCTTCGTTTGTTTACAAGTCTCCAAGGCCAATTGGCTATCAGTAAAACTTCAAGCATTTATGTCACTTGTTATCTTTGTTAACTTTATCATGGTAAAATAGTTTTATATATAAACCTTTACTCTGAAATTATAGTATTCTCTTCTATTCTAAACTTTGTGTTAAGAAACTTTTCAGCGACGTAAATGTTTGACTTTGTGTGGTTGGTCACCTCTGATGTGGCTATTTTTCCTTTAGTAACAGCTATGAATGATATTAATTGGTCTGCTAAATATTTATCCACTGCTGCTTGAGAGTTCATCTCTGCTTTTAGTTTTCTTGCAGCTTCTTCACCAACATCCTCTGCTTTTTTTCCTCTCTCACCAAGTGCGTCAGCGCCAATTATTATAGGCGTTGTATATTCATCGCTTTGATTCTCAAACAACGCCCAAAGGGTTATTCCAGAGCCAATGCTTAGTGTTTTATTGTAAGTCCTGATGATGTTTGTTGAAACGTTGAGGTCTTGGAGTATTATCTTTGCGCTTTCTGCTTGTCTATCAGCAACTTTTGCTTCCATCAAGTCTGCAGAAGCATGCGATATTCCTCTGATGCTTAGAAGCTTTCCTCTATTATCTATCTTTGTCTCTTTTACAATCATGCTATTTTGGCCTTTAATCTTAATAGTTACTTCTCCTCCACCACTTGGATAATAACCTCTCTTTGCAATCTGAACTTCTATCTCTGCTACTCTTCTAAGGTATGGAACTAACACGTTTGTCATATAGTCAATTGGCACAGACCATTTTACATCTGTCCCACCAATTATTGTTATGCTAACAGTCTTTCCTGAGAATATACATGGAATGATGACTGATTGCAGCAGGAGAGTTATTGAACCAGCAGTTCCAACATCAACCTTTACAGACTTATTCTTTATCTCTCCAGGGACAAACGTCAACTTTTCAGATCCAACCTCGCATCCTGTTACTGAGCACCCTGAAAGCTTTTCCAAGACAACAACTGAATGGACGTGCTGAGCTTTTAATCCTGGTTTTGGCCTTCCTTTTCGTATATTTTCTATCTCAAAAGGTTTTCCCGTCAAAGTACTTAAGGCTAACGCGTGCCTTAGTATAGCGCCCCCTCCCTCACCAAATGAACCGTCAAGCTTTATCATTATACTAACCAGCATATATGATTATTTAAAAACTTTTGGCGATAAACAGCAAACTTTTTAAATTATAAACTCATAATTTGTTATTGATGGTGAGAAATTCTAAAGGACAGGTTTGGTCTATAGACTTAGTTATAGGTCTTTTGGTCTTTGCTTTAGTGTTAGTAATATTCTATTCTTTGTTGACTGGTGAGCGGGATTCAAAGATATCATCTTACACTAATAAGGCTGAGACAGTCACTCAAAGGATGTATGAGAAAGGGCTAGTCAACCCTCTTTCTAGCGAGATAAACGAGGTTGTTTATACAACTCTTTCAGAAGAAGAATATGAAAATTTAAAACAAGAGCTTGGAATAAAGGGTGATTTCTGCTTATTCATCGAGACAACTGATAATCCTCCAAAGCTTCTTATCATTAACAACCGTACAGGCATTGGAAGTCCTAGATTATCAGTTGGTGGGTTTAACTGTGGGGCAAACGTTGTAGGGCCATGATATTTGAATTGATTATATCTTTGATTTGCTTCTTAGGATTGTTTGTTGGTTTCTTCATAGCTTCAAAAACTGTTGAAGAATTAAAGCCTGGAACAAAATATTTTGTTTATTTGCAGAAAGCGTTGTTCATATTAACAATATTCTTTGTGCTCTACGAGTACGGGTATTTATTGCTTGGACTTATTGCAGTCATACTTTTTTCAATATTCTTATTCTGGAGCAAGAAAAACTTTGATAGGCTAATGTATTTGGTGCTCTCATTATCACTATTCTTAGGATTTTTCAATCAGTCAATCGTTATTCCATCACTTATATTCTTCTATGGTTTTCCAACAGGAACAATTTATTACATGAAATCTAAGAAGGTCTCTGGATTGTTTTTTGAGAATTACTATTTTCTGATTGTTTTAATTGTTCTTCTGGTTGTAAGAGAGTTTCTTTAAGGATTTCAGCAAGATTTAAATATTACTTAGTATATACTAAGTAATACGATGGAAGTTGTCAGTCTGAAAATGGAAGAATCCCTGCTTGAGGATGTTGACAAGAGCCTTAAAATTAACAGATATAGCACTAGAACAGAGTTCATAAGAGACGCTATAAGAAGTAAACTGTTTGAACTTGAAAAAAGAAAGGCGATAGAAGAGTTGGCGAAGATGAAAGGCAGTCTCAAAGGGAAACTGAAAAATCTTTCAAAGGATGAACTTGACAAAATCGCCTATGAATTATTTGATGAGAAGAAAAAAGGGCATGATATATTTAGAGAATTATAAATTTTCATAACCAATACATCATGGAAGTAATTTAAGATCATTGTCATTTGTCAATAATTTATCTGCGATTCTCTTTGAAGTTTGATAATGAAGTGCATCTTCAAAATGTATTTTATACTTTTTCATAGCTTTTTTTGCTTCAGAGAAATCATTCTTTAAGTTTTCAACTAAAATTATTTTTTCTCCAAACCAATTAATCAGTTTCTTAATCTTTTCTTTTGAAACTCCTGATTTGCTTAGTTCTTTGACAACAAGTTCTGATATCACTATGTGAAACTCACAGTTTATTCCTCTTTGAAAACTCTGAAAAGCCAATTCACCTAAAGGTCGAAATTTATCAGCCCTGTTCTCAAGAAAATCAATATATACATTAGTGTCAAAGTATATTTTCATCCACTTATACATTTATGATTGTGATTTATATTTATTAAACAAATATTAGCCAGAAATCTCCGCACTTTAGTGCGTTGAGATGAATGGCGATACTTTTTTCTTCTAGAAAAAATAAACAATGCGTGGCGAACGAAAAGTTTGCGCCACGCATCAACTAACATCTAATTAGCGTG
>JAHJQL010000015.1 GCA_018819065.1 Nanobdellota archaeon | reverse complement strand
TCACGCTAATTAGATGTTAGTTGATGCGTGGCGCAAACTTTTCGTTCGCCACGCATTGTTTATTTTTTCTAGAAGAAAAAAGTATCGCCATTCATCTCAACGCACTAAAGTGCGGAGATTTCTGGCTAATATTTGTTTAATCACCTATCTTATTTATAGTTTTCGGTTATTTTAAGAAAATTGTTTAGAACTTTTTCTGCAGATATACTTCGTTTGTCTTTCCTGCACTCTTTTTGCTGATTATCTTTCTCTTTTCTAGTGACTTAAGCATTAGTGAGAGTGTCGCTTTTGACATGCCTGTTCTGTATCTGAGCGTTGATTGCTTTATCCCGTCTTGTTCTCTTATCGCTTTTAGGACTTGCTGCTCTTCAGAGGAAAATCCTGACAGGAATGCATTAAATTCATCTTTCTTAACATCCTGCTCTTTTGCTTCTTTTAAGGCAGAGGTTATCTTTACTTGGTGCTCGGCAAGCATTCGTTGTGTCTTGTCAAAAAGCATAAGGTATATTCCGAGTATTAAAAGTCCTAGTGAGAGCGTCCATCCTAGTATGTAGACTGTGTAGCTTCTGTCATCATGTAAGCACGTTCCATCTGCAAGGTAGCATGAGCCAGTATCCTTTATTATCGCGTTTATGTAGCTGTCCTCTTTTGCTTTCGCCATGAAAACAACCATTGCAAGTAATATTGCAGCTACAACAATAATTATTCCTATCTGTTTTTGGTTCATCTCTTTTAGAAAATAGTTAGTCTTTTTATAATGTTTACGTTTTTTGATTATTCAAAACTTTCAAGTGTTCTTCTTTGACACTTTTAGAGTTGCATTCAAAGGCATATCTGCATACATCTTCGCAGTTCTCAAGAAACGTTCTCGTGTTTTTGTTTATCGAGTGTATCTTTCTTATCATCTTATCGCTTAGGAATCTTAACGATCCTATTCTTTTCCTTATCATTTTGACTGCTTGGTCTGGTGTGAGGTTTCCTAGTTTTAAAACATTTTCTCCAACAAGTGATTCTAGTTCTTTTCCAAGGCTAAAGTCGCCTTTGTTCTTTGCAACAAGTACTATCGATTTTAAGTTTCCTTTATTATAGTAATGTATCAAGTCTCTTCTTTCTTTCATGTTTAGCCCTGACACTTCGTCAAGCAGTAGAATCATGTTTTTTGGCTTTATCCGAAATATCTTGCTGTATATGCTTCGGCCGTATAACAGCTTGTCAAGGTCAAGGCTTTTTTCTCTTCTGTTATAGCTGTAGAATATTATTCTTTTGCGTCCTTTGAATTCTCTTATCAAGTTCTTGAGAACAGCAGTCTTTCCAGTCCCGTATTCTCCCATCAACAAATATATTGCTCCTGTTGCTATATTCTTCTTTAGCTCTGCTAACTCTCTATCCACTCCTACAAGTTCAGCAGTAGGTTTAATGCTGAAAGGGTTTTTCTTAAATCCTGCTTTGTGATACCAAAAAATTTTTATCATTTAGTTTTAGCGCCACACTTAGGGCACTTCTCATCTTCTTTTGTTATTATCAATCCGCATTTTAAGCAGTATGTTTCGCATTTTGGACACCGCCACTTCTTGTTTATATATACTAATTTATCACTGCACAAGTGACAAGTGTCTGATGATTTCTTCTCTTGGTAAAAATTGTTTAGCAGCAGCTCTTCAAGTTCTTTCTCTGTTATTTTTTTCTTGTCATTCTCGACTAGGTATCTTAGCAGCGCGGCACAGTTTATCAAGTATTCTTTTATGTTTTCCCCTGACAATTGAAATATCTTGACCATCACGCGGTCTTTCAAAGGGTTTTGCTCTCCAAGCCTCTTGTTTGTTATGACTATCGCGTCTTTTGCGGATAATTTTCTTAGCGTTATTTCTCTTGTTCCAATTCTTCTTCGCATGCTCTGCGTGAAGTTGAGCATTTCTTCTTTTGCTGTTGAGAATAACACTGATTTTAAGTGGTTGTGGTCATAGTGGTATTTTATCCTTTCAGTGTTTTCTTCTGTTAAGTACTCTGCATTGTCAAGCAGCAGTATCACTTCATTTAGTTCTAGTCCAATTATTTTTCTTAGAAAGCCTCGCTGATCCATTAACAGCCCTTCAACATTCTTGTTCATGCTCATCTTCCGCGCGTTTAGGTAGAATGTTTTGTTTGTCTTATTAAGTCTTTTTTGCAGCTCGTTTTGCAAAGCTGTTTTGCCACTTCCATCAGGTCCTTTTAGAAGAACTATGTTTCCTGCTGCCAATAAATAAGTTAGTTTATCAAGTTCTTCATAGTATTTTGTCAGTTCAAAATCTATCAATAGAGGATTTACCTCTAAGGGATTCTTCTCATATCCAAGTGTTTGGTACCAATACATTATTCTCAGCTTTTATAGTCAAGGCTAACTCCCCACCTCTTTTTTAAAAGAAAATTACAATTCAATGACTGTTCTTGTTAATATTTAAAGGTTGTGCTTATCAGCTCATCTTTTTTTCAACAATTTTTTAAATAGCACGTTTTTTATAATTATTCAAATGGCTGATTATGTTGACAAGATTAAAGAGTTAGAGGATCTTATTAAGAACAGCAAGTATAACAAGAAGACTCAGCACGCAATTGGCCTTTACAAGGCTCAGCTTGCTCGTCTGAAGGAGAAGCAGGAGTCTCGTTCAAAAAAATCTGGTCCTAAAGATGGTTACTTTGTTAGGAAGACTGGTGATGCAACTGTTCTTTTGCTTGGTTTTCCCTCTGTTGGAAAAAGCACTCTTCTAAATAAGTTGACTAATCAGGAGTCTGAGGTTGGTGCTTATGACTTTACTACTTTAAGCGTTATTCCCGGGCTGCTTGATTATAAGCATGCAAAGATTCAAATTCTTGACGTTCCTGGTATTGTTAAGGGCGCAGCTGCTGGGACTGGTAGAGGCAGAGAGGTCTTATCGGTTATGAGAAACGCTGATTTGGCCTTGATTTTGATTGATGCCATCCACCCCGAGCATTTGCCTGTGATCTTAAAGGAGATTTATGACGCTCATATCAGAGTTAATCAGCGTAGGCCTGATGTGAAGATTACAAAGACTGCTAAGGATGGTATAAAGGTTGCGGCTACTGTCAAGCTTGATTTAAAGCATGACACTATAAAAGCTGTTTTTAGAGAGTTTAAGATTAGCAATGCAGATGTTATAATAAGAAATAATATAACTATTGATCAGCTCATTGATTGCATTGAGGACAATAAGAAGTATCTTCCTACAATCCACGTCCTTACAAAGATTGACTTAGTCTCTGAGAGCAGGTTAAAGGAGCTTGTGAAGAATATTAATCCTGACATAATTATCTCTGCCAAGAATGATATTGGTATTGACGATTTGAAAGAGCAGATTTTTGAAAAGCTTGACTTCATGAGGGTTTATCTAAAAGAGCCTGGTAAAGAGGCTGATATGGATGTTCCTTTAATTACTTTTAAGAATGCGACTATCAGGAGTGTTTGTGAGAAGCTTCACAAGGATATGGTTAGGCTTTTTAAGTTTGCAAGGATTAGCGGTCCTAGTGCTAAGTTTTCAGGTCAGAAGGTTTCTTTAAACCATGTTTTAAAGGATGGGGATGTTTTGGAGATTCATTTAAACTAACTCCATTAAAAAACAACTAAATCCAGATACGAAAAAGTATACTCGTATAGAAAGATTTATAAATAAGTTGTTCTATATCAAAAAGAATGCTTTGTGATAAATGCAAACACGGTATGAGAGAAGTTGAACACATGCACAGTGGAAACTCCGTATTTAAAACATTCCAATGTACATACTGCACTTATAAAGTGACTAAGTGTCAAGGCTTAAGCATCATTAGCACTATTTAAGAGTAATTGGTAAAGTTTATATAGTTTCTTTCTGAAGAAATATTATTATGTCTAATCTACAGATGCAGCTAAACCAGTTATCCAACACCATAAACCAATATTATACGAGGCTAGTCACTTTTTTCATAAAACTACCAACTGATGAAAAGATTGCGTGGATTGCAATCGTTGTCGGCTCATTATTAATAATTACAGGTTTGGTCATACTAATCTTATAGAAAAGCTTATATAGTAGATAGATGATAACAATTACAAGGGGTAAATTAAACACAAAATTAGAAGAGGTAATTTTTAATGGGACAACAAAAAGATTATGTCTTTTTGAGACCCACAAAAATCACTGGAGGTAATTTTTAATGGGACAACAAGAAGTATATGATTTTCTATGTAAGAACAAAGGCAAGTGGTTTACATCAAGAGATATATCTGAAAAACTAAAAGTATCGATTGGCTCAGTGACTATGTCTCTTAAGAAACTTAGAAAAACAAATATAATAAAGTATAAGAACACAGGAAAGAGAAACACGTACCAATACAAGGTTTAACCAAGAATTCCTTCTTTGTTTTTAAGAGTATCTAAATAAATATTTCTATCAATAAATATTTAAATTATAGTATTATAGATATAAAAATATTAGAGGTTGAATAAGAATGGTTGAAAAAATTAAGATAACATTTCCAGACGGTTCAAAGAAATCATATAATAAAGGAGTAACTGCAAAAGAGATTGCGGAGAGCATCGGGCCAGGGCTTGCAAGAGTCGCTCTGGCTGCAAGCATCAACGATGAATTAGTCGATTTGACCAGACCGATAAACAAGGATTCTAAAATAAGCATATTGACTTTTGACACTCACAAAGGCCAAGAAGTCTTCCACCACTCAACAGCACACGTCTTAGCACAGGCAGTTCTTAGGCTCTTTCCAAAAGCAAAACTTACGATAGGACCAACTGTGGAAGGAGGATTCTACTATGATATCGACACAAAGCCGCTCAAACCTGAAGACTTAGAAAAGATAGAAAACGAGATGAAAAGAATCGTTGAAGAAGACTTAGAAGTTAAAAGGTATGAAGTAAATCGTGAAAAGGCATTAAAGCTGTTCAAAGACAACAAGTATAAAGTTGAGCTGATAAAAGAGCTGCCAAAAGACGAGAAGATAACCTATTATGAACAAGGAGAATTTAAAGACTTATGCAGAGGACCACACGTCTCAAACACAGGAATGATTAAGGCTTTTAAGCTTACAAAAGTATCATCAGCTTATTGGAGGGCAGATGCAAAGAACACATCACTTCAAAGAATATATGGTGTAAGCTTTCCAGACAAGAAGGATTTAAACAAGTTTACAGAGTTGCAAAAAGAAGCAGAAAAAAGAGACCATCGAAAGATTGGAAAAGAACTTGAATGGTTCACATTCCACGAGTACAGCCCTGGAAGCGCATTTTTCTTCTCAAAAGGAACGATAATCTATAATGAGTTAGTCAAGTTTTTAAGAGAAGAATACAGACTCAGAGGATATGATGAAGTAATAACCCCGCTAGTATATGACAAGGCTCTTTGGGAGACATCTGGACACTGGAATCATTTCAAAGAAGACATGTTCATACTTAATGTTGACGGACGAGAGTTTGCATTAAAACCAATGAATTGCCCGTCACACTGTCTCATGTACCTAAACAGCACAAAGAGCTACAGGGACTTGCCGCTTCGAATAGCCGACTTTGCACCTCTTCACAGAAACGAGTTAAAAGGAGTGCTTGGGGGGCTTACGAGAGTTAGGAAGTTCTCACAAGACGACGCACACATATTCTGCACCATGGACCAGATTGAGTCTGAGATAAAATCACTCCTCGACTTTACAGACAAGATTTACAAGCAGACATTCAAGATGGAGTATCACCTTGAGTTAAGCACAAGACCGAATAAGGCTATGGGTTCTAAAGAAGTTTGGGAAAAAGCAGAGATTGCTCTTGAGAATGCTTTGAAAAAAAATAATTTGAAGTACAAGGTTAATCCTGGAGACGGAGCCTTCTACGGCCCAAAGATTGACCTGCATGTAAAGGACAGTCTTGGAAGGAATTGGCAGTGCGCAACAATCCAGCTGGACTTTAACCTGCCTGAAAGGTTCAAACTAGCCTATGAAGGAAAAGACGGAGTAAAACACCAGCCAGTCATGATACACCGTGCGCTTCTTGGATCTGTTGACAGGTTCATGGGCGTCATGATTGAGCACTTCGCAGGAAAACTGCCTCTTTGGCTATCACCAGTGCAGATAAAGGTACTCACTGTTTCTGATAAGTTCTCAGACTATGCCTGCAGCGTTGCAGATAAGATGAAAATATTAGGCATAAGAGTAGATGTTGATGACAGAACAGAGTCAATAGGGAAAAAAGTTAGGGAAGCACAGCTTGAAAAGATAAACTATATTTTGGTTGTTGGTGAGAACGAACAGAAGAATAAGACTGTTGCTGTTAGAACTTTTAACAACCAAGTTCATGGTGAAAAGAAAGTTGATGAATTCATCAGTGAAGTCATAAAAGAAATCTCTGAAAGAAAACTTCCTGACTACTAAATTATTATGTTTTTCATATCGAGAAATAAAATAACGAAAAATGTTTCTATCCAGAAATGGTTAAAATGATAAGTTTTATAAATCAAAACATTTATCCTCAATCATGTTGTATATATTTTAAGAACTGTTCGAAGGACTGTTCAAAAGGTTTTGGGGTTTAAAATGGGACAAGGCTTGCTTGAAGAATTGCTTTCTAAAGAAGATGTTACAAAAACAGGAGAAGATATGCATAGCGATATAAATAGCAAAAGTGCTGATGCCACTGAAAAAATCAGTGAGAAAATGATCTCTCTTGATTATACCAAAAAGCTTAAGAAAATGTTCGGGCTGAAAAAAGCATTTGATATAGTACAAAAATACTCAAAACAGGACATCATAAGTGCAGAAAAGATTCTTGACAAACTTTCATATGAAGATGTCCCTCAAACACCAAAAGGAAAGATGGATTCAATACTCAAACTCATCGAGATAGATGAAAAAATTCCAACAAAAAGATCTCAAAATATAATTTCTACAATGTCTGAATATCAGTCAAAAATATCTCTCACATTGTCAGGCCTCGAAAGGGTATTTAATGCAATTGAAGAGCACAAATTCTTTCAGGGCAACATACATGACTGGCCTTCATTCAAAGACAAAATATTTAACTTTTCTCAGGAAATCTTAGAGAAATATGGAAAAAAGCTTTCAGAATGGAAAGAGGGTGATGGAGACATTAAAGAAATATTTTTGGGCCAATGCCATAGCGAAAAATATTTCTTGCCAAATGTCAAAATAACTGAAGTTATAGGAAAACTTTGCAACATTTCGCAATCATCGAAAAAAATCTACACGTATGATATTCCTAAAGGTTTTGATGACTGGACTGTCGCGCTGGAATTTGCATCAAAAAAGAAGGATGATTATGATAGTTATCCATATATAAGTTTTGGGATGACATCATTAAAAGCAATAACTGAATTGGAATTTAAAGATATCAATAAAATTAATGAAACCCTCGACAACCAATATCATAAACAGATTAAAGAATATCTGAATGGCGACATTGAAAAGTTCAAGGGGTTTGCAGACCTTGTGCTTGGGAATCCGAGAAATGATGAAACAAGAGAGGATGCTTATCAGTATTTTAATGCTGTTGAAAATACAGCAGATTTTGTCGAAATATACAAGATGACAGACAAACCAACACATTATGCGTTGGGTTATGCAAAAAGGAATTTTGAGGTCAAGGACTGGAATGACCTGGTTGATAAAGCCAAGCAGATAGACAATCCAAACAATAATGTTTTTCTTGTTGGAGAAGTGAAGACTGTCGAGGATTTCAAGAAAGTTGTCCAGAGATATGATAAGGCTAACAATATAGCAAAAGAGAAAGACATAGGCAGGGATATACAATCTTTCGAAGTTAAATTCATAGAAGAAAGGCCTGAAGATGTTTTATTTCTAAAATATTTTAATGTATACAATTTTCATCATGATGATCTCACTGATGAAGATAAAACATTAAATATAATTGAAAGAATAAAAAAATATATGACAGCAAATGAGTATGACGACCTTGCAAAAATAGTGGACCCTGAAATAATTCAAGGAAGTGAAGTGAAAAAAAACATTGCACATCTTCTTGAAATAGGTTACACTCAAGGAGACCTTTTGGCAGCAGGAAAAAAACTAGGAGAGATATTATCAAGCTATCCTATGTATCAAATCATACCCAAACTAGAAAATGATAATACGAGTCTGGAAAAGATATTCCGAATTTCAGAACAGCTATCACCATCCAACACAGATATGATTATGCATTATGCAGTTACATATGGAGACTTATTTTGTGATCCATCAAACAAAAAAAATATGAGTATACCATACACCATGATACCTATAATGGAAAAGCACAATATGAGCATATACTATATCCAACTCATGGCATCCATGATCCCTTTGAAAAAGTTTTATGATAATGAGGACAATTTCGACCCAATAGGGTTTATCAACGCATATAAGACGCTTGTTAATGAGAAACAGGGAGAGAAAAAAGAAGAGTAAATATTTATTCGAAAACTCCCCTAAGACCTTGCTTTAGCTTCTGTTTTTAACTGGTGTGATACAGGCGTAGCCCTTTAGAGGCGTTTAGAAAAATCGTAAGATTTTTCTATTAAACTATTTCTAAAATCTTTACACAGCGAATTTGGTGTTAGTATGAGCTTTAAAATAACAAAAATTCGACTTTTAAGATAGTCAAGCGTAATACCCCAACCTTTAGGTCGGGGATAGCCGACTATCGTCGAATTTTTGTCATTCTTCCCTAAAGAAGTATGCACATATTTGGAATAGGGGAACAATGTACAGAAGCGTAGGCAATGTAAGTGCAGATACAATAAGACATTACATAGAGAAATCAAATAGTTGGTCGAGCACAAAACAAACAAGACTTTAATTCTGAAAATCGGCGATGAAGACCCCCATGCTTTAGCTGGGGGATAACCGATTTTCCCTCGTAAAATTTATTTCTTCTTTTTTCCGACGTTTTCAAATGCTTTTTCGTAATGATCGTCATCGTCTTCGTCTTTTTTCTTGTCTTCAGATATGTCATCATACCCTGTCATGAACGCTTCTTCTTCTGGGCTTATTTCGTCGTCTTCAACAAGCTCTTCTCTTCCTTCACCGTCGTAAACCGACTCAAATCCGTCCGAATCTTTACCTTCACGTGCCATAAAACTAAATTTTCTAAACAGTGATTTATATATTTTTCGGATTTGTTGAGAAAAAGGATGTTTTTTAATGACGAGAAACCCCTAACTTCTTTTTTTTAATGACTCGACGATTAACTGAATAAGTCCGAAATTAGTTGACACTTTTTAGTTTGTGAAATTTTTAGTTTCTTTTTAAATGTGGTCGGTTATAAGACCTTTTTTCAAAACTTGTTTTTGTAAACTAGTTTTGAGTTTCTAAATTAATTCATCGTCG
>JAHJQL010000081.1 GCA_018819065.1 Nanobdellota archaeon | reverse complement strand
AATGCAAAAGAATTCAAAAGTATCAGTTGAAGGAACAGGATTAGGAATAAATCTACATAGCATTACCGGTCTAACCATTTGCAGCACAGGAACAATAGACAACCCTGAGGCTAGCGGATGTCAAGTGTTTTGGGAAGCAAAAGTAACAGCTACAAATCAGAATTTGATGCTTAAAAATCCGACAATTGATTCTAACAGATTAATGCCTAGTAGCATAGGAACAGACTTCACTATAAAAACTGGTGATTCAAAAAACGTTTTTGGCTACGTCTTAAGATTTGAGAAGAGTGACGGACAAACAGCTGTCTTCATAGTTGACAAGGTATTAAACCCTGTTATTGAGTTTGACAGTACATCAAGTGGATATGTTATTAGTGGTGAAGGCTATATCTCTTCTCCAACCATGAAGAGTGAAGGACAAGAAACAAATATGGGTGTTAAAAGCATCACTTACACTCCTGGTGACATGTCTATTCGTGTAAAGACTAAAAACTCTAATGATGTCCAAGAAATCTATGCTGACTTACAGGAAGGAATATTAGTACCAACAACAAAAGAAGGCCAAAGCAGAAATATTCTTATAAAGAGTGACTACAGCAACCTTGAACTGAGTCTTCAAGACGAAGATGTCGTTGCAACTACAAGAGCAGAGATTGTCAGCAAAGAATCAGGCCTCTATGTTAAGAGTAGTGACGGTCGAGAGTTAGAAGTAAAAATACTTCCTAGCGTTGCTGCGGAGAGGGCAAGAGAAGTTCTTGGAGAAAAGTATGACAGGATAGAGTTAAAAGACGGTGGACGATTGTCATACGAAGTCAGCAAGGACTATCAAGGAAGAATTGTGGGTATTATACCTATTAAGGTTAGACACTCAGCACTAATTGATGCTGATTCGGGCAACTTGATAGAGACTCAGAAACCTTGGTATAACTTCTTGGTGACGGGTCAGAAATAGAATTTATTTTTTCATTATTTTTTTATTTTTCTTTATTGTCTTTTATTAAATTTTATATTCCAAGAAGCATCCTTGCCTCGTCACTCATTTTATCAGGCGTCCATGGAGGGTCGAATACGAACTCAACTTTCACCTTAGTTATTCCTTTTATCTTCTTTACTTTTGACTCTGCATCTGCAAGTATTTGTGGTGCCACTGGACATCCTGGAGACGTCAACGTGAGTTCAACATCTACAAAATCATCTTTTACCCTGACGTCGTAGACGAGTCCTAAATTCACTATATCTATACCTATCTCAGGATCTAAGACATTCTTCAACGCATTTAAAACATCCTCTTTTTTAACCATGAAAATTAAGAATAACTAACTGGTTTTATATAGTTTATGTTTTATGTGAATATTCTATAATCCACCTCTGCTTAGTATCCCGTCAATCTTGTATTTTTCAGTGTATACAGCCTGGGTCTTTAGCTGGTAAGACCGCAGTATTTGCTGTATCAAGTCAGCTGATTGGTCTAACTTGTCCATGTAATTCATCCTTAGCTCTTTTTCAGTCATGCTGCTTAAGTCCAGGATGATTGTTCCTGTGTTGAATAATCCGTCGAAGAACCCTTTGTTTTCGAACCACACCTTTGATATCTTCTGATACGATATTTCTTTTGAGTTTGAAAACACTAACAAAGCAGTTTTATAAGCTATCAGCTTGTCATCGAAAAACTCGTATCGCTCATTAATTATTGATAGGTATATCCATGCAAGTACAAGCAAAGAAGCCATGAAGATAAATATTATCGACCATAACAACGCGTCTGAACCGTCAATTGTGATTCCAAAAGGCGCCAGAATATCTGTAAAGACGCTAAGTCCCACTGCCAACTGGAGTATTACTAGTATTACGATGAAGATAAGCACAAATGACGCTATCTTTACCAGACTTACCTGCATCACCTTTTTGTTGTTTGGCCTAAAGATTGTACCCATATATTCAGTTTATGATACTTAAGGATTAATATATCTTTCTAAAAAAAAAAGAAGCAGTCAAAATGTTATTTTTGACTCAAATACTCTTCTATTCTTAACAATTGGTTGTACTTAGCAGTTCTTTCTCCTCTGCATGGAGCACCTGACTTTATCATACCACATCCAAGTGCAACTGATAGGTCTGCGATGAATGAATCTTCAGTTTCTCCGCTTCTGTGACTAACCATTATGCCCCAGTTATTTCTAAAAGCCATCTTTGCAGCGTTTAGCGCTTCTGTTAGTGTTCCTATCTGATTGACTTTTAAAAGCAGTGCGTTGCAGGCGCTGACTGACGTCGCTTTTTTTATTCGGTCAACGTTTGTTACAAGCAGGTCGTCTCCGACTATGTTTATCTTTTCATGCATATCTCTCGTGAATTTTGAAAACGCTTCAAAGTCTTCTTCGTTGAATGGATCTTCTATTGATATGATTGGATATTTCTTTACGAGCCCTTTGTAGAGTTCTGCCAACTCATCACTTGAGAGTTCTTTTCCTTGCACAACATATTTTTTGTTCTTATAAAAGTCTGATGCTGCAACGTCCATTGCTATCTTGACTTTTTTCTCATAACCAAGGTTTTTGACAGCCTGAAGTATTAACTCTATTGGCTCGTCATACTTTTCAAGGTTTGGAGCAAATCCTCCTTCGTCACCAACACATGTTGATAATCCTTTTTTCTTCAACACTTTTTTTAGTTCATGATAAACTTCTGAGCCAATCATCAATGATTCTGCAAAGGTTTTTCCTTGCGGCACTATCATGTATTCTTGAAAGTCAAGAGCATTATCAGCATGCAATCCTCCGTTTATTATATTCATGAATGGTGTTGGCAAGCACATCTTTCTGTCTCCAGCCAAATTGTTTAAGTATTCAAACAACTGTTGTCCATTTTCAAGAGCTGCAACTCTTGCGCATGCCATGCTTACTGCAAGTATCGCATTTGCTCCAAGTTCAGTCTTGTTATCTGTACCATCAAGTTGTATCATTAAGAAGTCTATTTCTCGCTGGTTCAAAACACTTTTTCCCTTCAAGAAGCTTTCTATTCTTTTTATGTTTTCAATTGCTTTTTTAACTCCTTTTCCACCATACTCTTTTTCGCCATCTCTTAGTTCAAGTGCTTCGTGTGTTCCGGTGCTTGCGCCTGAGGGCACTATTGCTCTTGCGGAATGTTTTTCTGTGAATACTTCTGCTTCAACCGTTGGATTTCCTCTAGAATCAAGTACTTGTCTTGCTATTATCTTAGTTATTTTCGCCATATAAAAAGAGATGAGTTGGTTCTTTATATATTTATTGTCACTATCAAAAAAGTAATTTGTTCATGTTATAGACTACATCTTTATGTGAGAAAACTTGCCAATGTTTCTTTTCTGCTATGTTTGTAAGTATTTCTTGAGGATTTAAGGCCACAGCTATTTCAACAGAGTCAAGCACTTCTATGTCATGGGTTGAGTCTCCAAAACCCATGGAGTCATCCCAGGAGTAAATATTGGTCTTTTTCAGTTTACTTATAAAATTCCTTTTTCCGTTTGGCAGGTGAAAGTCAGTCAGCAACCTTCCAGAATAGGTTTTATCACGAACGCTTATTCTAGTCGCATAAGTTTTCTCAGCTCCTAAGTAATCTGCTGCTAGAGAAACAACTTCTTTTGCGCCTGTTGATAAAATGACTGTCTCGTATCCTTTCTCTTTTAACAACGATACTAGCTTTGGAGATGAAGAGTATATATTATTCTTAAAACCTTCAAAGAATGTTTCTGCCGCTTCACTGATTTGGCTTACTGATTGTCCATTAAGGCCTTGCGCCCATAAAATCCCCCATTCCTTGCACCAGTCATTATAAGAAATGTTTTTTGAATTGTAATTGTCAAGTGCGTTCATCTGTTTTTGGTATATGTTAGGATTGCAGAGTTTATTATTAAAAAGGTAGTCTAAAAACTCCATCGAGATGTAGCCTTTGCTTAGAGTTCCGTCAAAATCTAGTGCTGCTATCTTCTTCATATTGTACCGGAATTACAAAGAAGTTATTAAATATTATTAAAAATTATTGCCACTATTAAACTAAACAGTACTAAACAGTACTTTAGAATGTTTTTATAAATCACTTTTGCTGATCTGCTGGATTGGGTTGCTGGGACTCCTTAGCGCTTTTAGCCTTTTGTTCTCTTTTAAGCTTTTCTTTCATAAGCTTTCTCTTATAGTAAATGTTTGTGTATAATGTGACTGCGAATAACAATATTATCAGGGAGTAGATTAAGTACCATTCAAGAGGTATTTTCAGGTTTTCAACGAGTACTTGCTGTTTATCACCCCATTCAAAGTCTGAGTACGAGGCGCTTATCATTATCTCGTATATGTCTTGGTTTAGGAATAAAGGAAGGTTGAGTTTGAAATACTCTTTTGTGCCGTTTTTTATGAGTAACTCTTTTGACTGCTCAAGCTTTAATTGATGCTCTTTGTTGATTAATGCAGATTTGACAGCCATAAAGACTTCTTTGGTAAATAGCCCTTCATCGCTAAATTCCACATTTAAATTTATATAATGATCTTGCTTTACTTTGACATAGTAGATGAATAAGATTGTTGAAATTATTAATAGTAGTATTAGAGTTATCATTATAATTTTTAAAACTCTCCACTTAGGCAGCTTGCGCTCATACTCTTTTTCACGGCCAACTTCTAGTATTGGACGCTTCAAGTCAATGTAAATAATGAGTAGTATCATGCTCGCTGCCGCTATGATGAATATCCATAGGAATAAGACTGAATACTTATTAATTCTCCATCCAGCGTCTTGAGGGGTTATTCTTGTCAGGTTATCAAACACTCTTGATGCTTTTAAAGAGAACAACTCAGATCTTTCCACTAGTATTAAGTCAGGCCTTTCAAGTACTGGTTTTTCAATTCTAGGGTTGTACAGGCATAACTGTAATGTTTCTGGTTTCAAAAGCGCTGTTGTGCAGTTATTAGCTTCAAAGCAAGTTCTTTCCTGCACACCGTTTTCTCTGCAAGGACTCCATTGGCTGCAAATCCAGTTCTCCGTACAGGAAGAAATATTTTCTTCTGTCTGATCAATAAATACTCCGCCTCCACCGCCTCCTCCATCGCTGCTTCTTGGCTGGGTCTCGTTGGATGGAGGAATGACTATTATTGTGGTGTTAGAGCCAACTATTGCAAACAGCCCAAACTCTTTTGTGATGCCCCATACATAGTTATTGTTTGTGTCAACACCGCTTATCTCAAGCAAGTCCCACGTGTAAAAAGTTGAATTCCACCGATAAAGCCTTAGTGTTTCTTCATATATGTCTTTGTAGAAAAACTCTGCGGCCTCATAGTGTATTCTTATCTCTGTATAGTTTTGGTTGTCCATCGTTGGTTTTGATGGGTTGATGTAAATGAATTTGTCAAGGGCTATTTTTCCTTCTTCAGAAGGGTTATACGCACAGATTGGCGTGTTAAAAGTGTTAGTCACAGCAAAAGATACGTTTGTAGGGGTGATAACATTGACCACTAAAGAGACGTCTACTTCATCTTTAATGTCTATGAGTGTTGGAGTTCCTGGTACTGCGTCGTATGGTCCTAGTCCTGCTGGAAACCCGCAGTCATCTGTTGGGTCTTGGAAAAAATAGTATCTTAGTGTTCTTAGTGGTGAGACTGGTAGCATGAATTCAAAATCTGAGGGTGTGCCTGAAAATGATAGTCTGCCGCTCTCAATATTTACTACAAAAACAACGTTTCCATACGCGTCTTTGAGTATTCCTAGCTTGTATTCTCCTAATACAGAATTCATCTTCTGCGTTGGAATTGTCAGGTTGTTGTCTCCTACTTCAAAAGTTGATGTAACGGAGCTTGGAAAGGTGATTGTGCCGCTAACAACGCTTATTCTTGGATAGGCTGATTTAGACTTGTCAAAATCGTAATAAGCATCTAGCTCTGTGCCTGTGGCTGCAGTCATTCCGTTAAGATAGTTTCTGCCGGCAAGTATTGGATAAACAGTTGTGTTCATATGCGCTTCTGAAGTTGTGATGTATATTTCTGTGTTGAAACACTTGTTTAGTCCAAGAAACAACTCAGAAATATTTGTTGTTCCATGCATTGATAGATTTGTCTGGTCAGTGTTTAGCGTCATTCCGCAATAATACTGCGTCGTGTTGGCTGTTAGGTTTCCGTAGTACCCCTCCCAGAAAGTATATGCTTCTTGTGATAGGTCTATTTGCGTAACGTATCCGCCTCTGGCTTCGTGACTTACAACTTTGCCTGTTAGTAAATCAGATTCTTGTACATACAAAAACATAGTTACAAACATCGAGAAGAACAATGTTGCGGATATTAAGATTATCAGTATTTGAAATGGTTTTCTGTGTTTGGAATCGTCCTCATCGTGATTGTCTGCATTCATGTTTCTTTGTTCTCAACATTTTCTTCGTCTTCTTTCGTTTTTTTGCTTTTAGGCTTTTTGTTTCCTGGTTGTTTTTCGTCTTTGTTCTTCTTTTTATTCTTCTTTTTGTTCTTTGCCGCCAACTTTTTTTTGATGAGTTTGAATTTTGCTTTTTTTGACAGGTGGTCTAGCTTTGTTTTTAAGGATTCTATGTATATCCTGACCAGGTTGAATTCTCCGGTTTTTATTTTTTCTAATGAGAGTTTAAGCTCTATTTCTAGGTCAAAAACGTCGACTCCACGCTCTTTGAATTGCTTTAATTGGTCTTCAAGCTCATCAAGCATTCTGTTGTATTTGTTGTACTCTGCAATTGTTTTATCATCCAGTCTTTTGATTGAGTGCATGACTGGTCTAAAGTTTACAAAGTATGGTCTTCCCTCGTTAAACTCCGCGTTTTGAATGAGACCCACTCCTATTGATGCTGAGTTTATTGACCTGAAGATATCTATGCCGAAGAGTTTTTCTATCCTGTTTAAGTCTCCTTCATGTTTGGTTTTCATTTGTATGCTTGTGTTAATGTTTGCTTTTATCTCCTCTACAAAGTCTCCAAGTACTTGTGATATGAGAACTAGTCCAACTCCCCACTTCCTAAATTCTCTTGCTGCTCTCTCTATTTGTTTTAGACCTTCTCCTTTACCTCCAAACTTTGGCAGTAGCCTGTGAACTTCGTCGTATATCAGAAGTAATTTTAGGTTCTTAGTTTCTTCAAGCCCGGCTTTGAAAACTGATTCAATCGTGTTTGCAACTACTTGTTCAATGTCTGAAGCTTTGAGTTTAGTCATCGTTATCACATTTATCTCTCCAGACCTAATAAATTTCTCTACGTCTATTTCTTCGTTTGGATCATTAATCTGTCTTATGTTCCCGTTAAATGCTTTGGCTGATTTGTTGCTCATTCCAAAATCGGCGTAGTGGTCTAGCACTATTTGTTCTTTGCATTGCTGTAAGAAGCCAGTCCATTGCGCTGTTGGGTCAAAGATTAGGACGGCGACTTCTTTTTGAAGCGCTTCTTCAATTACTACTTGTGCTGCAAATGTTTTTCCAGATCCTGTTGAGCCGGCTATTAGTGTGTGCATTTGAAGTTTGTCTAGTTCCATGTATGCTTTTCTATGAGAATCCGCTAGTTTTCCAATCCAGGCGGATCTCTTTCCTTTTTTTGGCAGTTTTGAGTATTTTATCACTACTTTATATTTGCTTAATTTGTATTTTATAGTCTTATAAACACGATAGAATATGAATAGGACGATTATTCCAAGCAGTCCTAGCAGTGCTTGGAACACTGAGACACCGTAATATTTCATTCTTAGGATTACTAAGAATTGACCCCATAAAGATTTTGTAACTATAAATGTTTTTTTAGAAGTTGAGTTTAATTCTCGCTCATTGTCGTTGTAGAAGAATATTGAATCTATTAAGTATTCTCCTTCGATTAGATTGTCAACTTCGACCTTTCTTAGGATGGTTATGCTTGGGTTTACAGATATTATCTCTTCAAAACCCTGAAACATTACATCATCATTTTTAGTGTCAACTATTGAGTAATTCAGATGTCCGTATATTCCTTTTTCTATTCCAAGGCTTATTATGTTTATGTCAAAGAATATTTCTTCTCCAAGATTATATCCTGGTTTTGACGGGTTTACCTCTAGTTTGTAGGTTCTAGTTTTTTCAAGAATGTTTAGGAATACTGGTATTGAAACGCTGACATTGAGTGATTTGTTTTCTGAGGATATTATTATCTCTCCTGACACGTCTTTTGAGGCGATATCGATTGGTATTGAAAAGTTTGTCAGGACTAAAGAGTATGAGCTTGGCAGCAGTGTTAACTTGTTTTCCACAAATAAGTATTTTGATATGTTTCCCGCAACGATTAGCTCAAGCCCGAGAGATTCGTTCCAGTCGTTTTCAATGTTGATTATATCTTCGGATTTTTCTCCTGGGTAGAGTTTTTTGTGCAAAGATTTAGGGTTTACACTAATAAGTTTTTGTGGGAATAATCCTGGACTTTCTTTTTCTGGCTCTTTTACTTCTAGGCTTCCGCCTCCTCCACCTCCGCCTCCACCGGTTCCTCCGCCTCCTCCTCCACCTCCAGAACTCGTTGGCGGGATGAATTCACTTGCCACGTATGCTGAGAATCCTTCAATCTCTGCTGTCACGGTATTTGCAATTAAGTTTCTCGTCACGTTGCTTAATAAACTCCATGCTTCGTTGCACGTGTTGGCTGCTGCTGTGTAAGTCCAGTTTGAACATCTGAAAATGTATACATTATTCTTGTTTCCAACCGATAGTCCAGAATAGTTCAAGGTTATGTTTCCCTTATTGGAGAGGTTGGTTCTTGCAGCAATTCCAATGAGTGGAACGTATGACGATGATAAATCGAGAACTTTTGTGCTTCCTAGTGTGTAAAAGTCTATTATGTCTGATGAGTTCTCATCTATGCTTACATTTCTTAAGAATATATTTACGACTTGGTTTTTTATGACTAAGTCATATTTTCTCTTGTGAATCGCGCCTGTTGTTACGTTGTAACCTGCAACATTGTTCTGTGTTACGTTGTAAAGCAGGGTTGTAGTGTTTGGCCTGTAAAATTCAAATGTTGCATCAACACCTAAGTTTAAAGGGTCTTTTACCCTGCCTGAAAAGTTGATTGGAGTGTATGACTCAAACCACGTGGTGGTGTTTCTTAGATTTCCTGAAGTGTCATTTGTAAATATTAAAACATCATAATCTCCAAGAGAAAGATTTTCAAGAGTGAAAGTGTAAAGCCCTGCTGATTCGCTTAGTGATATGTTTTGTGAGGTTTTGTTTGGGTGTATCACCTCAGCCCAGACTCGTGATATGTTAACGTTATCTGTTATGTTGACCACTAAATTATTGTTTTGACCTGCTAACACGTTAGTCTGGTTTGTCTGGACAAAGATTGGCGCTGTAACATCCCTATAAAACAAGCTGTCGTAAAGAGTTGATTCATAGACTGCACTATAATTTTCAAATGTCCCAATTAGAGTTACGTTATGGTATCGTCCGTCACTAACGTTTGGAGCTGTGCAATTCAACTCCCAGAATGTTGAGTAGTTATTAAAAGTTATATTGCACAAAGAATCATCGATGTATGCTTGGAAACTTATATTGTTTATGAGTGGCAGTCCATTATACAAAGCAACAGCTTGAAGAGTTAAGATTTCATTAGTCGCCACGCCACTGTTATTGCTATAATTAACCATTGTTAGGTTGACTGAGTAGTTTAATACTTGGAACGAAACATTCGTTGTCAAAAATGGTGTTTCTAATGTTGAATTTGTAAAGTTGATGTACACAGTGTAATTATTGGGCTGCGTTGGCGCCGTATAGTTAAGCAACACTCTCTTTGTTTCTCCAAAAACAAGGTTTATCGTTGTTTGGTTTAGCGACACTATTGAATTGTTTGATGAAACTCCAAGAATTGTGATGTTTAGATTTGCCGTGCTTGTTATGTTTATTGGCCCTAGAGTTGACTTGTAGTTTGCACCCACAGCAAGTGAGATGTTAGAGGGCACTCTCACCCATGTAGTGTTCTGCGGCACTGTGATGTTAAAGTACATCGTTTCTTGATCGTCAGATGAAGCGTTTATTGTAAAGTTGTATTCTCCGGGTGAAAAACCAAATGGAGTGGTGATATTAACAATCGTTGTAGCGTTAGCACCTGCTGATATGTTAAAGCCTGTTTGGTTGTAAGCAATTGTAAAGTTTGAGCAACTACCGCTAATACATGTTAGTGAAAAGTTTCTAAGCACATCGTTTCCAATGTTTTGTATTAGTAGAGGATAAGAGTAAGTTGTGTTGTGCTGTATTATTATTGATGATTCATTGCTCATATTCATTATCCGGTTTGAGCTTATCTGCGCTATGAAAGATTTTACAGAAGCACTTTTAGTATCATCAGGGTTAGTCCATGATAAGTTGAAGTAAAGGGTGTAGTTTCCAGCTAGTGTTCCTTTAGGAACATATATAGAAAACATCGTTGTGTTTGAGGTTGAGTAATTAAGACTGCCTATAATTGTATTATTGGGGCTCACTGTCCACCCAGTTGGAATGGTAACATTTATCGCTGCATTGTAAGCTGTAGCCACATCATTATTAGAAGAGTTTAGTGTGAGTATGAAACTATTATTGTCATTTTGAGTTATGCCAGCCACAACAGTCGTATTCTGACTTAGCGTTAGTGTTGAAGTCACTTTTGAGACTGTTGTAAAATTATAATTTGCAGTCGTGTTTTGGATGCTCTTTGTATCATTTGATGATATCGTGTAATAGTATGTTCCTTGCTGTGTGGGTGTGACATCAGCGTAATATTTTGAGCCGTCAAAAGTCATGTTAATTCTTTGTTTTGCAGCGTTTGGAGCTGTTAGGTTAATCCACGCGCTGCTTACACCGTGGAGATCATTTATAGACGCGCTAATTCTTAGAACTCTGTTAATCTCAGGGTTTGCAAATGATGTATTGACGTTTGTAACTATCGGCGGCCTGTTCATTAAGTCATAGTACTTTACTAATATTTGTTGGTTTGAGGAGTTCTCAACTGTATAAATGGTTATTTTGTAAGAATAATATCCTGGTTCTTGATTCTCAGGAACATTTGCTAACACGCTTAAGTTTAGGATTTCTTGTTTTGAAACATTCTGAAACCCTGACGGGGTTATCCCTATGATTGTAGAATTATCAATGCTGAAGAATTGTTGTTGGACGTTTCCCGTGTTGTTTAAAATTATGCTTCCTAATAAAACTCCAAAAACCCCTGGCTCTAACAATGTGTTTGGCAAGCCATCATACACCGTCCAGGTGTAACCAGGCGGCACCTCTATGTTTAGAGGTATTGTTTGTTTGAGAGTGCTTCCCATGAATACTGATATGTTTGTTGTGTAGTTTCCAGGGTCGGCGCCTGTTGGAACTGTTATGATTGGCGTTACATTCTTTTGCCCTCCAGAAAACAATAGGAATGTTCCTGACTGGGGTGTGAAGTTGACCCAAGTCACATTCAGGTTTCCTCCTGAAATGTTATAGTATATCGTGTCTGTGAATGTGTTTCCTGTTGAGTTTATCTGAAAAAAAGTGGTGTTTGCCTGCGTGCCATGCTGCACTGTTTTACTGATTGTTTGATTTGAAACTTTTATCTCGACAACGTCAAACACGTTTATGACTAACGGGTTGCTTAGTTGAGACAGTGTCATGTTTGGATTTGTCCACCTCACAATTATGTTGACTGTGTAAACATCTGATGGTGCTGACGCTGGAATTGTTACTAACATGTCTCCTCTGCAAGTGTTTGAAGGTGTGTTGTTTTGACAGTAAAACGTGTTGTTTGTGTAGTTTGACGCCCAGTTTAACCCAGAGAATATTAGCGACACGTTAGGGTTGTACATTGAAGAGTTGCCGATGTTTGTGAGGTTGAAGCTTATTGTGAATGTGTATGGGTACTCCGCAGAAGTGTTTAGGATGTTAAAATCACCTGGTGAAGATGAGAAGCTGCCGGTTGTAAAGCTCTTAGCTGTGAAGTTTAAGGTTGATGTTGTATTGGTGTTTAAGGCTAAGTCTTGTGATGAAGTCTTCACAGTGTGTAGACCTGGCTGTGTTGGGGTGAAGTTTGCTGTGAAGTTGTTGCTTGAAGTGTAAAGTATGCTTGTGTTGTCTGGCTGAGTCACATTAACAGTTATTACCCCTAGATATTTATCTGAAGATGTTGCTATTATTGACAATTGTTCAAAGTTCATGTCAACGTTGTCTGATGAGAGTGCTTGGCTTACAGAAGGGTATGTTGTGTCTAGAACAACTGTTCTTGTCTCTGTAGTTTTTTGAAAGCCTGTCGCGTCTTTTATTGTGGCGTTGTAAAAGTATTCTTTCTCCGCTGAGTCTAATCCAGCATAGCTTATTGAGTAAGTGGGTGTGAAGAATATTGTCTCGTTTATAAGCCCTGAAGAGTTGTACAGTCTGTATGTTATGTTTGAGAAAGCAGTGACTGCGACATCGACTGATATGTTTAGGGTGTTTGATGATAAGTAACTCATATCTGCTGGTGTGGCTGTTGAAAACTCTATATTTGGTGTTATTGTAAGTGTTTGGTTTGTTTCACCATAAAAGTTTGTCGTGTTAACACCCACTCTTATTAATTCTTCTCCAACTATTAAGGGCGCTCTTATGCTATAATTGTATTGCCCGGCAGAGTTTGTTGTAGTAACAGCGTGTATTGTTAAGTTATAAAGACGTGGTGTAGACTCTGCATTGGTTGTGGTTAAATTAACTCTTATTTGCAAATACCTGCCGCTTGCTATGTTAAGCTGACTGCTAACAAAAGATGAGTTTCCGTAAATCGGGGTAGTCCATGATGACCAAGTCTCATTATCAGATGAGACTCTTACCTGCAAGGTGATATTGTTATTAGAGTTCGTGTTTTGAGTCCATGATAGATTTGTGAATTTTACTTGAGTCAATGCATCATAAGTGATGATGCCAAAACCATCACTATTAAAATAAGTGTTATCATACACATACGTGTCGTTTAGATAGTTTCCAGTACCAGCACCTTCTCCGCCGAATAAAACAGCGAAATCGCTATTTACATCATAAGTAAATCCAGCTGATTTCCTGCTTGGTGGTGCTGTCGTAGTGTTTTTTTGAACCCATGAATTAGTTGAGTAATAATAATTCCAAGAATCATTTAGTAAATATAACCATTCATAATTAGCGTCACTGCCTCCTCCAAACAATAATAGTACATCAATTTCTGAATCAAAAACCATACCAGAGCGTACTCTAGCGACTGGTTTTAGTGATTGATTTATTTGAGTCCAGTTATTGGATGAAAAATTGTAAGTCCAAAGCTCATTAGACACACCTGCAGATATTTGTCCGCCAAACAAGACTATCTGATTAATATTTTGGTCAAATACCATACTAGCCCATTTTCTTGGGCTTGGAGATGATATTGGACTAATATTAGTCCAGACATTTGAAGACGTGTTATATATCCAAGTATCATTCATTAAACCAGTGCTAGAAGCTCCACCAAAAAAGACTATTACCTTTTTATTCTTATCATAAGCCATTGAAGCATCCATTCTCAAACCAGGAGACGTTGCAGGATTCTTATTAGTCCAAGCATTAGCGCTATAATTATAAGTCCATGTATCTTGTTGAACAGCAGAGCCGGCTGATATTTGTCCACCATATAATACTATAAGCTTACTATTCTCATCATAAACCATTGCATGTGATGATCTGCCCGTAGGTGGATTTGATGGATTTTTATTAGTCCAAGTATTAGCAGAAGAATTATAAACCCACGTCTCACTACTTCTACTATATCCTAATATCTCTCCACCGTATAATATTGATAACTTGTTGTTGGAATCATATACCATACTGTGATGTCTTCGTCCAGAAGGAGATGTGACAAGGGTTTTTTTTGCCCAGTTATAATCTGAACTTTTTGATAATATAAAACCATTACTATCAATGGTTAGTTGAGTGGTATTCCATTTTTGGAATTCACTCATATTATTGTATGTAAAGTTTGATTTTAGAAATATATTGTTAAAGGTTAGATTGCTAAGTTTTAGTAGTGTTTGATTTATGTATATTAACACTCTTGAATCAGAAGCAGTTGTTCCATTCAAAAATGAAGCGTTTCCATAAACACCCACATATTTTCCAGCCTCTATTATGGAAGGATTAAGATTGATGCTAACTGATAAATTATCTGCTTCGTTAAATGCGTATTTGACATCGTTTCCAAATCTAAATTCGATTGTGTGTTTGCCTGATGTTAACACTTTTGAGATTTCAAGACTCTCGCCTTGACACTCGTAGTCTTGTATGAGTACTGACTCGCCGTTGAATTCTGATGGTACAACATAATCGTTGCATTTTATCTCTAAGAATTCTAAATCTCCATTGTCTCCAAAGGTTGTCTCGTTTATAGGTGTTATTGTTAGGTTGTCGCTTCCATTGACGGTGAATTTAACTGTCCATTTTCCTCCAACGTTTGGATAGCTTTGAACGTTTAGTATTTCTATGTCTCCTCCGGCGTATGCACTGAATTGATTGACTGTGAATGTTATGTAATTGCTGTTCTCTTCAAACTTGATGTTTGTTAAGGTCCATTGGTAGCATTCAAAGTTTTGGATGTTAAAGTTTTCGCAACGCATTATTCTTGTTACCTTGCCAGTTTTTGGAATTGTTATTCTTGCATAGTCAAAGTTAAATGTTGTTGCCGCCACTATTTTAGTGGTTATTCTGTTATCTTGTAATTGCGATTGTGATTGTGAATCTACATAGATTTCTTTAATTTTATCGTCTGGAACAACGCCGTTTATCACAATATTAGTTCCATCTTCCATTAAAAAATCATCTTTGTTTAATGCTTGAGAATAAGCTGCTTGTTTCTGCAACGACAGCACTTCTCCACGCTTATTTTTTATCGTTACAACGCTTGAATAGTTCGCTGTTAAGTTCGTGTTCGTTGTTAAGTTTTCTAATTCAACGATGTTGTTTGTCAGATTATCAGAAACATTTAAAACAACACCATCAGAATCAGAGACGCTACCAGACAAATTATCACTAGAAGAAGTGTCAGACAAATTATTAGAAAGAGCACCAGACAAATTATCACTAGAAATATCTTGAGATGAATCATTATTTTTTGTTTGATCAGTGGTTGTGTTAAGAATGTTTTCTGGCTGGCCTGAGAGCACCACGTTGCCAGTCACACCTGAATCCATAGGCACATACCTAATTAAGAGCATAATAGCCATTATTAGAAACATCATATACACTGTTTTTTTATGTTCTATATGTAACATTTATACCTCAATCTACTTAAGTCTATTTTTTAGCCTCTTACATTCAATGATTCAAAGTGATTTTTTGTCTGGTTTGTTTAAAATCTTAACTTCATGAATCTTTTGAGTATGCCTTCTTTCTCTGCAGGTTTGCCAAGGCTTATTCTTAGCTCGTCAAACTCTTTTAGGAGTTGTCGAAACTGGTCTTGTATGGCGTCTGCTGATTTTTTGTACTGTGAAAAATCGTGGTGTAACTCTTGAAATTTTATTAGCATATTCGCAGCTTTATCCGTGTCCCGCTCAATCGTTGCTTTTATGTGTTTTACTATGTCAAGGTCACTTCTGGCTTCTTCACTCATCTTTATAACTTGCTTTAAGCCTCTAAAGACTTTTAAGTCTCTTCTTAAGCTCTTCAACTCACTCATCATCTTGTCTGATATGCCTTTTTGGACGTCTAGCTTGCTTTTGAGGGTTTCTACTTTGATGTTTTGCTTTTCTGCTTCAATCATTAGTTTCTCTGGTTTTGCAGCGTTTACTAATTCAACAGATTTCATAATTGTTATTTTTAATTCTCTTATCTCTTTTTCTTTGGCTGAGAGCACACCTCTTATTTCTCCTAGTTGTTCTTTTGTAGAATTTATCATTTCACTCTCTGCTTTTCTCATCTCATTAACCACCCCTATTTGGGCTGCTAGTTTTTCTATCTCAGTCTCAACTTTTTCAAATCTTGAAGTTGTTGGGTTCTTCCTTTTTTGCTTTACTCCTAATATTTTTTTTAGATTCATCGTTCATACCTCTTTATCGTTCTTCATTTTGGCATCGCCGCATTCCGCCCGTATTCTTTTTGGCTTCCTTCTTGTTTGTATTTATGATAAGTCTCGTATACATGTCTTAAAAGTGGGAGTTCTTCACTTTTTGAATCCTTAATTATGTCTGAGTACTGTTTTTCTAAATTGGTTAAAAGATGTTTAAGCATTAAGTCATCATTGTTTGTTAAAGCTCCATTTATCTGTTCTAATTTTATCAGTATTGATATTTTTGAGTGTAATCTCTTCATGAAATTACATGCTTGTTTATCAGCATCTTCTGGTTTGTATTTTAGATGTGCTTTCTTGTATAGTTTGACTGCACTATCAAGATCTAGGTTGTTAATCGCGATTTCTGTTTCAGACATTAAAAGTTTAGTGTCGGAGTCTTCTGGTTCAAAAAAACCTGCTACGTACAGATTTTCTGAGATGAAGGGTTTGTATGAGTCAGCTTCTTCTTTTATTTTTCCTCCTTGATGTGGGTGTGATGATTGACTGGTTGGTTTGACATATTTTCTTGGCTCTGTTGTTTGGACTCTTTTATCTTTTTTTGGGCCTAAGACCAAATCAAGCACATGATCTAGTGATGAGTTGAAGTGTTCAGCTATACTTTTCTTGTTTTTGATTCCTCTACTTTTTGTTTTTTTGAATTTGACAAACAAGAAGATAACAATAATTATCAACACACCCACGTATAACAAACTGTTATTCCCAGTTTTATCTGTCACGTTTGAAATTGAGAATCCTGTTATTAAGCCAGTGTTTAATGTGCCTATGGTGAACTTGTTTAAGTCGGCTAGTATTAACGTCTTTATTTCAGACATGTTTTCTAGTTTGATTTCTGAAACTATGATGTAATAATATTGATAATTATCCGTGTCAATGTCCACTTCCAGTAAAGAATTCTTGCTTAAGATTTTTATTTTATTGTCAATGTATAAGTCTTGTGAGTTTTTTATCGCGTCTTTTGGTATGTACTCTATTGCTGAGTATCTTGTGTTTTTATCTTTTTCTTTTGTGGATAATTCTTTTGTAATGAGTATTGCTTTTTTCTCAGTTCCATCTAAATAGTTTATTGTTATGGCAACAAATTTTGTGTTTACGGCGAACTTTGCATTTACTTCTTTTAAGAATTTTTCATATTTATCAATTTCAGATTCTTCTTTCGTTATTTTTTTTGCTTCTAAGACATCTTTTAGTAATAAGTGAATGTCTTGATCAGTTAATTGATTCTCAACTGATTTCGGCTCTTCTAATTTTATGCTCATTGGTATGTTTGATTTTAGTTCTTCTACCTTCTTTTTTATGCTGGTGACGTTGCCAGTAATGTCTACGTTTGAATCTGTGACTTTTAAGCTGTTTAGTTGTTTTTGGAGATTTAAAATTTCAGTCTTGTTATTTCTAAGAGACTCATCTAAAAATGAGAGTTTTGATTTTGTTTCATCTTCTTTTAAATCACTTCTTATCTCGCTTATTTTTTCCAGCATATCATTAAATGAACTCAACATAGAATCTATTTCTTTCATGGATTCTTCTCGTTCATTTTTTGACTTATTTAAATTTAAAACTTCTAAATAGGCTCCTGATTCATCATTTAGCATTGATAATTCTAGTTCTCCTGAGTTTCCTGTTAATAGTTCTACTTCATCAGATAAGTCTCCTTCGTTTCCAGCTTCATCTACAGCTGATACTTTGTAATAATATTTCTTCCCTATTTCTGCTGTTCTATCTGTAAACATGTTGTTGCTGGTTTTTGTTAAAAAGTCTAGATTTGTAACTTCTGGCTTGTTTGATCTGTAAATCTTATAGTAGTCAACATCAGTATCGAGTGATAACCATTTTAGATTTACATATCTTGAGTCATCACTTTTTGCTGTGAATAGTTCTATTATTGAGGGTGGCTGCGTGTCTATTCTAAAAGAGTTTCCGTAAGTTATCTTTGTGCCGGTGTTTCCTGTAAGGTCAACTCCTGTGAAATAAAACTCTCCTATCTTGTTGTTGTCTGAGTTTAATATGATAAACTCTCCCAACCACACTTGTCCGGATTCGGATAGTGAGATTCTTGTTTTTGTGGAAAAATTGTATGAGTATTCTAGTATTGGAGGGGCTTGTAGTTCTTCTGATGGTATAACTTTAACTTCTACAATGCCTACTTTTAATGGTGAGGAAGAACTTAATATTATTCTGGCTGATGGAAGTTGGTCTACTATTATTTGTATTAAATAATCCGTATTTGTATTCCCTGATGGGTCTGAGCATTTCACGTAGAATCTGTGCACTCCATCATTAAGGTTATTAAGTTGTGTGACGTGGTTTGTTCCACCGGTTACTTGAAAAGAATTATTCATTAAACCGTAGTTTATATCTTGTGATTTTGAGTATTTGCATACTGTATTCTCGTTTGTTATAATTGATAGTTGAGTGTATTGTTGGTTTATTGTTTTAGACTGTGTCGCATTTATTATAGTTGGAGGAGTCGTGTCTGGTGTTGAATGCGAATTTATCATAGTTGTTACTTCGTCAAGGGATGTTCCAGAGTACCCGTTTGATGAAGAGTATTCTACGTACGCAGTGTAGTTTAATGTTTGGTTTATATCACATTTTATCGTCCACGTCGGGTTTATTTGGGAGTTGCTTTGATTGCTTATATTGCCCAAGTTTATGGTCTTATTTGTTATTATTGATATTCCGGGCTTGTCTGGTATAATTTTTATTGTTGCCACAACATTTTCTAATGTAATATTTTCTTTGTTTGATATTTCTTCTGCTGTAATGTTTGCAGATGATTGGTAGGCTCCGCATAAGTCTAGTTGAGAGGGTGTTAATTTGTTTGTTTTTATTGAGCCTGCTGCTTGTGCATTTTGAGACGTGGTTAAGAATATTATGAATAACATTACTAGAACAAAGGCTATCTTCGTCTTCACATCATTCTTTTTTATAGTGTTATTTTTCATTTTCCATGTCTTTTCGGAGTGTTTTTATCTTTTCCATTAGCTTTTTGTCTTCTTGCATTCCTTTCTCTATGCATTGTTCTAGATATTTTGTTAAGGGTATGTTTTTTAGCACAGAAATTATCTTTGTTTGCGCGTGCAATTCGTCTTTTAAAGCAATGTTTATCCTTTTCATAGTGCTGTTTAGTCAAAAAAATAGAATTCAGCATTTAAATATTTTT
>JAHJQL010000080.1 GCA_018819065.1 Nanobdellota archaeon | reverse complement strand
TTTGTAAATCCACATCAAAGCCTCAAAGGAAAAACACCTGCTGAAGTAGCAGAGATAAAACTAAGTTTAGGAAGGGATAAGCTAAAACATCTCATAAAATACAAAGCAGAGTCAAAGATGACGAAGAGTTGACAATACCTTTTTATCAAAAGATTTTTATATTGTTTTGATTGTTTATTAATGAAATGTGAGGTGATTGTTGTGAAAGGTTATTTCCTAATATCTGTTATTATCATGTTTATGTTAGTTACAGCTTGTTCTAATAATGTTGATTTGCAGACCAGTCAAGATGTTCCATTAGAAACTTCTAACCAAGATGATGAATCTGATGTTCAAACTGTTGACGAGCCAGACACTACAGGTGATGAATTGGTTAGTAATATCTTAAAAGTAGAGAGTCAAACATTTGCAGACCAGTACGTATCAGATCTTGAGATGGTGACTGGGTTTGGTGGCAAGAATTTTAGATTATTAGTTGCTTCTCCTGGTGATTGTTCTTCTTGCTGGGATTTTCTTTACGAGTATGACTACTCATCTGCTGATAATCCTGAGATTGTTGTGAAGAAGCTAGCAATTCAAGTTAGTGATTTGAAAATAACTAATATAGTGTTTCATTGAATAAAAAACATTTTTTTTTTCTATTTTTCAAATCGTAACATATAAATAGTTTAACAATTTTTTCTAATATACAAAAAGATATACTACAAAGGTGTTTTATTATGGTTTTTGAAAATATAAAAGACGAGCAGGTTAGGAAACTCGCTGTAACTTTAAGAACTTGTGGAATGGCGTCTTCTGATAGTGAAGCTGTTAGGATGGCTGAAGAGATGTCTTTTACTTCTAGAAAAGTTCAGAAGGCCTATGACGATCAGGATAGAACTGATGGTTTTGTTGAAAAAGCAAAAGAGAATGTTGACCTGCCGGTTGATATTCCTGGTTTGGAAGAATCCGGGAACGTAGTTAAAGAGCAAGAAGTTTTTATAGACTCCAGTTATAAGGGTGTTTTTGATTCTAACAAAACTGTTAAAGAGCTGATGGCAGAAGAAGGAGAAGAAGATTTAGCATCAAACTCTGTTGATGAATCAAAAAAGGATGGTGCTTTAGAATCTGGAAGTGATGAAGTTGTTGATGAAGAATTAGGGGTTGAGCCAGAGAAAGGTGGGCTTGAGATAAAAGAGGTTGATGATAAAAAAAGGCGGCGTGGCGCTGATGATATGGCTGAGTCAAAAATAGATCTCAGCGACGTGTTTAACTTTAACAAAAAGTAATTTTAGTCTTTTTCTTCCCTTGGCAGTGAAAAAAAAAGAAAACATTTAAATATTACTCTTCAATCTTACTCCATAAACTATCAATATTTTAATAGAATAATATCGCGGGGGTATACCAAAATGAACAGACTCGTTATGATTTTTGCGCTTTTTTTAATAACAATAATTTCTGTAAGCGCACAACCAACACTACCAACAATACCAGATGTCACCGTTAACGAAACGGGAGTTGTACAAATAGAGATAACTCTCAGCGCAGGTCCAGATAATGGAAGCACAACCTGGTTCAGAAATTTTAGTTCTCTGGTGCTGTCAAACAGCAATAACACATACGCCAAATATACTTGGTCAACAGGATACAATGATGCAGGCGTTTATAATGTTAGATTCAACGTTTCAGATGCAGACTCTTCAGACACAGAGACAATGACAATAACAGTCTTAAACGTGAATAGAGCGCCAAGCGTAACAAGCTCACCAACATTGACTGCAACAGTTGGGCATGCATACAACTACACAATAGTTGCAACAGACCCTGACGGTAACACCGTACAATACACACTAGGTGCGAATAATCCTTCTGGAATGACTGTTAATCCAACAACAGGAGTGGTCAGCTGGACACCAACAACAGCAGGAGCAGTTCCTGTAAGCCTAATAGCATCTGATGGTCAATTGTCAACTTATCAAAATTACACTGTAACAGTGTCAGGACAAGCATGGTCAATGACACTATCAGAGCCAACCATTGGAGGAAGCTCTCAAGACAGAGAAGAAAACACAACGACAACTATGACTGTGACAAATGCAGGAACAGAGATGATAACAGGAATAACCTTGACTTCAAGCGCAGTAGCAAAATATCAAGTTGTTTTAACACCTTTGTCAATCGCAAGCCTAGCACCTGGTGCAAGCACAAGCATTACGGTGAAAGGTTATGTGCCTGAAGATAAGAACTCTGGAAAAGAGAAGATAGGAACAATAACTGCGACAGGCACAAGTGCAGGAAACCAAGTAACAACAACAGCAAACCTTAACATGCAAGCAGAAAACAATTTAGTGATAAAAAAAGTTAGAGTAACAGTTAATGATGACACTGACACAGTCGATGATGGTGATAAAATCACAGTTTACCCAGCATCAGAGATACAAATAGAAGTTGAAGTGAAGAACACCATTAAAGATTTGGACATGGAAGATGTTAATATAGCAGTCTATAATGATGACTTAGACATAGATGAGGACAAAGACATATCCACTATAAAGGATGGAAAAACAACTACAGTGACATTAAAATTTAAAATAGATGAAGACGCAGACGATGGAAAGCACGACGTTGAAATCATAGTTGAAGGAGAAGATGAAAACGGTGCAAAACACGGAGAAACATGGACTTTAAGATTTGATGTAGAAGAAGAAGGAATAATAATAGTCAAATCAACCCTTGCACCATCAACACTAAGCTGCCAAGACAAATCAGTTGATTTAAATCTAGTGTTGAAAAATGTTGGAACGAAGGATGAAGATGAAGCAGCAATTGAGATAGTTGCAACAACTCTTAAGTATGAAAAAAGACTTTCAGACTTGAGCATAGATGAGGATGATGAGATAACAAGAAGCTTCACCATACCTTTAAAAGATGTTGCTTCTGGAATGCACGCAATTAAAATAACTGCGTTCAAAGACTTTGATGAACAAACACACATGAAGTATGTTTATGTGACTGTGCCTTCTTCATGCGTACCATCAACAAATACGACAACACCACCACCAGTACCACCACCAGTTATACCGCCACCAAGCGACAATACAGGAGGATTTGTGGATGTTGGAACCGGAACAGGCTTCTCATTTGACATGGGTGTCTGGGGAACAATACTATTAGTATTAGCCAACATATTAGTATTAGTCATAATAATAATACTATTGGTAAAGTTTTTGTTGTAAAGAACAAAAAGAATAATTTTTTTCTTTTATTATATTCAATAATCTTAAAGGTCAAAATTGCAAAGCCCCAAAACTTTTTTATTTTTGTATGAATTCCTGCATTGCTTCAACAAATTCTTCAGACTCTTTTAGATACTCTGTGTATTGCTCTCCAGAAATCTCTTTTATGTCACGAGCATAAATCATCTTCATAAGATCGTAAAATCTTCTCATGACGTTTGGATACTTCTTGTTTATGAAGCCTGGTTTTACAAGTTTTTCTTCTAGCATGTCAGCGACGTGTTCAGGGCTTGGAGGGACTTCATTCATCTTCATTAAAGCTGCGTGTGCAGAGTCAATAACTGCCCAGTAAAGGTCAATTGTTCCTTGCAACAAGTGCCACTTTGAATTAGCAATCGTTTCAGGCGCCCTTGAAAAGTAAGACCATACAGATTCTGGGCTTGGCCTAATCCTGCCTTGATACAGCAGCGCTTGTAAAGGTTCAAAAAAACCAGTGTCAATAAGGGCGTATCCATCTCGTAGGATGTTTACAGCGACTGGGTCGCCGCAGCGTACGTACTCCCAAAAGCTGGTGAATTTGAGGGTTGTGATGTGAAGCTTTGGTGATGTATTAGCAATTATCTTTTGGACTATTATCCTATATGTCTGGATGAGCTCCTTTGTCAAGACTATAGTTATGTCATCTGTGATTATTAAGATGTCAATGTCACTTGTGTTCTTCTTCTTTTTAGCAGCGCTCCCAAATATCACAATTGCTTTTATGAAGCTTCCAAACTCTTTATAGGCTTTCTTAGAAAAATCGTAAGCGATGTCAATATCTGTTTTCTCGTATTGATTAGAATTCTTCTTTTTTCTCTTCTCTATGTTAAACTCCAAAACCACTTCACCTCTCTTTTTAATAATTTGATAAATGTAATATTATTTAAATCTTACTCTAATTGAACCTCTGACCATGTCTTGTCATCAACAACTGGAGAGTATGCTCCAACGACGTATAATGGTGGTGATTGATATCCAAAGTGTCTTTGATGGACGTTGGTGAATCTTGGACCGTGACCTGATGACAATCTGTAGACTGGACTTCCCATCCTTGACCATGTCTCAGACATTATTGTTTGTGCATTAAAGCTTCCGGGTTCAACTATGAAATCTTTATAACCCTTGTCTTTTAGGAAGCTTACAATCTCTTTTACAGGAGCGTTACCCTTTCCAATGGTTAAGTGTTCGTCGTCATACCCAAAGTTATCGGTTAAGTGGATGTGTCCAAGGGCTCCTTCCTTGTGAAGATTTTCTATCTTGCTTACTGCCCACTTTGAGAACCGCTTGTCAAAATCCTCTTCAGATTCATTGTTTTTTCTCTGCATGTGGCTCTTCCAAAGATTAAGGTGACCTGTGTCAAGGGTTGTCTTTATATGCTTCTTTGCGAGTTTCTCTGCTTCTCTCTTATTTATGTTAAGCTTAGTAAGCCTTTCAATCATTTCTTTTCTTCCTGCAGACACCATTTCAAGCAGCTCGTCAGGGTGGCTTCCAAATTGTCCCGGCTGCCAATTCTCAGGCGCGATGTATAACTCTTCTTTTAGCTGGTCCTTGTTTTTCTCATATTTCTGCCATGTGTGGATTCCAAGGTCTGCAAGGGACTTTGCAGATCGCTCAAGGCCGTAATTCTTAACTGTCATAACATTATTCATAGCGTCCTGTGCTTTTCTTGTTTGAACATCGGCAGCAGCAGAAGCTTCGTGGACGTGTCTTACACGGTTTTCAAGTTCTGTGACTTCTCTTTTAAGGTAATCTTTTATAGGAACATTTTTTTCTGGAATAAGACCACCAAATTTTCGTGTAACTAACAACCTTTTTTCATCTTCTGGAAGTGATTCATGAAGCTTTTTATAAAATTCCCATGCTTTTCTTGTTTCTTGGAGGTATTCAAGTTCACTATCATACCTTTGAGCGTAAAAGAGAGACGAACCTTTTGTCTGCAATACTTGGTTCATGTACTGTGTCTTTGCAAATATCTCTTCAGGTGTTAATCGTTTATCCCCGTGTTTTTTATTCCATTCGTTCGCTCTTTCCTGAAAATATTCCCATTTTCTTGGTTCTGTCTCAAAGTTACTTTTTTCTTGATTCCAAACAGGAACTCTTGCAAACATCATTGAAGTTCTATCTGTGTCAAATTCCCAATCTCTTTTTATTGCTTCCTCTTTGATTCCTATCCAATCATTTGCTTCGTATTTATTTCCTTCCTTGTCTTTTGTTCCAATAAGCTTTTTGCCTGTTTTTTTTTCATAATCAGCAACTGTCTCAAACTTTGGCTCATACATAGTAGTGTCTTTTCTCATGGCCATGAGCTCTCCGGTTCTGCCGTCAACAACCATTATTGGTGCTCTTTTATCTTCTTCTTCGTAGCCTGTGAAGTTGTATTCTTCTCCATTAACTACCTCTTTTGAGTAATCATCATGTATTGGTCTCATCCATTCACCGGTGTGAAGGACTACTGCGCCGCCAGTTGATGCCTCTGATGCGAAGTCAATTGCTTTTTTTACTTCTCTGATTGACTGGTTTCTGGTTTGTTCTTCAAATCCTCTCTGAGGGTTAAAGCCTGCAAGGCCTTCAACTCCAACAGTTGCGTGTGTGCTGCTTCTCACTTCGTTTATCTCTGCTAACTCTCTCATCTCTCTTCTTTCTTCCTTGTCAAAGCTTTCAGGAGTCGCCCTTTCCTTGTTGCCTTTTCCTGTTCCAAAAAACTCAAACTCGACTTTTGAAGCTCCCTCTTTAATCTTCGCGTTTAATGCTTGAAGCTGGTGCTGAAAAGGGTTAAGAGAGGTTCCTACCTCTTGAGGGCTAAGGTTGACATTCCAAGGCTTTTCACCTGTAGTTAATTGTATAGGCTCTTCTATTCTGCTGTCTTCTTCAGAAAAATATCCTCTGTCCATGACGTGGTAGTAGTTGTCTGGAAATATCATTTAGTGGTCATCCTTCTTTTGATACGATGTTTGGTGTAGTGATTGGTAAACTGATTGAATAACTTCTTTTGACCTTTGCAAGTAGCCAAACTTGTCTTCGTTGAATTCATCTGCTTTATTAAACTCTTGTTGTATCTGGTAAAATTTTTCTCTCTCCTGCTGTGAGAGGTACTGTCCTTGCTGTATCTTTTCAAGCGTGTTTTTTAGTTCTCCGTACAAGTCGCTTCTTTCATAAACTGCGTTTGGCGAAGCCAGTATGCTTTCAATAGGTGCACCATAACCGCCGCTTGCTGCTTGTTCTTGTGCTTCCTTTGAGACTTTCTGCTCAATTATAGTCTCTTCAAGGCTCTTTTCAGGCTTTTCTTCTGAATCACTCCTTTTCTTAAATGTCTTTAATATCTGGATCTCTTCATCAGTATCCACTCCTTGCATCTCTGATTTTAATATCTCTTCAGCTTCTTGGAGTTCTTTCTTCTTCTTTTCTTCTAGTTCCTGCAGCTCTTTTTTCTTTTTCTCCTCAAATTCGTTTAGTTCTTTTTCTTTCTTAGTTCTTAGGCTTGCAAGGTTTTCAAGCCAAGCCCTCTTTCTATCAGCTTCTACCATGTAATCATTCCATGAGCTTTTTTATAGTTTTTATATGTAAGCCACAGATTAACTTTTATTGCTTCTTTGACATCTTTATCTTCTTTCTTATCACTCTTAGGTTTCTTTGAAGGAATCAAGCTACCAATTGGTATTAACGTGTCAAATATCTCGCCAAAACCCTGGAATACTGCGATGAATGGCTCTGCCATCCCCCAGCTCTTTGGCTTTTTTTCTTTTTTATCTTCAGGTTTTATTTTCTTGTCAGACTCTTCAGCCTCTTTTAAGTATTTTTCCAAGTCTCCTCCAAGAGCAGTCATCGCAGCTTTTACTGACTCGTCGAGGTCGCTGAATAGTTTTATTCCTTCTTGCCTCTTGTATTCTTTGTAATTCTCAATCTGCTTATCACTCCACCCATAGCCTCTTAACGAAAGCTCTACTCTTCCAACGTGGACTGGTCCTCTGTGAGCATACTGGTCTTTTTGAAAGCTTAGTTCAGGTCTTGTTGTGTATCTAAACGATGCTAGTATGACTGGTTGCTTGTCTGTTAATGAAGGTTTCACAGCCATGAATTCTACTTCAGTTACTGATGTTTCAAAAGCAGAGACTATATCGACGCTTTCAATGTTCTTCTCATTCATGTGCATCCTTCTTATGTTTCTAAGATAGGGCTTTAGCCATTCCATGTACATATTCATCGTGGTCCAGTGCTGCCTTAAGTATTTGATTTGGAATCCTCTTCTATCCTTTAATTCCTTATGAGTCTTTATCTTCCAAGCGATATATGAATAAAGTTTTCTTCTTAAAACATTTTTAAGCTGGGTGTTATATTTCATGCCGTCAATTACTTGGTCAACTTTTTGTGGGTCAAACACTTGTGTGTTGAAGAATAAGTCCGGCAAGATTGTAAATCCAACGTTTTGGGCTAAGCCATACACTGATGCAGGGTTCTTCGTCGCTCCCTCAACTAAGTCGATGTATAAGCCTTTTAGCGTCACATCAGCGCTTTTTGAAGTCTCCCAATTATCATACAGCTCAAATCTCTCATCAATAATCCTTAATTCCCTTACTAGCTGAAACAGGTTTTTTAGCATGTTACCAATCGTTGCCAAGTATTGGCTTACAGTGTCTTGCTGTATCTTTAACCTGCTCTGAGCTCCGCCCCACATGGAACTCTGCTCTGACGCAGAAAAACTATCGACTAACTTGTAAAAAGTTGGGAATGACTGGTCGACTTTTAACTGTTGTATTATCCAAAAATAAACCTCTTCTAAAGAAATATTTTGGGATTCTATCACTAAATTATACCTCTTGATTGGGTCAGGGTACCCTGTTCTTATGTATTGAGAGTAATCTTTTTGTAATCCAAGTTGGAGGTTTGCCTCTTCAGCTTCTTCTTCATCAACGTATTTCTCAGCGTCCTTATCAGAGATGCTTTCCATATATTCTTTTTTCTTTTCATCACCCATACTAGCAAATAGTTTTTTCCCTTCCTCGTTTAGGAATCCTGCTTTTAGAAGATCTTTTGAGTATTCAGCCATTCTTATTTTATATTCTCATTTTTTGTATTTATAATGTTTTCGTTTTACCGACGGTGTGCTCTTTTCTTTCTTTTAACTCTTTGATGTGAGATATCTTTGTATCTATGAGTTTATCAATGTCGTCTGAAATGCTCTCTAGTAGTATATTGACTTGGTGTCCTCCTAGGATGTGAGGTACTATGACATAGTCAGCTCCTTCTTCATACATTTCTAATGCGTCTTCAATTCTTAGTGTTGTGACTATTATTAATGCGTGAAGATTTTTCTCCTTGACTTTCTTTATCAACAACTTGGCTGCGTGTTTATCAGGTATTGTTGACACGACTAGTTCTACTTGTTCAAGTCTTAATCTGTTAATTATTTCAACATCACTAATGTCTCCGTACAAACATGGCTGTTTTTTTGACATTAATTTCTTTATGATATCAGGATTAAAATCTACAACCAAATAATCTTTTTTTAGTTTATCAAGTGATTTTGAAATGGTGTATCCTATCCGGTCATAACCGACAAGAATGACTCTATATTTTGAATTCTCATCGACAAACTCGAGTTCTTTGCTTTTTTTGCTAAGCTTCTCAAAAACTTTTAGGAATCCACCTATTTTTTGGTAAGCTTGATTATCAAATTTTATGAAGTAAGTGGTTATAGTGATTGTTGTGATGGCCAGGATTGTTGCTAGTGATAGAAAGTCTTGTGATATATGCCCAAGGTACATTCCCTGAGCAACTATTATCAATGAGAATTCTGATGACTGGGCAAGCGAAGTGCTTGTCATAAACGCGGTTTTTCTCTTGTAACCAAAGAAACTCAAGATTAAAGTTATAATTATAGGCTTGAAAATAACAATTAATCCAATCAAAGCTATTAAAGGAATTATCATTAAGCTCATCTTGTTTAATACTAGTGCCATTCCTAGTGATACAAAAAAGATTGTCGAGAAGAAATCTCTAAGCGGTCTTACCTTGCTTTCAATCTCCATGTTGTAAGGCAGGTTTGCTAGGGCGACACCTGCTATAAATGCACCTATTGCTATTGAGAATCCGAGAAGAAAACTCATAATTCCAAATGAGAAACAAGTGGTTATGGCTATTAAGAATAATATCTCTTGAGACCTGGCAGCGAACTTAAATATTGTTGGGAAAACATATTTTCCTGTGATGTATGCTATAAGCATTAATCCTGCTGCTTTGAATATTGCAATTATCAAGAATAACACTGAAAAATCGCTTAGTGTCTGGATGATTGAAAGTGCGAGGATTGCAAAGATGTCTTCCATTAAAAGGATTCCTATGATTATTCGGCCGTGAAGGGTTTCAAGCTCGTTTTTGTCAGACAACAATTTTATCACAACCATTGTGCTGCTGAAACTGACTATTAGACTTAGGTAGATTAGCTGTTCATTTGCGAATCCTAAGAGAATTCCAATGACTAAGCCTGCGAAAAACATAGTTATTATTTGTATTACGCTACCTGCAATTATCACATTGCCAACGTCCTTTAACTTTCTCAAATCAAGCTCTAAACCAACGACGAACAATAAGAATGCAATTCCTATCTCTGACATAGTCCTTATAGTTTCAGAATCAGTAATCCAGCCAAAGCCCAAAGGTCCTATTATTACTCCGGCGAGTATGTACAAAGGGATTAGTGGCTGTTTTAAGAGGCGTCCTATATAGCCAAGAATAGTTGCAAAAATAATCATTATTCCAATGTCAAAAAATATATTACTCACTGTCAGCCTCTTTTTTTCTTAAGATTTCATGAACTTTAATAATATATAAATTTGTTTGTTCAAAACCAGTCTTTCCTCTTAAAATATGTGTAGAGAAAAATAATGCAAATGATGATTAATCCCCATGCAAACGCGTAGCCATACTTCCACTCAACCTCTGGCATGAACCTAAAGTTCATACCATAAAGACCTGTAATTAGCGTTGGTATAAGCACTAGTGAGCCAAATGCAGTCATCTTCTTCATGGTGGTGTTTAAGTTGTTTGACACGTTGCTAAGATATACATCCAGGGTGCTTGTGAGAATGTCCCTGTAAGTTGCAACGACATCAATAAGCTGAATTGTATCTTCATATACATACCTGAATTTTTTTACATAATTATCATCTATCTCTTTTACATAATCATTGTCTATTGCTAGGATGACCTCTCTGTTTGCAGACAATGCCTTGTGAAAATAAATCAGCGTTTTTTTTAACAAGAATATCTCCATAACAGTCTTTTTGTCAGGGTTGTGAAAGACTGAATTCTCAATCAAGTCAATGTCTTTTTCGATATCATCTAATATTTTGAAATAATCATCAATAACGCTTTCAATTATTTGATACACGAGATAAGTAGATCCCTTGCTAAAAAACCTTTTTTTTGTAGTTTCATTAAGCTGTAATATCTTTTTTACGCACTCAACATCTTTCTTTCTAATGGTTATCAGTAAGTTGCGTGAAATTAAGATTGCAAATGAGCTAACAGAGATGTTCTTATGGTCTTTGAATGGGCTTTTAAATATTATCATAGAAAAATTATCTATTTCGCTAATAGCAGGTCTTTCATCTTCATCAATACATTGTTCCATGTCATTATCAGGTATTCCTATGATGAATTTTATCTTCTGAAGCTCTTCTTTTGTAGGATTATGGCAGTCAAGCCACTTTAACCTGTTAAAATTCATGTCTTCAATAGAAACATCATACAAGCTGTCTGATTCTGCGTCGTATTCAGAAACCTTAATCATTCACTCTCCTCTCTTCAGAGTAGATGTGGGTGTATTATTATATAAATCTTTTGACAGAAAAAGGAAATAAATAAAAACAGTAATCACTGACTTGATGTGATGAACAAGCGGTTAAGTATGAATATTAGCGGACGTGTTCAAGGAGTAGGCTTTAGATACTTTGTTAAAAAACACGCAAATACTCTTGGTGTGAAAGGAGTTGTTCAAAACACAGAGAATGGACTTGTACAAGTTATTGCAGAGGGTGAAGAGGATGTGTTAAAACACCTTCTTAAACTATGCAAAGAAGGATCTTCATTTTCAAAAGTTACAAAGATTGATAGCAACTGGAGTGACTCATTAGGAGAGTTTAACACCTTTGAAATCAAATCGTGATAAAATCATGAATAATCATTAAGTATCATGCTTAACTCTTGAAAGTCATTTATTACATATCTTGCAAAGAGCTTAGCTTCATGATTGTCAGCCGCCTTAGAATCAAAAACGATTGGAAGGCCAACCTTTTGAAGTACGCACACATCGTTTCTGCTATCACCAACATAGCAAACATTATCTAATGAAAGACGATAATTCGTTCTCAGGATGTTCTCTAAAATCTCGTCTTTCTTCCACATGTCAAACGCTTTAACAGTCCCATCTAGATAACCATTATTAACACCGAGAATATTAGTTATTACAAAGTCAAACTTTCCAGGAAAATCCTCTCTTATCTTGTCAGTCACAAGATTTATACCGCCACTAACCATTCCAACGACGTAGCCATTACTGATGTTATTAAAGAATTCAACAAACCCCTTATTATAAGGAATAACACTATTTGGAAACAATGTGTTCTCTGTATCCTTAAGAGCAAAACCCTTTAAGAGCGCAGCGTCTTTTTCTGTCCACTCAATAATCTTATCTTTCTGCGGATAGTACTCTTCAAGATTGTCAAACCAAACCTTCTTCGTCTTTTCATCCAGACAGTTGCCAAGCGCATCCCAGCCACTATGAAACTTGGAATTTGCATACTTTACCAATGTTCCATCAACGTCAAAAACTAATGCTTTTATCTTTTTCATCATATATCAAAAACCAGGAAATGAGGATTTTTTAAATAGCTTTAGATTAAAAAGATATAAAAAGCACATAAGATTTTAATAATTATCAAAGGGGGTATTTACCATGAAGATATTTGCAGATACAGCCATAACTGAAGAGTTAAGAGATGTTGCCCACATCATAGATGGATGCACAACAAACCCGTCGCTGATTGCAAAGTCAGGCAGGAAGTTTGAAGACGTTGTAAAAGAGATATGTGGGATAGTAAATGGACCAATATCAGCAGAAGTAATCAGCCTTGAAGCCTCTGGCATGATAAACGAAGCAAGGAAGTTATCAAAGATACACAAGAACATAGTTGTAAAGATACCAATGACTGATGAAGGCTTAAAAGCTATAAAAAAGCTCAAACAAGAAAAAATAAAGACGAATTGTACATTAGTGTTTTCAGCAAACCAAGCACTCCTAGCTGCCAAAGCTGGAGCAACTTATGTAAGCCCATTTATTGGAAGGCTTGATGATTTAGGAGAAGAAGGAATAAACCTTGTAGAAGAGATAGTAACAATATATGATAACTACGGCTTTGAAACAGAAATAATAGTTGCATCAATCAGAAACGCAAATCACGTGAAGATGGCTGCAATGATAGGAGCAGACATAGCAACAGTACCATACGCAGTGATAAAAGAAATGATGAAACACCACCTAACAGACAAAGGAATAGCTAAATTCTTAGAAGACTGGAATAAAGTGCCAAAAGCAGTGGAGAAAAAGCAAAGCATTTAGGACTATCTCTTAAAATAGTTAGCCTTACAAACTCCCATAATAGCAATGAGATTCCCCTGTATATCAAATTCTAAATACTTAATCATTATTTTCCCCCGAAAATGAGTAGAGATATGACTAGTTATATTTAAAAGTTTTGGCAAAAAGAAGCTGTGAATATAATATGCCCCGAGCGGACGAAAAGAGCATTAATTAACTTTTTTTACGTTTTTTCCACAAAAATAGTTAATTTTATAAAGTTTAAGTGTTTTTATAACTAAATGCCAACTAAATATGATGTATTTGCAGAAATAATTGAACACGCACCTTGTAAAGCAAAAGATTTACAATTTAATACTCCAATCTATGCACATTTGAAAGCTCTAATAAAAGATAATTGGATAAAACAAGAAAACGATAAATACTTGCCAATAAAAAACGATGAAACAACAGCAGCATTTAACATAATAAAATACTGTTTAAAGAATGGACTTGAATACAACAAGTTTTTCTCAAAAAACATTCTAGATGTAGTTACAGAATTATTTGAAAAAGCACCAGAACTAAGGCCTGATAAACTTAAAGGAAATAAAGAGAATGTAGGCTTATTAAATTATTTGGAGCAACACCAATTTGTGTTAATAACCAAAAAAAGGCCTCGAAAAGGAATTATATTGAAGCATCAATTATTTCAAAACATTCTGGACTTAAATAAATATGAATTAGTCATAAAAACATCAAATTATCAAGATTTAACAGAAGAAGTATCAAAGTTAAAACCAGATGAGATAAATCCTTTTGACAACAAAGTATTCTCATTTTTATCAGGATCAGCACAGCTTGAAGGAAGTACGGTAACAGAAGGTGAAACAAAAGAAATGATAATGAATGACATCTATCCTGATAAGCCAAAAAAAGACATACAAATGGTTAGAAACCTCAATGAAGCAATGCATTACATATTAGAAAACTTACAAGCAGAAATTACGGTCGAATGCATAAAAGAACTAAATAAATTAGTAATGTTTAGTATGCACAGAAATGCAGGAAAATACAAGACGACACATAACAAAATTCAAGGAAATCCTGATTTTAAGACTGCACATCCAAGCAAAGTTCCAATCCTGATGGAAAACTATTGTGAAATAATACAAAAAATAACCAATAAAAAAGACTGTTTAGAAAAAGCAGGATATATACACAATGAAATACAACACACACATCCTTTTTCAGATGGAAATAGCAGAACAACAAGAATGATATTAAACTGGATGCTGCTAAAACATAAAATACCATTATTAGTGATAAAAATGGGTTGTTTTGACGAATATATGGGTTTAACAAAATTATCAAAGAAACGAGATGATGATAAACTAGGACGATTATTTAACCACATATTAATTCATGAAAATTTAATAAATTAACTAAAATTACGCTTTTTTTATAAAAAAAGTTAATTAAATAATACAAACAACTTCTTTTTATGCCCTAGTTGATAACCAAAATATAAATGCCCCGAGCGGGAATTTCGCCAACTCTTATCGTAGGACTGAGCGAGTTATACGAGCGAATGTCGTACAGCTCCGTCAACGCTGATAAGGGTTGTTTCGAACCCACGTCCTCGGATGTTTCTGACAATTTGTCTCGAGAATCCGAGATGATTGGTTATCCAACCTGTGTGGCTTTACGCCGCACGAATTTTGGTTAAGCTTTTGGCTTGCCCAAAAGGTTACCGGACTACACTATCGGGGCATATTTTAAGGCTAAACGAGTTTTTACGAGCGCACGCCTTTATTTGCGCGTCAACGGAGCGTAACCCGTTGCCGTGGCTACACTATCGGGGCAATCTTTTTTTGAAAACTTGCTTTTTCTTAAAAACTTATCGAAAAATGCGTTTAAAATAGTTTTATCAAAAGGCTTAAATAGGTTTTTCAATTCCTGTTTTGTATATTTTTAATGGTGAATATTTATGACTTTTGTTGAACTTTTAAAAAATTATAAAACTTATCATCTTCCTGAGCCTATTGATTATCCTTCTTGGATTTTTGATTTTGAGCATGACCTTCCTGAGAAGCATTCTGATATGTCAAAATGGGGTGAAATTAAATCCAGGTTGTTTGGTGGTAAGAATGGTGAGAGTTTGGAAACTTTGGCTAATGATACTCATTCTATGTGGGTTGAGTATGGTTTTTCTCCTCTAATCTATAGCCAGTTTGGTGGTGAGATAATAACTAGAATAAAAGGTAGTAACTTGTCTTTTGCTAATTTTCTTAAGAATGGTTATTTTGATTCAGACCCTGATTTTAAAGTTCACATATTTAGGGCTGTCAGGCTTTATAGGGATGATCCTGAAATCTTGTTTGGCAGGGACGGCCGAGTACATTATTTTGTCATGTCTGATAGAGAATACGCTTCTTTTTCTCCTGACGCTGTCAAATCAGAGCTTAACCTTGATGATATAACCAAGCTTGAGTATGAGCCTAGTTCTTAATTTGTTGACGCTGAATTCATAGCTAAGTTTATATATTCGATTGAGTTCTCTGTCTATAATTTGATTATGTTAATTGAGATGACGTTGATATGGGAACTATTATTCAAGAGACGGAAGATTATACTTTATTAGAGAAGCTTGCGCGGGAAGCGCCTGAAATAATTGATGAATTTGAGCCTTTATTCATTGAGAAAGTTGATATTCATATTCCTGAAGTCTTGCTTTTGGATAAGATAAGTGATTTTAATGCTAAGTTAGGGTTTAATCTTGGTATTGATGCAATTTCTTCTAGGGAGAGTCGGAAAGTCAATAGTTTTCTCTTAAAGCTTGATGAACTCTTAGACTTGTACAAGCAGGAGTGGAGTTTGTCACGGAAGAATATTCCTGATATTTTGATGAGGACGGTTAAGAATGGCGATGGCATTAGGAGTGCACCTTCTTTTATTGCTAATTTTAACATAGTTTCTGGTCATAATGATGTTAATAGGCTTTTTTCTGTATTTGATGCAGTAATTAACAGAGAGGCTTCTTATGGTAATGGTTCATATGGTCTTCAAAAACTTGAAGGTATAGTTGATGTTAGAGATTTGAGCAATAAGAACCGCTTCACGCAGTTGACTATAAATGAGATATCAAGGGAGAAGGATGATGATGAGATAGGTCACTACCTTGTTTCATGCAAAAATAGTATTAGTGAGAGGGTTGGTCATCATGTGTGGCTTTTTCCAAACAAGAAAAGGAGTCTTTTTCGCCAAATTCCAGGTTTGTTCAAACAGTACATATTGAAGAATAAGTCAAAAGTAGTTCCTTTGTTTGAGTGGCTTGAAACTGTTTGTGAGCGAGATTTCTCTAAGGCTAATCTGGACGAGCTTGGAAAGTATCCTGAGCGGGTTTGTGATGATACTGAGATGATTGGAAAGATTATGAGTCGCTCAGAAGCTAGGCATTACAAGGAGACTATAGGTGAAATTCTTCAAAGAATTGAGACTATGTATGTTCCAAAGGATATTGCGAGGGATATTGAGATTGATCCTGCTAATGATTTGCAGGGAGAAAGTATTGTCTTGCCAAACATGGATTTAGATGAGCGTTCTTTTGGCTTGATAAAAGAGCTTGATATTAAGAAGCTTAAAGATTGCATTGGAAAAAATTATCGCGGCGAAGAGTTTAACAATCGGTTCACAGATAATGGTGATCTTAAGTTTTCAGAGTTATACTACAAGGATAAGTCTGGTTGCAAGGATCCTCAGAAGCGGGAGTACTCTGTTTTTCAGTTATATGTACATAGACACTCGTCATCTTTTGAAGGTGAAAAGTTTGAGAGTTTCTTGGAGGTTTTAAACACTCACAATCCTGATAATCGTTTCGTTTTAAAGATTGAAGAGCTTAGAAAATATGGTGCACGAGGAGTGTATGCTGTTGAATTATTCACAAATGGTAATAAGATAGAGCATCACTTGCAAGTTATTGAGGCTGATAGGGATGTCGCGATAGATTTGCCTCGGTCTGTTAGAGAAATTCTTCGCCAAAACGGTTATAAGTCTGCGCCGGAGTATATACATATATATAATAAGTTAAAGTCAAGCTGATTTTTTCTTCTTTTTTGTTTAATCGAAAGATTTATATACAACCAATTAACTATAGTTAATTAAATGGGGGGGAAGTCTATGAATGCAACCCAAATACTCTCAGAAGAACATCAAAACATACTAAAAGTAATAGCTGCAATAGAGAAAGAATGCGAAAAACTAGACTCTGGACAAAAAATAGATGAAGACTTCTTCACAAGATCAATAGACTTTATAAGAAACTACGCAGATAAATTTCACCATGCAAAAGAAGAAGACATACTATTCAAAGAATTCTGCAAAGACACATCAAAAGTACACTGTAACCCAGTAGACCAAATGCTCCACGAACACAATGTAGGAAGAGAATTTGTAAAAGGAATGGAAAAAAACATAAAAAACAAAGACAAGAAAAAACTCGCAGAGAACGCCAGAGGATACGCAAGACTGCTACAAGAACACATATTCAAAGAAGACAATATATTATATCCAATGACAGATGAAGCGATAGACGAAAAAAGACAAAAGTCGATGTTAAAACAATTCGACGAGGCAGAAAAGAAATTCAGCAAAGGAACAAAAGAAAAATATGTCAAACTGGCAAAAGAATTTGAGACAAGAAAATGAATTCTTCAACAGATGTAAAAAAACTCATTGATTACTCAAAAGGCGGAATACTAAGCAAGGAAATAATTAGGAAAGAAAACCTTGATGTGACACTCTTTTGCATGGCAAAAGGAACCAGCATCTCAGAACACACATCAACAAAAGAAGGATTTGTATATGTTCTTGAAGGAAAAGGAGTATTTCGATTAGAAGGAAAAGATATCATCATGAAAGAAGGCGTGCTAATAAACCTAGAAAAAAACGCTAAGCATTCATTAAAAGCAGAAAATGATACCTCGTTTATTCTTTCCTTATGGAAAAATAAGGAATAAAAAGATGGGCCCAGGGGGACTTTCGTAACCGGGCAGCTTTATGCTGCACTTTGCTCGTCAACTGAGCGTAATCGGTTGTTCGAACCCCCGACCTATCGGTCACTCCTTCTAAAATTAAGAGCCGATTGCTCTATTGTCTAAAGGCCTCGTCGTTTTCCGAGGGACTTCGACGAAGTCGAATGTCGCTCTTCGGTGTAAACGGACGAAACCGTTTCCGGACTGAGCCATGAGCCCATTTAAGAACAAAAACTACTAAATTCTTTATATATCTTTTGATGTTTTGAAAAGCTGATTTTCCGGCTAAAAATAACTGTTTCTCGTCTAAAGATAGTTTCGAGTCGTTTCGAAACTTACTTTTCTATATTTATACTAGTTAGTCTTAACAAGTTTCACGTCTAAGGACGTGGAGGAATTAAAAATGAAGAGATTATTTGCAGTTTTTGCATTGCTGCTCTTAATGGTTAGTAGCATTGGAGTGGTAAGTGCACAAGATGAAGTGCAGCCATCAGTGCAGTGCGTTGATGGAAAAATTGTCCCTGAATATTGGGATGGGCAAGGGCACAACTGTCGCTGGGTATGTGATCCAATACCAACGACACCAATGATAGATGTTGTCTTCTTAATAGACAGCACAGGCTCGATGAATGATGAGATAAGAGAAATAAAGACTCACATAATAAATCTCATCGAAGCAACACAAAGTGGATACCCAAAACCTGACATAAGAGTTGGAATAGTAACTTACAGGGATTATCCGCTTGAAGAACCTGAGTATGTTGTTAAGAGTTTTGGTTTGACAAGAGACACTCAGAGCGCGCTAAACTTCTTAAAGCAGATAGAAGCAAGTGGTGGTGGAGATTATTCAGAAGCAGTAGCTGATGGCCTTCATGAAGCGATAAGTGGCATGAACTGGAACAAGAAAGCAAGAAAAATAGTTTTTTTAATTGGAGACGCATCACCTCATGGTGAAGGAAGTCCTGAGAACAACTACCAGCAAGGAAGCCCAAATGGTTACAACTACAGAACTGAGATAAAAAGCGCTGTGAGCAAAGACATAAAAATATACGCTGTGAGCGGCTCAGGAATGGATGATAACGGTGTGAGAATCTGGAAAGAGATAGCCAGTAAAACTGGTGGACAATACGAAGCACTAAGTTATGTTAGAAGAGACATTGATCAGTACTACGCTGAAGAAGGAATTGATTCTGCTTGGAAAATAGAATCAAAAGCAGATGCAGACTACGATCAGAAGACAAACACCATACTGACAAACACGCTTGGAAAGTTCACACAATCAGCTATGATTTCAGAAGCAAAAGATATGGGCGTTAGATACGATGATGCAAGCGTCGATGAAGGAATAGATTATGAGAATATCATAACAGGAGGAGCAGTAACCCCTGTAGAGGACAATAGTAATCTATCAACATTCTTCAGAAGCGTATTTGGCAAACTAACATTCTGGAGCTAAAATAATTTATTTCTTTTTTTTATTTTTTTAACTTTAATCTAGATTGAAACTATAACAAACTATTTAAGAATAGGTATTTAACAGTGATTAAAATGGCTGGAAAAAAAGAAACATTCCTATTAGTATCGTTAAGCGAAGATAAAGCTAAAGAGTTAGCACAAGTAGTATCAAACGATACCTGTAGAAAGATACTTGATTCATTAGCAGAGAGCGAGTCAACAGAGTCAGATCTTGCTAAGAAACTAGCACTTCCTATATCAACAGTTCACTATAACTTGCAACAACTCATGAAAGGAGGACTTGTTGTCGTTGAGGAATTTCATTATTCTGAAAAAGGAAAAGAGGTCAACCACTACAAGTTGGCGAACAAATACATAATAATTGCGCCGCAAAAAACGTGGGGCTTAAAAGAAAAGCTAAGAAAGATATTTCCTGTGGCTGCAGTCACCCTAGCTGCGGCCGTGGTTATTGAGATCGGAACTCAGTTTACAAAAGGAACGTCTAGTGCGACAAAACAGGTTTTTTCTTCAGCAGCAGATAACGTGGTTGCAGAATCTGTGATGAAAGCGACTGCGGCTCCTGTATTATCCAATGAGACTGTTAGAGTTGCAGCAGAAACAGTTAGCAGCGGCATCTGGCAGCATGCAGCACTATGGTTTTTAATAGGAGGATTTGCTGCACTCGTTGTTTACCTAGTTGTTGACTGGGCTAAGGAAAAATAAAAAATTTATAGTTTTGACACTTATTACTCTTTTACAAAATAACTCTCCCAATAAGATTTCTTGTTATACTTATTAGATACTTTATTATAACCTTTAGATTCCAATAAACTATCACACTCATGACCCTCAACAGAGATACACCTTATATTATACTTCTCAAAAGGAAATTTTCTAAGAACCTTAAGCTCTGAGCCTTCAACATCCAGTGCCAAGTAATCTATGATTTTTGGCGCTTTGCACATATTCAATAAAGAATATAAAGATATGCACTCTAAATTAGTTTCTTCTATAGGGAAATCCTTTTTTTTATGAGCATTGATTATCTTTCTCTTATTCTGAACAAATGCTACTTTTGTACAGCTAAACAATGGTTGCATAGGAAGAAACATGAACTTTTCAAAGTCATTCTTGTCTGAGAGAATTTTGTTGATACAAATGCTTTGTCTATTATTCTTCAATTGATTATACAAAAGGCTTGGCTCTACCAATATACCTTTCCAACCAAGGTACTTTTCAAGAGAATAAGTGCTGCTACAAGACAATCCATCATCAGCTCCGGCTTCAATAAAGAACCCATTTTTTTTACCATTTAGAACATCAATAACCCATTTATCATTATTTGTTCGAAGATCATAGTAAGAAATAAATTTTTTCGCTTTTTTACTCCATCGAATATTCTTCAACGAGTTCAAGATAAATATGAAACGAAAAAAGAACTTCCAAAATGAATTATGAGACAATTTCTTGCTTTGAATATAAGACATTTAGTTTGTATAGAAAAAATGTTATTTAAATATTCTCAATAATTAAAAATAAAAAAATAATTTCAAGTTTTATCTGTTTCTTCTCACAAGCTTTACAATGCCCCAGATTATTAAGGCTGCAACAGCGTAAGGCAATAGTATAAACAGTAATGAAAACAAGCTGTTTAAGCTGCTGACAAGCTTTCTAACAAGTTCAGAGAACTTAACAATTGCAATGTTAGCGTATGAGGATTGCTTCTCATTCAAAGAGACAGTGACTGTTGAATAATCAACACGTTGATCCATGTTCTTAAGAGAATCCTGCAAGTAACCTACTCTTCTCTCCTGATCAAAAATCCGGTCGTTAAGAGTTATCTTGTCTGCGACTAGAGTTGCTTCATTATACATCTTATTATATCTCTCAAGCCTGGCCTTCTCAGCCTCTATCTCAATCTCAGTGTTTGTGTAACTGCCGGTAATGTCTTGCTGATTTTCATTAAAAGAAGTAACCTCGCCAAGCTCCTTTAACTGTGAAACGACAGCGTCGTACTTCTTAGTATCAACTTTTATTGAGTAATAACCATTGTAATACTGATTTTTTTCAGTACCATACCTGTTAGCGTTTCCACTTAACAAGTAAGAATCACTGGATGTAACGATTGCTTTTAACCTGTCCTCCTTATCCTTAAACTTCCCCCTTTCAACCTCAACGTTCATGCTTGTAGTCTTAGTAATCTTGCGCTCAACAACATCAGGAGCAAAATCACCGCTTCCAGGAGACGGAGGGATATACCCACCATAACTACCTCTGTATGATGATCCTGATGACCCTATTGCTGAGTCCATCATTCCTTCGCTATAAACCATGCTTTTTGAAAAACTGCTTCCAACGTTAGAAAAAGAGCTGCCTCCAGAAAAGAAAAACAAGACAAGCAACACAATCACGATAAGAAACCAGTTGTCCTTAAGTTTAACTAATTGATCCTTAAAACCCATAAATAAACACCCCACACTTTTTTTAAAGCATAAAATATGCAGTTGTTATTATAAAGATTTCGATAGATTTGAACAATATTAAAGTTATAAGAAAAAACGCTGTCGCCCCTTCAAAGGTCTCTGACCTAAGATGTTCTAGGCCTCTGTATTATTTATTGTCGTGTAGATTAAGAAATATAAAAAGATTGTTCATTTAGTCAAGGACTTTAGTTTTAGGACAAAGTTTATATATTAGTTCATCTTAAGAATATAAGGTGATAAATATGATTTCTGGTAAAGAAAAAGAGCGTGAATTAATTATTAAATTGTCTAAAGAAAATAAAACTTGTCGA
>JAHJQL010000079.1 GCA_018819065.1 Nanobdellota archaeon | reverse complement strand
TGTTTGTTTTTGCTGGTGGACTTTTAAGTCCGCCCTCGTTTTGAACGGGCGAAACCGTTCGACTACAGGGGCTTGTTTGTTTTTGCTGGTGGACTTTTAAGTCCGCCCTCGTTTTGAACGGGCGAAACCGTTCGACTACAGAGGCTTGTTTTCTCTTTAGTGTAAAAAGTAAGAATTAGTATTTATGTGTTTGCTTTGCTTAAAGTTCTTCGCAGAACCAAGTTTAACATTACTAATAATAACACACCAATGAAAACTGCAAAAAACATGACTGCAGATGGTGTTTTTACGCTTTCACTAACAACGTAGCCAGTTAAGGCCATTAATCCTTGGTCTTTGACAGCACTTATTTCTGCCAAGTTTTTTTCTGCTCCAAACGAGTTAACTATGAATTGTGCTGATTTTGTGACATGTGTGGTTTCTTCAACTATTACAGAGACAACCTTTTCTTCTCCAATTTCTCCAAAAACGTCTTTTGCAATCGCTGCACATTTAATCTCATCGTTATCCTCAAAGCCTGATAAAGTATCTGATTTTTCATCCAGCAACAAACCGTTTTTATACCAGTTGTAAGAAACAAGTGTTCCAGGTTGGTCGTCCCAGACTTCTAAGTTGCACTTCAGCTTTGAATCAGCATATACCTTTTCTGATGAAAATGAGAGTTTTGTGATACTTGGTGGCGCGTTTGTTATCGTGACTGTGACTATTCCTTTTGTGTTTATACTATCAGCAGATTCTTGGGCGTACGCTGACACTGCCAAGATTAAAAATATCAAAATAATGGTTAAAGTTTTTTTCATCATGTTGTTTATTGTTTTCTATTTATTTAAATTTTCTTAAAATATTAGATTTTAATAGCTATTGTTGAAGGTGCTCTTCTGCCGATGCTGGGACCGTCTTTTGGGTCAAAGCCTGCACGCACCAAGTTTATTCTTACGTGTGTTGCGCATGAATAAGTAGAAAGGACACCACCAACTTTCATCTTTGAAGCGATGTCTTTGAAGAATGTTTCAGTCCACATCTCCGGCTGAGTCTTTGGCGAGAATGGGTCAAAGAGACAAATGTCAAATCCTTCCTCAATGTTTTTTATGGTGTCTCTTGCATCTCCAAACACTATTTTAATGTCAACATTTGGATTTTTATACACACAGTCCCTGATATCTCTAATCATCTTGTAGCTTTCAAAGCTTGGACTCAATTCTTTCATCACATCAAGTAATTTCTCATCTTTTTCAAGCCCAACAATTATGATTTTGCAATCAGGATTTGACTTTAAAGCTGCATCAATTACAGCTGCAGAGTTATAGCCTATTCCAAAGCAAACATCAAGAACGTTGATAAAACCTTTTTTTGCAAGCTCAAAAACACCAGTTGGCTCAACATACTTCTTTACAGCCTCCTCTTCAGCTCCAGATATAGAATGGTAAACCTCTTTGTACTCCTCACTAAACAAGGTGTATGAACCATCACCAGTCAAGACTTTTTTCATCAAAAACAAGTATTAAATCAACATTTATAAATTTTTAACATTGAAAGATTTATAAAAACACTATTATACCATGAAAACTATATGAGAGTCAATCATAATAAGGGATATGCAGCTTACAACAGACCTGCTAAAGGGTGCAGAATGTGCATCAAAGGAGAAAAGCTAGTCTTATTCATAACTGGTCTTTGCGGCCAGAGATGCTTTTACTGTCCTATATCTGAGAATAAGTTTGGAAAAGACGTCGTTTACGCTAACGAGTGGAACATAAATAACAAAGAAGAATTAAGAGAGGAAATAAGGCTTACAGGTGCAAAGGGTGCAGGTATAACTGGTGGAGACCCATTATTGACAATAGACAAAACTTGTCAACACATAGAATTTCTAAAGAACAATTTTGGAAAGAATTTTCACATACACCTATACACACCTCTACAGCTAGTCAACAAGGAGAATTTAGAAAAACTTTACAAGTCCGGCCTTGACGAGATAAGGTTTCACCCAGACATAAACAACAGCGAGCAATGGGGAAGGATAATCCTTGCAGACAAATACAGTTGGGATGTAGGAGTTGAAATACCTTGTATACCTGGAAAAGAAGCAGAGATTATAAAGCTCATAGAATTCATAAAAGGAGATATCAAGTTCATAAACTTAAACGAGTTAGAATTTTCAGACACCACAATCAAGCACTACAACTTAGAAGGATATAAAACAAGAAACGAAGCTTCATACGCTGCAAAAGACTCTGAAGAGACGGCAATTAAGATAATAAATTATGCTGAAGAAAAAAACCTTCCGTTAACAGTCTACTTCTGCTCAGCAAAACTAAAAGACAAGGCACAGATGGGCAACAGGATAAAAAGAAGAGCCAAGGAATCAGCAAAAGAGTATGATAAGATAACAAAAGAAGGAATGCTTGTCAGAGGAGTGATATATCTTGAAGAGCTAAAACCAGGCTTTGACTATAGAAACAAGATAGAACACGTTGACAGGGCAGAATTCCTAAAAAAACTAGAGGATGCTAAAAAACTAGTTTTTGAAAAGACAATGATAAGAACAATGGATGTAGATGACTATAAATTAAGGTTAACCCTGTCAGCAAAGGATGTGAAGAGAAATTCAAGAAAGATAAAAAAACTAGGATTAATACCAGCCATAGTTGAAGAGTACCCAACACATGATGCTGTAGAAGTGGAGATACACATACTATAGACTCGGATTTTTTTCGGTTTTTCTTTGGTGACCTCCTCTCCACACTAAAGTGTGGAGCTTCCTGTGAAAGCTTCTAAGGAAGTTTGATGTATGTCTTGTTGATTTCTAACGTAATTGTCAACAACATCTACTGTGTTGTATCCTGTGCTATTTGCTAATCCTCCTGT
>JAHJQL010000078.1 GCA_018819065.1 Nanobdellota archaeon | reverse complement strand
TGAACTTGGCATGTATAGCACATAATCTCCAGAAAATCTGGAGATTAAAAGCAGCTAATAGCTGCTAAAAGAGAAAGAATCATTTTTCTTTAATGAAGTACCTATTCAATACTCACCAAAAAATAATTACGGGACGGCTTCCGCTGTTATATGACCCGAAGGGCAAGGTTGCGAAGCAACCGCAGAGTTCCGAACCCCACCATAAATATTCATGCTTATTTCTTACAATCTTCTTTTTCCTCAAGCCATTTTTCTGTGCCTATTTCCTTCCTCTTCAAAAGTTCCTGCTGTCGGACGAAAACTGCTTTCTTTGCCCCTTCTTCGCTTAGAGATGGATCGTAGAAACCTGTAAATATCTGGCATGGTAATTCATCACACAGTCCACAATGCTCCAACTGTTTCTTGTTAATACAACAATCGTACAGTGGACAAACTTCAACCTTCATCTGAGTTGTCCAGAACGGCTTGCCTTTTACATTGCCACATCCTTGGCATTGCTTTCCAAAGTATTCGCAGGTTCCACAGTATAGCCCGCATACTGGTGCTAAATTTTTGTCTGGCATATTTTATTTACCTCCTTTTTTGTTTAATTTAAAATCCGACCTTTCGTTGCATATTAAATAATAGGCAATTAAAGCTTTATGTTTTCCCCATTTTTCTGTAAATTTTCTAATTTCCTCTTCGGTCATCAAGTCCTTTGAATAAAAATTTGAAATTGCACGCCTCACTCCAAGATCGCCTGCTGGTAATAGTTCTTTGTGGTCTGTGCATGTAACAATTACTAATTCTGCTGTCCACTGGCCTACACCCTTAATCTTATTTAATTTTTCAATTCCATTAGAAACTGGAAGTATTACTACTTCTTCTGGATTAAATCCATTATTCTCCGCAATGCTTCTTGAAAACTCTTTGATATAGGTTGTCTTCTGTCTGCTTAGACCGCATTGTTTTAGTTTCGCAGATGGAACTCTTGCTAATGCTTCCGGTGAAGGAAATTCATAAAAACACTCCTTTGCAACTTCGGTTTTTTCTCCGAATTCTGAAATCAATCTTGAGGTTATGTGCATACTTCCAATTAGAGAAATTTGCTGTTGAATTATTGTCTTTACAACACCTTCAAAGACTGTAGCATAGTTTGCTGGTTTTAAACCATACAATTTTTTTAAAAGAGTTTTAAGTTTTTTATCTTTGTCCAAGAAGGAATACAGTTCTTTCAAGTCCATTTGTGAATTAAAAATCCACTGAATTTTTTCTTTCAATTTTTTAATTTCTGCTTTGCTTATTTCTGAAAGAATTTCAACTTCAAGTTTTGGCTTTCCGGTTGTACCTACCGATTTTATTTTAACTGGAAATAATTTGCTATCAAGATTTAAAGCTCTTCTCCAAACGCCATTCTCATAAATTTCTGGAGACGGCTTTCCCCAAGCATAGAATTTCCAAAGTAAATCAAAGTCAAATGGTGCTTTTGGTTTTAATATGAATTTCATATTTCCCTCTTCTTTTTAGCCCTTTCTTTCCTTTTTATAAGGATTTTAGCAACTAAGGAACCAAGTTTTTTGGCTTCTCCTAAACTCTTTGGATTCTTTTCAACCCCTCCTTTAGCATCAACACTAAAGACTTTATTTTTTGCTTCTCTCACTAAATACATTCTTGCAATGAACCCAAATTTTCTTAATATTTTCAGAACTAAGATGTTACTATCTTCATAGGAAGTTGCCATAGCTCCAAACGGCTTACCCGTAAGAGGCCAAACATAATTTTTATCTGCCTTTTTTGCAAAATAAACTATTGCCATCAATCTTTCCATTAAGGCTACTAATTTCGCCGGCACAGGGTAATAAAGAGGTGCGGCTATAATTATACCATCTGCATCGATCATCCTTTGAAATACTTCTTCAAAATCATCTTTAAGTATACATTTATAAGGCTTCTTACCACAACCCCAATTCTTGAATTCATGTAGCCCAGAGTAGTGAGCCGCACACGGTTTTATTTCAAAATCCGCTAACTGTAAAACTTTAGTTTCTATTAAACCGTTACTTTCTCCTTTTGCCCCCTCAAGAGCAGATTTAAGTAGTTGATATGAGTTACCATTATTTCTTTGTGAAGCATTTATACCTATAATTTTCATAGTTATTTTCTCCATAAGATTAAGATGGATAACAGATATATAAATATTCCTTTAATGGCGGGGTTCGGAATTTCATATAATAACTGTTAGTTTCCTTTTGCGAAGCAAAAGTTCGAGCGTTAGCGAGAAAGTATGACGCAGGCAACAAATAAAAAATCTATTTTTTATTCTAAATTAATTGTTGTCGAGTAATATTGAAACTAATGGTGTTATACGAGTGAGCCGTATTTTTTGCGAACGGCAGTTGTGCTTAAAAGTTTTTTTTAACTTTTTTTAATAAAAGCACAATTGCGTATAATAACTGTTATACGAGTGAGCCGTATTTTTTGCGAACGGCAGTTGTGCTTAAAAGTTTTTTTTAACTTTTTTTATAAAAGCACAATTGCGTATAACCGCTGTTAGGCGAGTGCGATAGCACCGACCGAGCGAAGCGAGGGAGAGTCGCGAAGGGCGGGCTTCAATTTTTATCATTTATGCCCCTCCACATAAACACTAACCACATACCCTTCAAGGGATTCACCCTCTCCTAAACCATCTAAAATAGCTTTGCCTATTGGGTCTTTTGTATTCGGATCTATGCAAGCGGAAGACCCCTTTATTGTAATTTTTACTTCCTTTAATCCAGATGCTTCTACAACCTTTTTATACTCATCAACAAGTATTGCTCCTCCAACACAACCCACATAGGCTTCAATGCTCTCCTGAATTTTCTGAGGAAGCTCTTTTTTAAGGGCAATATCAGAGATTGCTACTCTACCACCAGACTTTAACACCCTATAAATCTCCTGAAAGACTCTCAGCTTTTCAGCCGATAAATTGATGACACAGTTACTTATAACTACATCAACCGATTTATCTCCCACGGGTAAATTTTCAATCTCGCCAAGTCTAAACTCAACATTCTTAACCTCGTTCTTTTTTGCGTTGTCTCTTGCCTTCTCAATCATTTCTGGCGTCATATCTACTCCGATTACTTTACCGTCTGGACCAACCCTTGAGGCAGCCAGAAAACAATCAAATCCGGCACCTGAACCAAGGTCAAGCGCAACCTCGCCTTCCTTGAGGCTGGCTAAGGCTGTTGGATTCCCACAACTGAGAGCCAAGTTAGCCTCATCTGGGATAGCTTTAAGTTCTTCTTCGGAATAGCCAATAGATTTAGCAAATTGTCTGGTGTCTGGTCCACAAGTACCACACTCACAGCCTTCTTGCTTTTGGGCAATCTTGCCGTAGGCTTCTCTTACGATTTTTTTTGTTTTCTTTTTATCCATCTTATTGCCTCCTTATTGTTATTATATCACCAAATTATAAAACTTTCCAAAAGCCCGCCCGAAGCAATTTCGCCTAATGGTGTTATACGAGTGAGCCGTATTTTTTGCGAACGGCAGTTGTGCTTAAAAGTTTTTTTTAACTTTTTTTAATAAAAGCACAATTGCGTATAATACTGTTATACGAGTGAGCCTTGTTTTTTGCGAACGGCAGTTGTGCTTAAAAGTTTTTTTAACTTTTTTTAATAAAAGCACAATTGCGTATAATAACATATATACGTATTTCTTTGAATTTTGGGGTTTTGAGGGCCTGAAATGCTTGTATTTCCTTTTTTGAATTTGAAAAAGTGGTGTAACTGTGTAGTTAAAATTTAATTCAAGAATAATAAAAAAATAATTTCATCCTTTCAAGACTGCGTGTGCTGCTGCTAGTTTTGCTATTGGGACTCTGTATGGTGAGCAGCTGACGTAGTTTAGTCCTGCTTTGTGGCAAAATATCACTGAGCTTGGTTCTCCGCCGTGTTCTCCGCAGATTCCTATTTTTAGGTTTGGCCTTGCTTTTCTTCCTTTCTCCACAGCCATTTTCACTAGTTGTCCAACGCCTGTTTGGTCTAATATTTGGAATGGGTCTTGTTCTATTATTCCTTTGTTTATGTATTCAGGTACAAAGCTTCCGACGTCGTCTCTTGAGAATCCTAGTGTCATCTGTGTTAAGTCGTTTGTTCCAAAGCTAAAGAATTCTGCTTCTTTTGCTATCTCGTCTGCTGTTAGTGCTGCACGGGGCACTTCTATCATTGTTCCGATTAAGTATTTTACTTTTGAATCTTTTCCAAGCACATTGTTTGCAACTTCTAGGACTATTTCTTTTTGGTTTGTTAGCTCATTTACAGTTCCAACTAGTGGTATCATGATTTCTGGTTTTACTTCTATTCCTGACTTTGAAACTTCTTTTGCTGCTTCAAAGATTGCTTCTGACTGCATCTGTGTTATTTCTGGATAGGTTATTCCTAAGCGACATCCTCTGTGTCCTAGCATCGGGTTTACTTCGTGTAGCGCGTTTATCTTTTGCTTTATTGCGTCAACGCTAACTTTTAGTTCTTTGGCTATTTCTTTTATCTCATTTTCTTCTTTTGGCAAGAATTCGTGCAGCGGTGGATCTAGCAATCGTATCGTTATTGGAAGTCCATTCATTATCTTAAACAAATCTACGAAGTCTTTTTTTTGGAATGGCTTAATTTTTGCAAGTGCTTTTTTTCGTCCTTCAAGGTTTGGTGATAGTATCATTTCTCTGACTGCTCTTATTCTTTCTCCTTCAAAGAACATGTGTTCTGTCCTGCATAGTCCTATTCCTTCTGCTCCAAACTTAATGGCTTGGCTTGCGTCTCTTGGGGTGTCTGCGTTTGTTCTTACTCCCATCGTTCTAAACTTGTCTGCATACTTCATGAGTTTTCCAAATGCACCTGATAGTTCTGGTTCTGTCGTTGGGATTTTTCCTGCGTAAACTTCTCCGCTGCTTCCATCTAGTGTTATGTAGTCTCCTTCTTTGAATTTTTGTCCACCTAGTTCTAGTGTCTTGTTTTTTTCGCTTACCTTTGCTTCTCCGAGTCCTGATACACAGCATTTTCCCATTCCTCTGGCTACGACTGCGGCGTGTGAGGTCATTCCTCCTTTTGCTGTTAGTATTCCTACTGCTGCGTCCATCCCCATTAAGTCTTCTGGGCTGGTCTCGTTTCTTACTAAAATTACTGAGTCGCCTGCTTTTTTCATCTCTATTGCTGAGTCGTTGTCAAAAGCTATTTTTCCAACAGCTCCTCCTGGTGATGCTGGTAGTCCTTTTCCTAGTGATTCATGTTTTTGCTTTGCAACTGGGTCTAGTTGTTTGTGAAGCAACTGGTCTAGCTGGTTTGGGTCAACTCTAAGAACAGCTGTTTTTTCATCAATTAATCCTTCTTCTATCATTTCAACTGCCATTCTTACTGCTGCGTGTGCTGTTCTTTTGCCGTTTCTGGTTTGCAGCATGTATAGCTTCTTGTCTTGAATAGTGAATTCCATGTCTTGCATGTCTTTATAGTGTTTTTCGAGTTTTTTGTATATGACTAAAAGTTCTTCATAGGCTTTTGGCATCACTTTTTTTAGTTCTGATATTGGTCTTGGCGTTCTTATGCCTGCAACCACGTCTTCTCCCTGTGCGTTCATCAAGTATTCTCCGTAGAACACGTTTTCCCCAGTTGCTGGGTCTCTTGAGAAGCAGACTCCTGTTCCTGATGTTTCTCCCATGTTTCCAAACACCATTGCTTGTACGTTTACCGCTGTTCCTTTGAGTCCTTTGACGTGATTTAGCCGTCTGTATGCTTCTGCTCTTTCGTTGTGCCATGAGTCAAAAACTGCGTCTATTGCCATCATAAGTTGTTCTTTTGGGTTGTTTGGAAATTCTTTTTTAGTTTTCTTTTTTACTAGTGCTTTGTATTTTTCTACTATTTCTTTTAGGTCTTTTGCGTCTAGGTCTGTGTCAAACTTCACTCCTTTTGTCTCTTTTGCGTTGTCTAGTATTTCTTCAAAGTCAGCGTGGTCCACACCCATGACTACGTCTCCAAACATATTTATTAGTCGTCTGTATGAGTCCCATGCAAATCGCTCGTTTCCTGACTTTTTGATTAGTCCTTGGATTGTTTCTTCGTTTAGTCCTAAGTTTAGGATTGTATCCATCATTCCTGGCATGCTTGCGGCTGCTCCGCTTCTAACTGATAAAAGCAATGGTTTTTCTTTATCTCCTAGTTTTGCACCCACTTCTGCTTCTACTTTTTTTAGGTTTTCTTCTATTTCTTTTATTGCTTGCAAAGGTATTTTCTTGCCTGCCTCGTAGTATTCTGCGCAAGTCTCTGTTGTGATTGTAAATCCTGGCGGTACAGGCACTCCAAGACTTGCCATTTCTGCAAGGTTTGCTCCTTTACCTCCCAGAATTCCTTTCATGTCTTTGCTTCCTTGTGTCCCTATTTTTCCAAAATAATATACGTGTTTTTTCATTCTTCTACACACCTTTACTTCTTATATAAGTATTACTTTAAAAAGATTCCTTTAGAATCTAAAATCACTATTAATTTAAGAAACTCAAAGTCTTTTTAAAGATAGTTATAATAAATAATATATTAAAAAAAAATTAGCTTACTTTGCGTGCTTCTTTAACAATTCCATCACTTTTTTCCCTTCAACTTTTCCTCTAAACTTAGCCATAACGATTCCCATTAGGGCTCCTATTGGTGCTCCAGGATTTTTCTCAACTATTAATTTTATTTCTTTTTCTAGTTCTTCGTCAGATACTCCTTTGAATTTTTCAAAGTTTAATTTTTTAGTCTTTGCATATTCTGCAAGTATTTCTATTACAGACTCTTTTGCTATCTCTTTTGCAGCGAGTCTACTTAATATTTCATCCGCAACAGATTCTGGATTAATATCTAATTGGTATCTTTTCTTTATCTCTTTTGGTATTGCTGTAAAAAATTCAACAATCACTTTTGGTTCTACTTTATATTTTTTAAAAAAATTCTCAAGATTTACTCCTTGCTTGTCTTCATAACTTACTGCAAGCTTTGCTTGATCAGAATTCAAAGAATAATTTTTCTCAAAGCGTTTTATTTTATCATCTATAATCTCAATTTTTTCAAAGTTTTTCTGTGAGGGAATTATCGTTGGAATATCTGTTTCGGGATACATTCTGGCAGCACCTGGCATTGGTCGCAGGTGACTTGTTGTAAAGTCTGGTTCTGCTTTTCGAACTTCGTTTGATAGTTTCTTTCCTGCTTTTACCAGTTGTGATTGCCTCTTCACTTCATTCTCTATGACTTTTGGTATGCTTTTTAAGTCCTGAAACCCTTTTATCTCTGTTCTTGCACCACCTTTTATTGATACGTTGACGTCTTGTCTTATGCTTCCAATTCCTCGTTTGCAGGCGCCTGTGCTTCTAAGTATCATTCCTATTTTTGCAGCTGCATCTCTACATTCCTCAGGATTTTGTATGTCTGGCTCTGTTGCTATTTCAAGTAGTGGTATTCCAAGTCTTGATAGGTTGTATGTGTCGTGGTCTTTTGTTCTTTTCACTACTTGGCATGCTTCTTCTTCAAGACAGATAGTTGCCACTCGTATCTTTTTGCCGTTGACATCTATCCAGCCATTCATCCCAACAAGTGCTGTTCTTTGGAATCCTGATACGTTTGAGCCGTCAACAACTGTTTTTCTCATCACTTGTATCTTGTCAACTATTTCACAATTAAGCATTTTTGCTACCTGCAAAACAGACTTTAATGCATCCTGATTTATTGGTCTTGGAGGCTCTTCGTCCATTTCTACAAGACAGGTTGTGTCATCATACCCTTGATATGTAAACAACTTGTTTTTCTGCTGTTCGTAAGATGCAGCAACATCTATTTTCCCAGATTCTCCCGCGCTTGCTCGTAATCGCCTATCAAATGAGAAGTCAGGTTCATCTCGTCTTATGATTGTCGGACAGTTACAGAATAATTTTTTTCCTTCAAGTTGTTGATGTATTTCTAGTCCGCATTTGAATCCTAATTCTTTATAATTCATTTTAAAATAAAACTACACTAAGTATGCTCCTTTCTCGCTTCTTTCAGAAATCTCTCCTCGCAAATTTTTTCCGAATAATTTTCTTGCTTCATTTTTATGATTTGAAAGCAACCATGCAAGTTTTATGAATGCAGTTTCAGGCGTCATGTCTGTGTGGTTGCCAATAACCCCTGCTTTAAGCAGTTGTTTTCCGGGTGTATAAACATCCATGTCTACTCGTCCGTAAATCGTCTGTGGTGCAGCTGCGACGACCACTTTCTTTGAAAGTGTATTTATTGCGTTTAGGATTTTTTCGTTTTCACTTGTAAACTCATCCACTTTCATCGTTGGAATGTGTCCTATACCCATAATTTCAACCACTAATCCATCAAAGTCTTTGTAAGCTAAAAACTCTGATGCAAACATGTTAACATGAGCTTTTATTAACCCAACCTTTAGTTTTTCATCAAACAATTTTAGTGATATCTTCTTGTTCTTATCTTTTTTATCATATTCTGATATGAGTGTTATCTTTTTGCTCTCCACATCAATTCTTGCTATCGCTGTCGTATTTATGGGTCTAAACGCGTCTCTTCTTGATGTGTGCATCTTTCTGCTTTTGCATCCTGGAAGTATTAGACAGTTTTTGTCATCATTATTTTCATGCATGCACATGGCAACACCTGCAAAGTCAGTGTTTGTTATGAACTGGACTGCTGCAAGCAAGTTCATCGCAGCATCAGTGCTTCCCCTATCTGAGCTTCGTTGGCTTCCGACAAGAATGACTGGTATAGTTAGGTTTTCAAGTGCAAAAGAGAGCGCTGCTGCTGTGTAGTGCATCGTATCTGTTCCGTGCGTTAGTATTACTCCATCCACTCCTTTTTTTGCTTCTTCTGCTATTGCTTTTGCAAGAAGGTTGTAGTGTGAAAATCTCATCATCTCTGATTGCATATTTCTTATCAGTCGGCTGTTTATGTTCGCCAGGTTTTTTATCTCTGGAAACATTGACAAGAGTTCTCCTTCTGTAAATTGTGCTATTACTGCACCCGTTGAATAATCTACTTTTGAAGCTATAGTTCCGCCTGTGTGCAGTATTGACATTGTTGGAAGATTCTTCTTCACAACATTTTTTTCAGGAGGTACTTTTAGCTCTGATTTTTTCTTCAAAAGTTCAGTCTTTGTTATTGATTTTTTCTTTAGTCCAACATTGTAACCGCTCGAAAGTTTTATGTCTAGAAAATCAGGCTTTTCCTGAGACATCAGTATTCCTTCAAAGATTTTATCCTTGTAAAAAACCCTTATTTTATCTCCTGCACCAATCATGTTACTGGTTAAAGAAGTGAGTGTTTATAAAATTTACTAGAAAAAAAGATTAAAAATCAACAAAAATCTGATGGAATTGTCTAACCACAACCTTTAGGTTGTGGTATGAACAACAGTTCTTTCGAAAATTAGATTTTTGGGATTTCCAAAATGTATTTATCCTCAACCTAAAGGTTGAGGTATTGTACATTTTGTTAAGAAAAAAATTATTTTCTTGGTCCTTTAAGATATTTGTTAAAGTCGGTCTCTGTTGACATGATGACTTTTGCGCCGTCTAATGCAACAGGATAGCTTTCAAGCGTTCTCCAAAGGTTATAAAATTTTGGATTCTTAGAGTACGCATTTGCGTATATCTCCAAAGCCTTCGCATCTCCTTCTCCCCTAGTTTTTTCAGCCTTCTCATAAGCACTACTAAGTATTTCTGTTCTTTGTCTATCAGTTTCAGCTCTTATCTTTGTAGCTTCTTCTTCACCCTGAGATCGATACTTAGTTGCGATTCTGTTTCTCTCAGCTATCATTCTGTTATAAACACTCTTAGCGTTTTCAACAGGCAGGTCTGCTCTTTTTATCCTGACATCAATTATCTCAATTCCGTACTCATCAGCTTTTTGGTTGCATAGTTCAGTGATGTATTTCATCACTTTTTCTCTGCCAACTTCTATATTTTCAAATTCTATTTCTGTTGTTTTTTCCATGGTGTTTGTGCTTCTTACAAGCTCAATTAGATTATTCTGTCCTGCATATTCTCTAACTACAGAATAAATTATATCATCAAGCCTTGATTGAGCACCGTTTTCAGTAACTGCACTTTTCATGAACTTTAAAGGATTTGTTATTCTCCATCTGGCATAGTTATCCACAAAAAGATGTTTTTTATCCTTTGTAACAACTTCTGTTGGAGCAGAATCATACTCTAAAATTCTGTCTTCAAAAGTGGTTACTGACTCAACAAATGGAATTTTAAAATGAACACCTGCCCCTGCAGTAACTGTTTCTACCGGCTCTTTTTGCTGCTTGTTCCACTCTTCAACTTCTTTTATTAAAACAGAGTCGATTTCTCCGGCAACATCTGAACCTAAAACTATATGAGTTGGTTTTCCAAATTTTGTAATTACCGCTTGCTCTGTTTCGCTAATAGTATACACTGATGAACAACTAGCCATAAGACTAAGCCCAGCAATTGTTCCTATCACGTAATTCTTGACTTTCTTTGTTATAGACATCTTAATTACCTCCACCTTGTTTCTTATCAACATTTAGTAGTTTTAGCAAACCATCTTTGTCATCAACCAGAATTTTTTCTAGTTTAGGATATATTTGCTTCATTGTTTCGATGTACAATCTGTCCTCTGTAATTTGAGGTGCTTTGTTATACTCCCTTAGAACTAGATCGAATCTACTTGCATCTCCTCGTGCATTATTTATACGTTCAATCTTATAGGCTTCTGATTCTTTTAGAAGTTTTTCTGCATTTCCTCGTGCATTTGGTATGATATCATTTTGATATCCTCTTGCCACGTTTATTTTTGTGACCATATCTTCTTTTGCACTGGCAACTTGATCAAATGCATGTTTTACTTCTTGAGGAGCATAAACATCTTGAAGTTGTATTGCAACAATATTAATCCCCATCTTGTATTTGTCAACAACTTCTTGGAGTTTTTCCTTTGTCTGATTTTGTATTACTGTTTTTCCATCTGTCAAAGCCATATCTATACTATTATTTCCTATTACTTGTCTGTGAACTGATTCTGCTGCGTCTTTTAAGGTTCCTTCAGGATCCTTTACATTGAAAAGATATTGTCTTGGATCTTTGACACGGTATTGAACAATAAATTCTGAACGAACAATATTTTCATCACCTGTTAACATTAGAGATTCTTCTTCATGCTTCTCATATTCTGCTGGTGGTCCCTGATCGATTGTTCTAAATCCAATCTCCATTCGCCTAACTTCAGTTACTGCTATTTCATCAACTGATTCAACAGGCCATGGTGCTTTAAAGTGCAATCCGGGTTGTTCTGTTCTTACATATTTTCCAAACCTTGTGACTACTGCTTCTTCTGATGGATTGACAACGTAAAAAGAAGAAAGCAACATTGTGCCTCCAACAAGTCCTATTGCAGTATTTTTTACCCATCTAGGAACACTCTTCACCAAGTCCTTTAGTCCTTGTTTTAGTTCTGATCCTTCATTCAGTCCACTATCATATTCTTTTCTTCGTCCATATTCGCTCATTTTTAATCCTCCTCCTAATTATCTTCTCATCCTCTTAATTTTGACAGCCCTCAATCTACTTCGAACATAAAAATTCCAAAAAAAGCCAACTAGGTGGCGTTTAGTTTTTTCAAGGCACTTTTTCCGATGTAGATGTTGTGGCTTGAAAGATAATCATCCAACTCTGTTTTTTGAGTTTCTATCTTGTTTGATTTGACTACATGCGATAGGTAATAGCCTATTCCCGCACCAAAGGCTACGCCTATTGGATGTCTGGTCATTAACCCAAGAGCTGCACCTACTGCAATGTATATTCCAGTGTTCAAAAACGTGGTTTGTCCTGCTTCATCTATTTTAGTAATATGGTTTTGATAGGTAAAAAGTATTCCTCTTACCGCAGTTTGTTCATCTCCATGATTTCCTAACTTTCGAAATGTTTCTGTTGCAAACACTTCACAAAAGTCACTGATGTAAGCTGCTTGTAAGATATTTTCAGTTTCTTTAGTATACATTCTCCAGATTTTTTTGTCTGCATCAAGAGAATATTTATCTTCATATCCTGCTTTTCTAACTTTTGATACCAGTTCATCTAGACTAATATTTTTTATTCTCAGTTCATCCAACTTCATCACCTAAGTAATTTTATTTCAGATAAGTTAAGCAAATATAAGAACGTATTTGCGGAAATGTTCTGATTTACCGAAAAATTTTAATAATTTATAGGCTTTCTCGGACTAATATGAGTGATAAACCCGGAAGATTCGATTATGGAATAGAGGACAACACAGTAAAAATTGATTTGAAAGACAAAAAAATTCTCTCCTACCTGGAAAAAAACTCCAGAATACCATTAACTCAAATAGCTAAAAAAGTGAAATTGTCAAGGGATGGAGTTAGTTACCGAATAAATAGACTTGTAAAAGAAGGAATAATACTAAAATTCTTTCCAAACATCAATTATGAAAAACTCGGGCTTTACATGTTTCACGTATTTTTCTTAGTGGATGAAAAAGATCCTAAAAAGAAGCTTGAAATGATTGAATATCTAAAGGCGCATCCCAACATATTTAGTCTGATAGAATATACAGATACGTGGGATTTTGAGATAAGCATTATTGCAAGAGATCTCATTGAATTTGACAGGATAATGTTAGAAATCTGTGCAGCATTTCCTGAAACAATTCTTGAGAAAAGCAAACTAGAGCTCATCAGAAGGTTCAATTCATCGCATGTACCACCGCTCATACACGAACAAGGAAATCACACACTAGAATCAGTGTTTAAAAGAGATGAAATTGTGAAAATAGACTTAATAGACTATAAAATATTAGAACTTTTGTGTGAAGACGCAAGAATATCAGCTTATGCTATAGGGGAAAAACTTAACATAAGTTCAGACACTGTAAGTTACAGAATAAAAAATCTTGAGAAAAAAAAGATAATAAAAAATTTTACAATACTAGTTAACTTGTCAAAGATGAAGTATCAATGGTACACTTACAGCATGGAAATGAAGATGTTTGATTTAAAAAAAGAGAAGAAGTTTGAGGAATTCTTAAATCAAAATTTAAACATAATTCGTTCTGCAAAAACACTTGGAGGTTGGGACTTGCTTTTGTATTTGGTTGTTGATAATCAAAGACATTTTCATTTGATGATAAAGGATATAAAAAATGTTTTTTCAGATGTTGTCAAAAAATATTCGACATGGGTAGCTTATAAAGAACATATATTTGATCCATTACCAGACGCAATTTATAAGAATATAAAATAAAGTATAAAATAAAATCATCCGTAGTAGCTTGGTTTTTCTTCTTTCATGCTCTTTGCTCTGGCGCTTGCGAACTGATTCTTTAGGTTTGCATATTCAGCTTCTATCTCAGGAGTCACTGAAGGCCTTACTTTATCTAACGCTTTTTCAAAGTATTTCATACTAACAATTTTTGCTTTTATATCATCTCGCAGTGCCAGTATTGCAGCTTCTCTGCATACTGCTTCAATATCTGCTCCTACATAGTTTTCTGTTTTATCAGCAAGAATATAACTAAATCTATCTTTATCAGATAAATCAGAATATTTCAGCAAAACAGTTTTCTTGTTCAATTCTTTTTCAGATACAACTTCTCCTGAAGCCATCTTACTTACAACATTTGATTTAGTAACAGCATATGTTTTCGGAATAGTTGATTCATCTAAAGGAATATTTTTGAGATGAACTTTAAATATATTATATCTTGATAAAAAATCAGGTGCTGGTGTTAATACAATTCTGTCAAATCGTCCGGGTCTAAGAAGCGCGGTATCGAGCATATCCGGTCGATTGGTAGCTGCAATTATTACCACATCATTTAATTCTTGCAGTCCATCCATTTCTGTTAATAATTGATTAACCACTCGCTCGTTTACTTTTGAGTCAGAGTATTGGCTTCTTTTTTGAGCCATAGCATCTATCTCGTCAAAGAATATTATTGTTGGGGATGTTTGTCTTGCTTTTTCAAATATTTTCCTTACAGCTTTCTCACTTTCTCCAACCCATTTGCTTAATAGTTCTGGTCCTTTTATCAGTATGAAGTTTGCTTCTGACTCTGTTGCTATTGCTTTTGCAAGCAGGGTTTTTCCTGTTCCTGGCGCACCATATATAAGTACTCCTCGTGGTGGTTTTATCCCTAATTGTAAAAATGCTTCTGGATTTTTTAATGGCCAATCAACTGCTTCTATTAATTCTTGTTTTACTTCTTCTAATCCTCCAATATCGCTCCACTTGACGTTTGGAACTTCTATTAGTACTTCTCTCATCGCTGATGGTCTTACAACTTTTAGTGCTTGCTTAAAATCATCTTGTGTCAACTGTAATTTTTCAAGTATTTCTGTTGGTATGGTTTTTTCTTCTTCCAAATTCAAGTCTGGAAGTACTCTTCTTAAAACTATCATGGCTGCTTCTTTTGCTAGCGACGCTAAATCTGCACCTACAAATCCGTGTGTGACACTGGCGAAAGTTGATAGTAACTCTTGAAGCAGCAAATCATACATTTTTGATTTTTCATCCTCTGCTAGTACGTTTTTATCTTTCCCATTCATTAAGTCTTCAAATTTTTTCTGTTCTATGCCTTCAAGCTTTTTTAAGATACTCTCAAAAGTGTCAGTATCTGCAATTCTGTTTTTTATCTGTGCTTCTGAACGAACATTAAAATCTGCGGCTTTTAAGTCTTTAATTTCTTTCTTAAGTTTAGACACAGTCTTTTTGAGCAGTATCTTTGTTTCTCGTAAATTAAAATCAGGTGTTATTGGCATGTTTCTCGTATGAATCTTCAGGATTGAGAGTCTGCCTTCTTTTTGAGGTACGCCTATCTCTATTTCTCTGTCAAATCTTCCTGGCCTTCGAAGGGCTGGATCTAGAGAGTTTGGTATGTTTGAAGCTGCAATAACCACTACTTGTCCTCTGCTCTTCAAACCATCCATTAATGCTAATAACTGTGCAACCACTCTTCTTTCAACTTCTCCTTTGCTTTCTTCTCTCTTTGATGCAATGGCGTCTATTTCATCTATGAATATTATTGAAGGCGCATTTTTTTCTGCTTCTTCAAATTTTTTTCTTAGGTTTTCTTCGCTTTGACCATAATACTTACTCATTATTTCTGGCCCGTTTATTAGTATGAAGTTTGCGTTTGTTTCGTTTGCAACTGCTTTTGCTAGAAGCGTCTTTCCTGTTCCTGGTGGTCCGTGAAGCAGCACTCCTTTTGGTGGTTCTATTCCAAGTTTATCAAATACCTCTGGGTGTTTTAGTGGGAGTTCTACCATTTCTCTTACTTTCTTTATTTCTGATTCTAGTCCTCCAACGTCTTCGTAAGTTGTATCTAGTATTGCATCTTCTTCTAAGTCCTGGGCTTCAGGATTGTAGCTTATATGTGTGTGTTCAGTTATTAGGACTGCTTGTTTTGGTTGTGCATCTACAACTATAAATTTTAAGTCTCCGAGGCCAAATCCAGCCATTGTGTCTCCAAGCATTGAGAACACATCATCATACAGAGGGTTTCCAACCATCGTGTTTCTTCTTCTTTTTGTTCCGCCAAGAGACACTATATCTCCTTTCACCACTGCTCTTCCAAGCAGTCCTTGTTTGAATACTTCAGGACTGGCTTTAATCATAATTCCTTTTCTTGCTGGTGCTATAGTAATCTTTTTTGCTTCTTTTATATCCCCTTTTATTATTGTAACCTGTTCTCCGATAGTTGTTTTTGCGTTTCTTCTAATTAGACCATCCATTCTTATTATGTTGAGTCCTATATCTCCTGGAAGTGACCTATCAACTATCGCCACTGTTTTTCTTTCTCCTTCTATTTCTACTATATTTCCTGGTCTTATGTCTAATTCTCTTAAGAAAGAGCTATCTATCCTAACAATTCCTTTGTTTACATCTTCTTGTATTGCTTCCGCAACTTTTAGTTTAACAGTCAGTTTGGTTCACCCCGAAAAACGGTTATTGAAAATTATTTTACTTTATTTTATTCTTGGAAGAGGTATTGGTGCTGGCAAGTTTATGTCTTTGCTTAATATCACTGCTTGAACGTTGCATTTTGCAAGTATGTGATTCATCAGGCTGTTGACAAAATCTCCTGAGATTTTCTTGTCTTTATTCCATATTTTGATTGTTTCTACTGCAACTTGTTTTTCAGCTAGAAAGATTGTTTCTCCGCTAATTTCAATAACACCTAATTCTGGTTCATATTTTGCGACATATTCAAAATCAAATTTTAAAGCAACTCTTTTTGGATCTATCGCGAGTTTTGATTCTGAAACATTTTTTATTGTGACATTGTTTTTTATATCTATCTTTCCTTTTGCCAGCTTCTTTTTTTCTGCCAGCATTTTTGTAATGTTAAAGCTTACAACTGTCATAATATACCACCCGCATGAAGAGATGAATAATTTGTTTATAAAAGTTTTCATTTAATTTTCATTTAATAATGGTTTATTATGGTTTATTGAGAAGTATTTAAATACAAAGAGTGGTTTTCTTAGTTTTATGAATTTGAAGAGTGATTATTTTTGGCTTTAGGCCCAAGTTTTTCTTAGATACTTCTATAATTGGTGATTGTCGGTGGCGTTAGCTTTATTCTAACAAGTATTTTCAAGACGACAAATGGATTGTGGTTTTAACACAGTTTATTCAATAAAAAAACTTACAATGTAAGTAAAATATACTTACAAAATAAGTAAAAAAAACTTACAATGTAAGTAAAATATACTTACTATGTCAGTAAAAGAACAAATCATTAAAAAAACAAGAAAAACTTTTATATAGTAAAAGGATAAAGGTGATACGAGATGATAAAAACAATTGACCCGTACGGCTCAGAGCTAGTCAAGGATTATCAGAAAGTCATAAAGGACTTTGGACTTGAAATATTTGACAGCTCCACTTTTCTAAACCCAAACAAAGTTATGCGCAGAGGAGTTGTTTTTGCAGGCAGAGACCTAAAAATAATTGATAGGTGCATAAAAGAGAAAAAACCTTTCTACACTTTGTCTGGAATAATGCCTACAAGCAAAGAAATCCATCTGGGAACAAAACTAGTGGTTGAAAACCTCAGATACTTTCAAGAACAAGGCGCAAAGACGTACATATTAATCGCTGACCTCGAAGCACAGGCTGCAAGAGGAGTGAGTTTAGAAGAAGGAAAGAAGCGAGCGATGAATTTTCACATCCCCGCATACATTGCACTTGGTCTTGACCCTAAAAAAACAGTTTTTTACTTCCAGTCAGAAAACAAAGAAGTTATCCACTTCGCCTATGAAGCAGCAAGAAAGATTACGCTAAACGAGTTTAAAGCAATCTATGGAAGCGCAGACCCTGGAAGGATTATGAGTGCGGTAACACAGGTAGGTGATGTCCTCTATCCACAATTTGAAGAGCGAATGCCAGGGATAATACCTGTTGGAATTGACCAAGACCCACATATAAGGCTTGCCAGAGACGTTGTTAATCGCATGAAAGACAAAAAGTTCTTCCCACCAAGCTCAATATATCACAAGTATACACCATCTCTTGACGGCAGCATGAAGATGTCAAAGTCAAAGCCTGAGTCCTGCATATCAATACCTGAAGATGACAAGTCAGTAAGGAAAAAAATTATGAAGGCTCTAAGTGGCGGGAGAGAAACACTTGAAGAGCATAAAAAACTCGGAGCTGAAGTCGAGAAGTGCATGATTTTTGAACTCTTAAAGCAACACTTAGTCGAAGATGACAAAGAACTAGAAAGAATATATCAAGAATACAAATCTGGCAGGATGAGTGCTGGAGAGATAAAACAATTGGCATCGGAGAAGATGATATTATTCATGAATGATTTTAACAAGAAGCTTCAAAAGGCCAAAAGCCAGGTTGACAAGATTAGATTCGTGACTTTTTAAAGGCAAAATATTTAAACAAGAGACTCTAATAATTTTATTATAAAATATGAGGTGAATTAAATGTTTAAAGTCGCTCCTTTGCACAGCAGTTTAATGCTTGTATCAATGTTTGGATTTATAATATCTGCTTTTTTTATAAACCACCCAGTTTTTAAGAGTTGGGCTTGGTCGTTTTTAATAGTGTTTGTAATAATGTTCATTGCAACTATGATTAGCATGACTAAAGCACCAATAGAGGGTGAAAGCCTTGAAATGCTAGCCATACATAAAAAAGGTCATTACAAAAAGAAGAAATAATTTTTATTTCTGTTCAGAGTATAACTCGTCAAATTTTTCTTTTGCCTTATTCTCCTTCCAGTAAACGTTGTGAGAAGCTCTTTTTTCAAATAAAGAAATTGCTATGTTTATGACGTCTGATTGGAAGTCTTTAAGGTTTTTATCTTTGAATATCTTCTTTGCATCTTCAATGCATTCCTTCATCAATCTAATATTTTCAACTTTGCAATTCTTATCAACAACCAATTCCTCTTCATCAGATAAGTATACCTCTTCCCACCTTGGATACGCACTCTTGTCTGTGGTCCTCGGAAATGCTTTTGAAAAAACCATGTAAAAAAAGGAGGTTTTTTGGTTTTATAAATGTTTAGAAAGTTTTTTCGAAAAAAACTCGTTGAATAACAAAATAATTGCCAACTATTCGAATAGATCTTGCTTTTGATGCAGCGCAGATGGTGATTCTCCCCCGTGCCATGTAAGCCTTGGTCTTACACTCATAGGATACATCTTCTCGTTGGTATCATCAAATATTACTGCTGTTCCTTTCATCCTTGGAAGGTTGTCTAGCTGCACGTCAAGTCCCTCTCTCATGTATGACTGCATAAGCATTCCAAGTGCTTCAGTATCCATCTTTGCAGTTATCCTGTGGGATATAACTGTGTCTGACTGGGTCATGACATCTGTGTGTATCTTTCCAGGTTGCTGAGTTGCTAGTACTAAAGATATTCCTGGTTGTCGTCCTTCTCTTAGAATGGTCACTAATGGATCTGTTGCAACTGTTTTTCCAGTCACTGGCAAGAATTCATGGGCTTCATCTATTATAAGCCAAACTAATGGTGATTCTTGTTTTGAGGTGTCCTCATCGCCAAAGTAGTTGACTGATTTGTGTACTTCTTGGAACTCTTCATCTTTTCTATCAATCATTCGCTTGATGAATAGTTTTTGAGATACAAGTCCTATGACTAGATTTTTAATCTTCCACGAACCAGGCATTGTGGCGTAGCATGACACGTCTAAAATAGTTACTTGTCCTCCTCTCACAAGTTCTTTTAGGGGTGTTCCTTCCTTATCAAAGACCCCCCAGTTTTTTGCATTCATAAAGAGGTTTTTAGCCGCTCCCTTAATAGTGTTATCTGCGTCTTGGTCTTTTGCAATCGCTTTTATTATATCATCAATATCATAATCAATCTCTTTGTCTTTGAAATTATATATTATTCGTTCGATTAACACCCCTATTGGCTCATGAGGGCTAACCTCAAAAGTCATGTTCCAGTCGTCTGCATCTAGCTCTGATGGTTTTATTGAGAAAGGATGGTCTGTTGGTATCCCTTTGTCTTTATAGGTTTTAAAGTAGCCAGTTGGAGTATATATCTGAACATCTAATCCTTTGCTTTCAAGTTCCCATTCTGTCAAGAGTTTTTGATCTTTCTTGTTAGGGTATTTCATAGTCCAGTAAATACCCATGGTGTCAAGCATTATTATCGAGATGTTCTGCTTTATCTCTTTTGGAAGGTCAGCCATTCCTTCAGCAATAACTCCCATCGTGTAGCTTTTTCCACTCCCCCTTTTACCACAGATAAACACGACGTGTGATCTTATCATGTCCATGTATATCTTGTTGGCCAGAGAACTTGTTCTTCCCATCTTGACAAAGTGCTTTCCAAGAAAAATAGTTCCTGAAAGCCCATATTTCTCTTTGTCTTTGTCGCTTCGACCAATAACTATTTCATACATATTAATTTCTTAGTGAGAAACTCATATAAATATTTATTGTAAAATATCTTCACAAGAAAATATTCACTAAGTAATCAAAACATTTATAACATTTATATAATTTCCATCATCACTAATAAACAGTTAAAAATAAAAATAAGGTGGTTTGATTGGCAAAAAAGAAAACAAAAAAAAGTTCTAAGAAAAAGAGCAATTATCAAATGTATTTAATTACAGCACTAGTTGTAGCAATAATTGGTGTTGCAGTGTATTTCGTTGTAAAACCAATAGGAGATAATGGTGTTAGGGCAAGTAGCGACAAAGTTATTGCTTCTGTGAATGAAAAATTAATAACACTAAATGAGTTACAAGAAGAGATTGATAAAATGCCCCCTCAATTTAAACAAACAACAGATGATAAATTCGCTTTAAATCAGCTTATTGATAGAAAACTTTTAGAGGAAGTGACTTCTAAAGAGGACATAGATGTTCAGCCTTATATCGATAACATATTAAAAAACAATAATCTCACATTAGATGAGTTAAAATCAACTTTGGAAAACCAAAGTATAAGCTTTGATGAATTCAAAAGCCAGATGAGGATACTTGTATTCTTAAACCAGTCGCTTTTCTCAAAGATAATCGTCAGCGACCAAGAGGTTGAAGAGTTTTACGATAACAACCCAAGTTTTTTTGTCACTCCAGAGATGGTTAGAGCTAAACACATACTTGTATCATTCAACAACAAAACTGACGCAGAAGCGCTTAAAAAGATAAAAGAAATACAAACAACTTTTGAAGTCAACAACTCTAAGTTTTGCGAACTAGTAACCAGCCAATCTGAAGATCCTGGAAGCATCAGTTCTTGCGGAGAATACCCCGCGTTTTCAATGAATGAAAACTTTGTCCAAGAGTTTAAAGACGCCGCTTTTAATAATAAAGTTGGAGAGGCAAGCATTGCAAAGACCCAGTTTGGATACCACTTGATATGGACTGTTGAGAAAACTCCTGCAAGTACCGTTAAACTTTCAGATGTGAGTGAAGAGATAAGAGAAGTAGTTTTAGTTGAAAAACAAAAAGCTGCATTCAACAATTATATTAGTGAACTAAGAAAAAATGCGCAGATAATAAACTGCCTTGAAACACCAGATGCAACTATTTGTAATGATGATGATGAAGTAAAAGAAGTTGTCATAACATCGCCAACCATTGATGAAACGCCAAAAACAACAACACAAACACTAGATTCATTCGCTGATTGCTTATCAAAAAAAGGCGTTAAGATGTATGGAGCGTATTGGTGCAGTCACTGCAACGCCCAAAAGGAAGCTTTTGGAGACGCATTTAAAAAGATAAATTATATTGAATGCACAGTTGAAGGCAACCCTAACCAGCAATCACCTGCTTGTATAAGTGCAGGAATAAAAGGCTATCCAACTTGGGAGATTAATGGAAAGTACTACCCTGGAGAACAGACTTTTCAGAGTCTCTCAAAGCTTAGCGGTTGCAACCTGTAAACAACAATGTTTATAAATCGATTGATATTTCCAAGAATTAAGTGTGAAAGGGTCCTTTTTTGAGCAGAACAAAAAAGTTCAGTAATGAGACAAAGACACCCTCACACAGATCAGCCCGACACAGAGAGTACCTAATCGAGCACGACGAACCCATAAAAACGTTTCGCTACGTTTTTGGGACACAGAAACAAAAAAGTTTTCTGTTGTGTCAAGCTATGAACTTAGGCGTTAGTGATTCGGGCAACAAAAATTATAATCATTAATCACTAAAATCACAAAGAACAAGCTCATTTATTCACTCAAAAAACAATTTATTAAAAAAAAAAGTTTGTTCTTCGAAGTACTATTTAACCATTCACTAATTTTCAAAGAAATGTTTTTTAGTATTTCTACGTGATTTCTTGATTTAAAAGGAGGGGATTAAAAAAATGGCAAAGATAGCACAAGTAGCAGCAAAATATATTATTCATGCAAAAATTCAGATTGAAGGAGTTGTTGACAAGCCTGACGTGATAGGCGCAATTTTTGGACAAACAGAAGGTCTCCTTGGAGCTGACTTAGAGCTTAGAGAACTTCAAAGATCTGGAAGAATTGGAAGAATAGAAGTAAATGTTGAGACGAAGAGTGGGAAGACTTCAGGAGAAATCATAATACCTTCATCACTCGACAAGGCAGAGACATCAATTGTCGCTGCAGCTCTTGAGATAATTCAAAGAATTGGTCCATGCAACGCAAAGACAATTGTTGATAGAATCGAGGATATAAGAATTTCTAAGAGACGGCAAGTGATAGAGAGAGCAAAAGAGTTGTTGAAAAACTTAATGGACGGAGTGCTGCCTGACAGCCAGGAACTAGCTGATGAAGTATCTTACTCTGTAAGGGTTATGGAGATACAAGAGTATGGAAAAGAAAGGCTTCCGGCAGGACCGGCAATTGAAGAAAGCGATGATATAATAATCGTCGAAGGAAGAGCTGATGTCTTGAATCTTTTAAAGCACGGCTTTAAAAACGCGATTGCAATAAACGGAACAAGCGTGCCTTTAACAATCCACGAGTTGACAAAGAGAAAAGTAACAACTGCATTTGTCGATGGCGACAGGGGTGGAAACCTCATAATAAAGGAATTGTTAAGCGTTGCAGACATAGATTTCATCTGCAGAGCCCCTGATGGCAAGGAAGTTGAGGAGCTCACGCAAAAAGAGATACACAAGGCTTTGAGAGGAAAGATTGCATCTGAACAAGCAAAGCTAGATGCAGGAGCCACATCTGACTTAAAGAGCAATGACAAGTATGACTATTCTAACAAAAGCAAAGACACAAAGCCCATCAGCAACAATTATAAAAGAGATGAAAAAATTGATGATAAAAAAGACTTATCATACTCCAAGAAGAAGCTCAGTGATAATGAAAAGAAAAAGTTTAGTGATATGCTTGAGGATTTAATAGGCACAAGAGGAGCATACATACTAGATGAAAACATCAACATCCTTGGAAAAGTTCCTGTGTCTGAACTTCAAAGCACTGTCAAGAGTTTAAGGACTGGCATATACGCAGTTGTATTAGACGGAGTAATAGACAAAGACCTCGTCATGACAGCTGAAAGGACGAATGTTAGGTTCTTAGTGGCTATGGAGTCAAAAGCAAAGTCTTCAAGAGTTACAATAATCACAGGAGACGACTTGTAAAACTTTTGAGCAGATTTTTATATTCCAATTAATTTTTCTTATTTTATTATGGGCAAGTCAAAAGAGAAGTGGAAAGTCTACAAAAACGTTTTTTCAGAGTTCTCCCGAAAAAACTTGTTCAAGCTGACAAGCGAAGGCCATTTTGAAGAGTTAAAAACACCAATATTCATAGGTAAAGAAGCAAATATCTTCTCCGCCAGAACAAAAGATGAAACTCAAGTAATTGTAAAGATATATCGCCTTGAGAACTGTAATTTTAACAAGATGTATGAATACATAGCTGCTGATCCAAGATACCTTCGAACGAAGAAGCAGAAAAGAAGTATAGTATTCTCATGGACTCAGCGAGAGTTTAAGAATTTGATGATAGCAAGAGAAGCAATAAGGGTTCCAACACCAATAACTTTTAAAAGCAACATATTAGTCATGGAGATGATTGGAGATCCAGCGCCAATGCTTAAGGATAAGAGGCCCAAAAAACCAAAGGAATTCTTAAAAAAAATAGTTGTCAACATACAAAAACTCAAAGAAAGGGGGCTTGTTCACGGCGACCTTTCAGAATTTAACATCTTAAACCATGATGAAGAACCAATATTCATAGATTTCTCACAGGGAACCCTTCTCATCAGTCCAAACGCGTATAGTCTATATGACCGTGACCTTAATAATATCAGAAGGTTTTTTAAGAAGATGATTTCAGAAAAAGAGATTGAAGAAGTCATAAAGTCTGTTCAATAACATTTTTATAGGAACATTTATTTCTAAAAAAACATGGACGCGTACATGCACGAGTTAAAAATCCCAAAGGCCAGGATTGCTGTTGTTATAGGCAAAAATGGCACGACAAAGAAGGATTTAGAGGAGAATTCTAAAACAGCCATAGATGTTGATTCTAAGGAAGGAATTGTAACTATTGAAGGCAAGGACCCTGTTAAATTATATTTTGTCAGGGAGTTGATTCTTGCAATTGGCAGAGGTTTTAGCCCTGAGGTTGCAAAGCAACTGTTAAAGCAAGATTACACGATGGAAGTAATATCGCTTCAAGATTTCTCTGATAAGAAAAAACAGCTTGACAGGGTTCGCGGAAGAATTATTGGAAAGAAAGGAAAATCGCGTGAGATTATTGAGATGCTTACAGAAACTAACATTTCAGTTTACGGAAAGACTGTATCTATAATAGGTCTGCCGGAGAACGTCGTCATGGCTAGAAATGCTGTTGACATGCTTCTTGAAGGCGCGACTCATGCAGCTGTTTATAGAAAGCTTGAAAAGTTTAGAAGAAAGTTTAAAGAGCATAAAATGCTTAATATCTAGACGTTGCTTAATGCATAGAAGTCCTGCACTCTATAACAAAAATCTTTCTCATTATAATCCTTTATTTCATAACATTTGACTTCGTTATTCTCAAATTTTGAGACGTAGCAGTCATACTTTTGTTCAGAGTCTTCAAACTCACAGTTAACAACCGACGGGGTTTTAAGATCATTTGTAGTTGATGGCTCAAAAGTTCTTATAGGTTCTTTTGGCGTCATTTTGAGTGGATCAATTTTGTAATATATGTTAAACCCCACCATTACAAGTATTAGAAATAAAACTATCATTCCTGCGATGACGAACTTTTCAGCGGAAGATTTTTTGGCTGGGTGTGAGCTTCCTCCAAATGATTTATCAAAAGCTTTATCAATTGATTTCTTATCAACATTTCGGCCAATCAGATATTCTCTTATAGTTCTTGCATCTCTTCCTTGAGACATTTGTTCTTTTATGAAAGAAGTCAAGTCTTTGGCCATGTTAATAATTGTAAATGAGATATTATTTAAATATTTCTAATTGTTTAATAGTAGAAAGTTTTATTAAATATAACAAAAAAACATTAAGAACATGGTGGAGACTACGATTGGACTTGATTCTTTTAGAAACTCTGAAGATAATAATGAGAAAGAAGAAAATAATGATTCCCAGCCAAAGAAAAAAGAGATTAAAGCCAATGAACTTGCAAAGAAGCAGCGTGAGATATCAATAGCTGAATTCTTTGAAAAGAACAGGCACCTTCTGGGTTTTGACAATAAAAGAAAGGCGTTATTGACGACTATTAAGGAAGCTGTTGATAATTCTCTTGACGCTTGTGATGAGTCAAGTATTTTGCCTGAACTTGAGATAGTCATAACTGATATGGGTAATGACCGTTACAGAGTGTCAGTTGAGGATAATGGTCCTGGAATTGTAAAAACCCAAATACCTAAGATTTTTGCAAAGCTATTGTATGGTTCAAAGTTTCACAGCTTAAAGCAGAATCGCGGACAGCAAGGAATAGGAATATCTGCAAGCGTCATGTACAGCCAACTCACTACTGGTAGGGCTGCAAAAATTATTAGCAAGATAGACCCAACAGTCAAAGCACATTACTACGAGTTAAAAATAGATACTCAGAAGAACAAACCTGAAATAATACAAGATGAGGAGAAAGACTGGAGCAAGGATCATGGCACGAGAATAGAGCTTGACCTTGAAGGAACATATCAAAAAGGACCTCAATCAGTTGATGAGTATCTAAAGCAGACAGCGATAATTAATCCTCACGTAACTATAATTTATGTTAATCCAAAAGGTGAACAGATAATATTTCCAAGAGCTACAGACAAACTACCTTTTCAGCCGGCTGAAATCAAACCACACCCTTACGGCGTTGAACTTGGAATATTAATTAAGATGCTTAACTGGACTCAGACTGTCACGATAAAAAAATTTTTGACAACAGAGTTTTCAAGGGTTGGTGGAAAAACAGCGGATGAAATCCTTGAAAAAGCATATATTCCTCCAAACACAAAACCTAACAAGGTTTCAAGAGAGATGGCTGAAAAGATAATAGAAGCCATTAGAAACACAAAAATTATGAGTCCTCCAAGCGATTGCATAAGCCCTATTGGTGCAGAGCTTCTTGAAAAAGGACTAAAAAAAGAAGTCAACGCAGAGTTTTATACCAGTGTATCAAGACCTCCTGAAGTTTATCGTGGCAACCCTTTCATAATTGAAGCAGCCCTTGCTTATGGAGGCACTCTAAAAGCTGACGGGGGAGTTAATATTCTTAGGTTTGCAAACAAAGTTCCCCTGCTTTATCAGCAAGGCTCCTGTGCAATGACTGAATCAATATCAAAGACTTCTTGGCGCTCGTATGGTTTGTCGCAGTCAGGAAACAACATCCCTCAAGGTCCATGTATGATACTTATTCACATTGCATCAGTCTGGGTTCCATTTACAAGTGAAGCAAAAGAAGCAATAGCCCATTACCCTGAAATTATAAAAGAGATAAAACTAGCACTTCAAGAACTTGGAAGGAATCTTTACAAATACGTTGCAAAGAAGAGGAATGTTCATGAAGAACTAAAAAAGAGAAGTTACATCGAAAAATACATCCCTTCAATTGCAGAAGCCTTAAAAGAGCTAATCAAATATTCAGATGTTGAAGAAAAAAACGTTGTTGAACTACTTGAAGAGATGCTTGAAAAACACAGAGGTCAAATTGATAATATGGATTTTGACGAGTCCAAAAATGAAGAGTATGATGAAGAGTTTGCAAAAATTGGACGAGAGGAAGAAGAGCCAAATGATGATGAGTATAAAGAGGTAAAAGATGAGTGAAGTAATTGAAAAGATAACTGCTGAAGCACAAAAAATTTATGATAATATAAAGAAAAAGAAGAGACCAGTCCTAGAATCACCTATCAGGGCTTTAAGCAACGTAAAATACAATGTGGAAGATGGCTTCTTTGAGCTTAAGGGCAGCAAGAAGTCAAGGACGCTGACAGCTTCTAGTGTTAAGACTTTTGCACAGACCTTAAAGATGATGGCACTTTCAAAAGAGATTGTGGAAAAAAACGACATTGCCACTAAGAGAGAAGCATATTACGTCAGCAAGAACTGGGGTGATGCTCGTTTTAAGGAACAACCAGAATCAGATACAGTCATGGATGACATTGAAGCAATGCTGAGTGTTAACAGAGAAAAACTAGGCTTCATCCCTGAGGAGAAAGGAGGCGACATTGCTGGAAAACTCATAATAATTGACAAGAACCCTGATACAGGCAAAGAGATTAGGATTGACTGCACAAAGTTTGGCAGCGGTGCGTATTCTATTCCTTCAAGTGTTGAAGAACTCAAATTTGAAACTGAAGCAAAGTTCATCCTCGCAATTGAAACTGCAGGTATGTTCCAAAGACTTGTAAAACATAATTACTGGAAGAACGCGAACTGCATACTTGTAAGCATGGGAGGGGTTCCTACAAGGGCTTGCAGACGGTTTATCAGAAAGTTAAGTGATGAAATGAACATACCAGTTCTAGTCTTTACAGATGGAGACTTTTATGGTTACTTTAACATCTACAGAACTTTGAAGGTTGGTTCTGGAAACGCTGCTCATATAAACGAGTATTTCTGCGTTCCAAAGGCAAAATTCATAGGAATAACCCCTCAGGACATCATTGAATACAAGCTACCAACTCATCCTATGAAAGAAGTTGATATCAAGAGAGGAAAGGATGCCCTCAAGAATGACCCTTTTGTTCACCATCATAAACAGTGGCAAAAAGCTATAAAGCAACAGATAGAGATGAAGGCAAGGGCAGAGCAGCAAGCACTTGCAAAGTGGGGTTTAAACTTTGTCATTGACAACTACCTGCCTGAAAAGATGAAAAAACGAGATACCTGGCTTCCTTAACTAAATCAGACATATTTCTTAACAACTGCCACAAAATAAGCTCCTTTTTTCAAGCCCAAATATTTTCTTGTATTACTGCTAGTTTGAAATCTTCCTTGAGTATCTAAGTGATTGCTTTCTTTTAGTGGAAGCAACTGTGCTTGCTCATTCCTATTTTCAACTTTCAAATATGTTAGTTCAACAAAAGAACCAGAAACTATGTCCAAAGGTTTTCTTATATTTGAAGGTATTACAACTCTTCCTTTATCGTCGCTTATAGCTAACAAGCACTCAAGCGATTCTAATGATTCATAGCTCATAATACTTTAGGAATCAAGAAAATTATATAAAGCTTGAGCCAGAACTAGAAAAAAATGCTTAAAGCAGACATTCATTTGCACGCTGGAGAAGACCAGCTTCACAAGCTTTCATACTCTTCTAAAGAGTTGATTGATCACGCTTCAAGAAAAGGTTTTGAAGTGTTGGCCTTGACCTTTCACAGAGACATTTTTTTCAACAAAGAATTATCTGATTATGCAAAGAAGAAAGGCATACTTCTAATTCCTGGTGTTGAAAGGTATATTGAAGGAAAAGAAGTGTTGATATACAACTTAAAAGAAGGCGAAGAAAAAAACATCAATACATTTAATGATTTAAGGAGTTTGAAGAAAAAAAAAGATGTCTTAATAATTGCGCCTCATCCTTTCTTCAAAACGGGAAATTGTCTTGGAAAAAAATTGGTTGAGAATATAGATGTTTTTGACGCTATAGAATATTCTCATTTCTACACGTCAAATATTAATTTTAACAAAAAAGCTGTTAAGGTTGCAAGAGAGTGTGACTTGGCAGTTGTTGGGATGTCTGATGCACACAACCTTTATCAAGTAGGCATGACTTATTCGCTTATTGACTCAAAAAAAAATGTCAAGTCAGTCTTCAAAGCCATCAGGGAAAAAAAAGTTATTCTAAAAACAAGTCCTGTTCCTCTTAAATATTTCATCAAGAGAGTGTTTAAGGTTGTTCTTGACTTAGAATAGCAATATTTATATATAATTAAGTCAGTTTTTATTCTATGGATAAACTCTTTCGGCCCGGCGATAAGCTTCGTGATAGAATGGAAGCAAAGTGGGAGATTGAGTATGAGGATGTATTTCATTTCAAGAACCTTTACAAGCTAATTCATGATTTTATTAATGAAAATGAGTGGAAAGACCCTGTTGATGATGGCGAAAACTATGAGCGGTACTACTATGAAAAAGAACTCCCCGGAGGCTCAAAAGAGTATCGTATATGGTGGCGAGTAATACACGTTCCTAGACGCAATCCTTACATTAGGTATGTTCTAAAACTTGACTATCTGGGCTTAAACATGCAAAAGGTAGAGACTGTTGTTGATGGTGTAAAATACAAGACTTGGAAAGGTGACTTGATATTGTATTGTGAAGGATGGCTTCAGATGGATTACCAAAACAAGTGGGAGAACAGTAAATTTCTAAAACCATTTCACCCATTCTTCATGAACAGAATATACAAGCCTTATTATGAATTTCATAAAAAAGAACTTAGAGAGAAGTGTTATGATTTGAATAGGGAGATAAAGAGGTTCTTGCAGTTAAAAACACCATTTAAAGAGCCAAAGCTGTACAGGGAAGAGAAAGGTGCACCCGTCTAAAGTTTTATAAAAATAACTGTTTTTTAATAATCAAATGGACGAGCTCATAGCTAAAGTTAGAAAGATTCTTGAGAAGAAAGAATCAGCCGATGAAATTCCACTATTCACAAAGAGGGGGTTTGAAGGAGTTAAGATATCAACTAGTTATTTTAAAGCATTAAAACCAAGCAAAGAAAAACCAAGAGTGATTTTTATAGATGGTGGAAACGCTGAACTTGTAGAATCAAACAATTTTTCACTACAGATAATAAGGGTTGGAGCGGTTTGTTATCAAGACAACAAAAAAGTGTTTTTTGAAAAAAGAGAATTCTACTGCATGATAACTTTTGAAAACAATCAGTTCAAGGTTGAGACTGCCCCTGAAAAGATAAGCTTAAAATTTAACCTAGATGATGAATCACTAAAAGATGGAAGGGCAATAGCTAAGATTAGTAAGATAGGTGGGTTTGTCAGGAGGGTATTAGAGTTAGAACTTGCCTGTGAAATGATAGAAAAAGCTGATTATATAATACTTGATGGTTCTCTTGAAGAAAAATTTACTTATGAAAGAAAACACCTTTTGGAGCTTTACAAAAAATCAAAGGAAAAAAATGTTTGCATCATTGGTTTTTGCAAGACAAATTCATTGATTACAAAGAACGGAAGGCCAGTTTCAACAATCCTCTTAGGCAAAAAAGAAGGTGCTTGGTATTATAATCCCGTCGCAAATATTAGAAGTGAAGAATTCTTAGGCGACATCTGCTTTGCAAAGCTAAATGAGAAAAGCAGCCACGCATTCAGAGTTGATGTTTACAACGCTGACTTTGAAAAAACATTTGGCAACATCTATAATTTCTGCAAAGACCCAGTCTTTATCGGCTATCCATACGGGCTTATAGAAGCAGACAGAATTGCGAGGATAACCAACAAGGAAAAAGAGTATGAAAAAACTAAGTTAATGGTTAAGCTTGGAAAGGATTGGGAAAAGATAAAAAAGCTGCAAAGCACAACAGACGCCCACCAGATACTTGACAGCATAGGCTAGACCCATCCAAAAAACTTTTATACTCAGATGTTTTTTAAATTATTAAAAAATTAGAGGTGTGTTGATTTGTACGATGTTATAGCGGTTGGTTCTAATACTGTTGATGTCTTTGCTAAGACTGATTCTGAACTTGTGGAGATTAGGACTAAGACAACTACTGAGGCGCTGCTTGCTTATCCTTTAGGCTCAAAGATTTTAATTACTGAATTAGAGTTTATGATTGGTGGTGGTGGCACTAATACTGCTGTTTCTTTTGCAAGGCAGGGTTTTAAAACTGGTTATCTTGGAAAGATTGGGAGAGACGAAAATGGATTAAAGGTTTTTAAGCTTTTAAAAGATGAGAAAATTGACTTTTTAGGAACGCTTGGAATAGTTGGCGGCTACTCCATAATCCTTGACTCCATTAAAGAAGACAGGACAATACTCACTTATAAGGGTTGCAACAACAACCTTTCTTTTAAGGAATTAAACCTTAAAAATCTTAAGGCTGAATGGTTTTACTTTGCAAGCATGATGGGTAAGAGTTTTGAGACGCTAAAAAAACTCTCAGAGCATGCAAAGAAGAATAATATAAAAGTTGCATTTAACGCTTCATCATACTTAGCACAGAAAGGTTTTTCTTACATCAAAAAAATTCTTGAAAATACAAACATATTCATTCTTAACAAGCAAGAGGCTGAACTAATAGTTGGTAAAGGTAACATTCCAGATCTTGTTAAGAGGTTAAAGCTTCCAAACATGGATTTCATAATAATAACTGATGGTCCTAAAGGCGCGTTTTGCTATGATGGCAGATTTTTGTACGAGGTAAATCCTAATAAGAATCGAAAAGTCAAGGAAACAACTGGTGCAGGTGATGCTTTTGCGTCAACTTTTGTGGCTGGAATTATGAAAAACAAGAAGGTTGAGGATTGTCTTAGAATGGCTAGTATAAATGCAGAGTCGGTAATTGAGAACTACGGCGCAAAAAACATTCTGTTATCTGACAAGGAACTATCAAAAAAACTTAAGAAAGATAAAAGAGTGGTTAAAAAGAGGAAACTATAAGAAAAATTTAAATAGAACTAACTCTTAAACCAAATAAAAAGAGGTATTATTTCATGGGTATTCAAATCAACAAGCTTCTTACAAATGGTAAAGCAATATTCTTAGCTTATGACCAGGGTATGGAGCATGGACCAATAGATTTTAATCTTAAGAATTGTGATCCAAACTACATCTTAGATATAGCTTTAGAGGGGCATTACAACGCTGTAATACTACAGCATGGAATAGCTGAGAAATACTATCAAGACTATTATAAAGACATTCCTTTAATTGTAAAGCTTAACGGCCAGACAAACATCACTAAACTCGAGCCAATATCCAAGCAGCTTTGTAGTGTCGAAAGAGCCATCAAGCTTGGCGCAACAGGTGTCGGGTACACTATTTACAGTGGAAGCGAGAAAGAAAACGAGATGATGGTTGAGTTCAGCAAGATTGTAGACACAGCCCATGATTATGGCTTACCGACCATTGCATGGATGTATCCTCGTGGAAAGTTTGTCCAAAACCAAAAGGACACAAATATTTTAGCCTATGCTGCAAGGATTGGAGCTGAGCTTGGCGCAGACATTATAAAGATGCAGTACAACCAAGATTTTGAAGGTTTCAAGTGGATTGTCAAAAATGCCGGCAGGACTAAAGTAGTCATATCTGGAGGAGAAAAAACAGAGCCTCTTGAGTTTTTGAAAATGTCATCGGAGATTATGAAGACTGGAGCTATTGGTCTTGCTGTTGGAAGAAACATCTGGCAACATGATAAACCATTCAGTCTAACAAAAGCAGTTCAAAACATAGTAATACAAGGAAAAACCGTCGAGGAAGCAAAGAAGTTTTTAGATTAAAATCACAAAGTTTAAATAATATCTTTCACATTTTAATTCTCGAGAAAGGAAGTGCAAACATGGATAACATACTCACTCTTAACAAAATAAACAGATCTGACTCAGACATCGTAGGGTTTAAAGCAGTTGATTTAGCGGCGCTTTACAATAAAAAGCTTAACATCCCAATTTGCTTTGTCATAAAGAGCTCCATGTTTGATGAGTTCATTGAAAGCAACAACATAAAACAACATCTAGAGAACGCTTTGAAGAATATTGACTACTCAAATAAGAATTCTTTAAATGAAGCATGTGCAAAGATATCTGAGATTATCATGAGCTGTGAGTTCCCTCAAGACATGCAAAATGAGATATCAGAGTCTTATGAAACATTAGCAATCGACATGGACCATCTAGACATTTCTAAGCTAGTCACAACCATTGAAAAGCCTTTCTTGACAATAATTGGAAGCCCAAATTACCTTGATTACTCTGAGAATAATGATTGTGTCTTTCAAAACATCAGAGGGAAAAACAATTTGTTAAAAGCCATAAAGAGCTGCTGGGTAACTCTTTACACACCCAAATCTTTGATATATCGCAAGAACAGCGACATTGACACAAAGGAGAAAATGGGTGTGATAGTTCAAAGGATGATTGATTCAAAAGTCTCAGCTCAAACTTATACGGATGAAAACGAGGTTACAGTCAAGACTTTCTTTGGATTTCAAGATTATGAGAATGAGTTTGGAAAAGATATCGTCGTCTTCTTAAAGGATAAACAGGCAGTCAAAAATTCAAAGATAAACTTTCAAGAGTTTCAACTCGCCAGAGATCCCTTGTCTGAAATACTGATAAAAAAGCCCTTGAAGAATGATGGTGAAAAACAAAAAGTCAACGACAAGGATATTGAGGAGATTGCCAGGATTACTAAAAAAATTGAGAACATAATTGAAAAACCAATAAAAACTTTCATGACTATTTCAAAGAACAAGATGTACATCTTGTTTGTCAATAGAATTGTGAAATTTGAAGAGGAAGTCGCGCTCACAACCAGTAGTGAAGAAGATGCTGTTGACCAGATAACAGATGAAGTTCCCCTCCCTGATGATGATGAAAGAGAGAGTCCGGAGGATAAAATAACAGATGAAGTTCTAATTCCCAAGCCTGAATATTACTATACATCAGAAGAAGAACAAGCACAACTGCCAAAACCACAAAAAACCAAAGTTGAACCAAAGGAGAACGGTATAGAAATTGAAGAGGTTGACTTTGATGATGACGTCGCTTTTTTAGAAGAGATTGAAAAGTACGAGCAAGAGACAGAAAAAGAAGATGAGATTGAAGAGAAAGCTAAGAGGATTCTTAAAGAAGTTAGAGAAATTGATAATAAGATAACTATTCCAAAAAAAGATGAATCTGACGATGAAGAAACTTCAAATGATGAAGGGGTTGTTAGTGAAAAAGAAAATGATGACTTCATATTCTCAGATGTTGAAGAATCTTCAAAGAGTGAAGATAAATATAAAGAGACGAAGTCTAAAACTATACTTGAAAAAGATCCTGCAAAAAAGATAGAAGAAGCTCATGAAAAGATTAAACACATAATTGTTTTGAGTGATGAAGCAATTTTTCATGCATTAAGCAAAAAACATGAAACGCTGCTTGGCTCAAAACCAGCATCTTTTGAAGAGGCGATTATGAATTTAAAGCAATCAGTTCGAATACCTTTCATTCACGAGATAAAGAGAGTTCACAAGATGAGGCAAAAGATTGAAAATGGTGAAGAGTATGAGATTGAAGAAGGAACAATTGCCTTGAGAACTGCTAAAAATTTCTTAACAATGTTTTCCTAGGATGAATATTTTTTTAGTCATGCTCTTATGAATGTAATAATTAAAACTGTTTTTAACATTCCAGCCACTTTCTTTTATTATTTTTTCAGAGTCGACACAATCAGGAAATACAACAACCATTCTTTCAACACACTTTGAAGCTTTAAAGAGAAATTTAAAATAAGTTTCTTTCAAATCCTTAACCTTAGAATTTTTTCCGTAAGGAAGGTCTGTAACTATACACTCAAATTTTCTGTCAATCTTCAAAGCATCTTTTTCTTCAAGCTTATAATTCTTTATTTTGAAATATTCAAGGTTTTCTTTGCATCTCTTAAGCATTATTTTGTCAATGTCAAAACCACAGATGTCTAGACTTATAAGTCCTGCTTCTATTAATATTCCTCCAGAACCACAGAAAGGATCAAGTATTCGTTTTGAATTCGCTAAATTTACAAGGCACCTTGCAAGCCGAGGATGAAGAGATGTTGGATGATTATAAGGTCTTAAGTGTGCTCTTCTTTTTTCAAACTTGTCTTTGAGTTCCTCAATCAGTAGACAAACAAATATTTGTTTTGAAAAAATAATGTCTATCTTAGTTTTAGCATTCTTCAAATCTACAACTGGTTTTTTGATTTTTTTCCAGATTATGTCTGCTAGTTTACCGGTTTCAAATTCAGAACTGCCGATGACATTTAACCGAAAATTCTCACGATAAATTTTTTCAAAATCATAATTTTGCAGCTTATTCTTCAACTCTTTTTTCTCGCATAAAAACAACAATTCATAAACACTCTTTGTATAAGCCAATCGCTTATAATCAACTAACTCATCAAGAACTAATAAATTATCAATCAATGTGTATTTCTCGTTTTTTGACAAAGCCAATACTTCTGCGACACTTAAGTCAAGGTTTTGCTTGCTTAGATAATATGCATACATGAATTGTTCTAATTTGAACTGTTTTAAAAACATTTATATAATTAATTTCAATAATGAAAAGAATGACTGCAGGAAGACCAATTGGAAGTGTTGTTAGACAAAACATCATTGAAATACTCTATTTTATGAAAAAAGGATATGGATATGAAGTGCATAAAGCATACATTGAACTATTTCCAAAAGTTAGTCAACGACTTATTTACTATCATCTTAGAAAAGGAGTTTTGACAGGAGAATTCATAGTAAAAAGTGTAAAAGAAAAAGGAGAATATTCATGGGGAGAAACCGCTGAGAAAAAATATTATGAAAACGGTGCAGGTGCAAAACCAAAAGTTAGTTCAGATGTGAAGACTTATTTTGAAAAGAAGAAAAAACAAAAATAATTAATTTATCTTTCTAACAATCCCTTTGTTTGCGTCAACTTCGATTATATCGCCATCTTTGAATACTTGTGTCGCAATCTTTGTTCCAACGATACAAGGTTTGTGAAGTTCTCTTGCGACGATTGCTGCGTGGCAGGTGATTCCGCCTTCGTCAGTGACTATCGCCGCGGCGTTCCTGATTGCAGGCAGAAAGTCCGGCATGGTCATCGGAGAGACCAGTATCTCTCCTTTTTTCAGGGTTGGTATCTGCTTTCTTCCCATCACCCGCCTAACTTTGCCTCTGACGATTCCAGGATAAGCCCTCTGTCCTTTCAGTTCTTTTAGGCTGTCTGGCGCATCTGTTTTTTCAAAACGTATCCTGAATTTTTTTTCTATAAACTCCTTATCGACTCCTGTAAACAGCTTATTGCCTGTAAAATAATATTTCTCATTCCTTTGCTTTAGTTTAGGGACAGGTAGAATCTTATCTGCCAGTATTTCTGCCACTGTCATGACTTCAGAATATTCTTTCTTGTCCGGATATATTTCCTCAAGTGATTTTCTTATGACTTCATCAACTCCTACTGATAAGTCTCCTAGCTCTTCCCGAAGGTTCCTTATATTCGTTATGTCAAGTCCTTTTACTTCTTCCTTGCTCATCTCGCAGAACAAAAACATTGCTTCAAGCCAGGGAAACATCTCTTCAAAGTCTGCTAAGAATACAACAAGATTGTTCCATTTCAAAGTTTTTCTTTTTTCATAGATAGGTTTTATCTTCTTCACTTCTCTGCAGACTGTTTCTTCCAGAAGTTTAATGAATCTTTTATTTTTCTTTGCTGTTTTTACAAGTAGTTCCTTGATCCACTTGAAGCCTTTCATGTCATAATACGAATTTACTGTTCCGTCTCTCCTTTCAAAAACTATGTAGGGCAAAAACGGCTGTTTTTTATCTGTCCATATCTTGGGATTGGTGCTTTCTCCTCTGTACCATATCTCAAGGTGTGCAAGACAGAAGTCTCTTGAGAATACTTTGTTGTAGAGATTTGCTCTTTGAACAGCAGGTTTAGAAGTCAGCGTCGTTATCGGTCTGCTCTGAACAATATAGAACTTTCTCTTATCTCTTGCCCATTCTATATCTACTGGAAAACTGTAGTGTTCTTCTATTTTTATTATTAATTTACTCAACTCTATTATTTCTGTGTCTGTCAATACTTGTTTTGTTGGTTGAAGAACATCTACCAATTCTATTCCGCCGTCTTTTTTCTTCACAAGCATCCTTTCTTGTTCATTCACAATTTTTTCTTCTATTTCAAGTTCTTTCTTTCTCACAACGTAGCTATCGGGTGTTATTTGCCCTGAAACTATTGCTTCACCAAGACCAAACCCTGCCTCTATTATTAATTGGTTATAGTCCTGCGTTACAGGATGGACTGAAAAAGCTATTCCAGATTCTTCGCTTTGTACCATTTTTTGCACAACAACTGCTACAGAAACTTTATCCTTGTGAAGTTTTTTCTCAAAACGATAAAATATGGCTCGCGGAGTGTACAATGATGCCCAACATTTTTTCACGTTATCAAGAAGTGTTTTTGAGGTTGTATTAAGATAGCTTTCAAGTTGTCCTGCCCATGCAGCTGTTGCTGAGTCTTCTGCTGTTGCTGATGATCTAACTGCTACAAAATCTGCTCCGAGAACTTTAAACTCTTTTTCTATTTCTTCTTTTATATCCTTAGACATATCTGCATTCATTATCAATGCTTTAATGCTTTCTGATGCTTTTTCAACTGTGTGCACTTCTTCATGATTTACTTTATCTAAAGCTGCATCAATCTCTACTATTAATCTTGTTTCTTTAAGAAAACGTTCAAAAGCTGTGGATAAAATCACAAATCCAGGAGGCACAGATATACCTGCACTTATCATCTCTCCAAGAGATGCTCCCTTACCACCTGCTAACAAGACGCTCTTCTTGTCAAGAGAAGATAATTCTTTAGTATAACCCATAAACAATTATAAAAAGTTAATAATTAATAAATCTTTGTCTAAATAACTGCTTTTATTATTGGAACGAACACCAGCACTAGTATTATTACAAAGAATAGAACTGTTACCCTTGAGAATATTTGAATTGCTTTTTTTTCTCCAAACCATTTTTCTAGTGTTATGTGTATCATTCTTCCTCCATCTGTTATTCCTAGCGGCAATAGGTTTGCTAGTCCAAGACCTAAGCTTAATGTGTATATCCAGATGAATAATTCTAATAATATTTTGAAGAAGTTAAACAGATAGTTATTAGAAGCTTCCTTTATTTTAAGGCCGACGATGTTTACGCCCATGTATGGTTTGCCACTCTTGTTGATTGTGTTTATTGCAAAGCTTTCTTTGTCATTTGCAAGGATTACTGTATCCCCTGCAGTCACATTTTCTAGTTGTGTTATGAAATCCTTTGTAGAGTTGATTGGAACACCATTTAAGCTAGTTATTGTTTTTCCACTGTTTTCTTCTAAGAACTCTGAGTCTTTGGCTGATACGGGGTACTTGTTTAAAACGTCAACTGGTATAATTATTGATCCTCGCGTTCCTATTCCTGCTTGGCTTGCTGGTGTTCCTTCAAGTGCAAAAACCCTTACACCTCCTTCTATTGGCTCAGCCATTGAAAAAGTAACTGGTAATAGTATGAATGTCAATATTAATATAACTAGTATGCCTGTTAGTATGTTTGAGAATGGTCCGGCTGCAAACATAGAGTTTTTAGCTTTGAAGCTTGATTTTTTTAATGATTCTTCATCTGGCTCCACAAACGCTAAAGGTAGTATCGCCATCATACCCACTCCTGAGCTCTTGACTTTTATTTTATGGACTCTGCAAAGTATTCCATGAGAAAATTCGTGAATTAAAACTACCACAAACAGCGCTATTATACCATACCAAAAAGGCACCATTATTGGGCTTCCAGGAATGCTCACGCCTGGTATTATTGGACTTAGAACTGGTGGAGCATCTGGTTTTAGGAATAAGTCAACAAATCCTTTTAGGACGAATACACTTATCAATATCATTCCCAAGAACCCAACATAGATTCCAACTGTTCCAGCACTTTTTAGCTGTTTGAAAAATATAATTGATATTAACAAGAAGATAAAGGATGCTGAGAATATCATGAAGAATACCAACATTGCTCCTTCAGATAATAAGTTGCTCTTGACAAACAAGTCATACATTTTATTTGTAAGCATAACTAGCCCTGAAATAATTGTTAATCCAGCGCTTATGCCAAACAAGAAACGTCCAAACCCATCAGTTTTCTCAGATCGAGGATTTGCAAAACTATCCATGAACTTAAGGCCGAATTTTGTCTTGTAAAGATAGATTATTTTTGCCTGAACTTCAAATTTCTTCCTGTTAAAGTATATCAGCAATATTATTGCAAGGTAGAACATTATCACAAACTTGTATTGTGTTAAGAAAGATAAAAAACTCATATTGAAATATAAAGAAAAATCATAGTTTAAAAGGTTTGTGCTTATTTCTTCTTAATAGTTCTTAGAGCGCTTGAATCACATTTTCTGCATTTAACTTTTCCAGCTGAGACTTTTAGGCTGGGAGCCCTCATTTTTGACTTGCACTTTCGACATACAAACATATTTTTAAACAGTCTTGCTTCTGCTTCAGGGAACTTCACCATTTTTATTCACTCTTCACTTGTTTTAATACTCTGTCGTTAAGAACAATCCAGTAGACTACAGTTGCTTCTTCTACAACTTGCCCTTCTAGTTCTGTTGGTATAACCACATCAAAGGTCTCGTATGTTTCTGAATCCATCACGTTTGCCTTATTTGCATTGATGCTTAAGACCTGTGCGTTTCTCTTGTCAATTACTGGGACTTCAATTGAATCGTGACCTGGCATAACTGTGTTTCTCTTCTTGCCATCAAGCATGCCAACAGCTGTTAAGTTCACTTTTGCATGGCCGTGTTTTCCAGGTCTTGATATCTTTACATCAGTTACTATACATGCCGCCCCTTCCATCACCACATAGTTTCCTTTTTGTAAGCTTCCAGCGTCTTTATGTTTTATATCAGCCATTGATTTTTCACCAGTGATAATTATTACTCTGAAGAAAAAGTGTTTATTTATATATGTTTTGCTTTGTTTTAGAAGAATCTGAATAGTTTTTTAAGTCTTTTTTTCCTTAGAAAAGCTGTTAGTTTTGATTCTATATCTTTGTCTTCAAATTCTTTTTCTCTATTTCGAAATTCGGTTGTGTGATGATAGTTTCGACCGTTTTTGCTCTTAAAGTTTAAACTTTTGTGTAGCATTTCATGGTAGATTACATAGTCTAGGAGCAAAGGTTCATCTTTTAAGACTGCGCTTATTGTTATTGTGTTTGTGGTGTATTCATAGCTTCCAAGCTTTCTAAATGATTCTTGACCCCACACCAAGTTAGGAGTTTCTAAAAAGTTGAAGAAGTATTTCTCGTTTATTCTGTCAAATGATTTTTTTAAGAAAGGATCTACTTGCTCAGTTCTTGAATATTTTGATATGTTTTTTATGAATTTCTGATAGAGTTGTATGTTTATCGTCGTTTTTTTTTCTTTGTACATCTTTAGCAATAGTCCTTGTATTAATCCTATCTGGATATCATCTGATAATTCAGTCCATTTTCTTGAAAGATTAAATGTTAATCTGGATGAATTATACTTGACATTTGCATTGTATGGCTTGAATTTTGCAGAATAATTGAGTTTTATTTCTCTGACAAGCTCTTTTTCCGGGAATAATTCTTTGAATGCTCTAGTTGCAATATTCATAAAAAATTACCGTTGTTAATTCAAAATCATCTTTGAACTTCATATCTGAGAATTGCTGCTACTTTTCCAAGGTCTCTTAGCTGTACTCCTTCTCTTGTATCTGTTGATATCATCATAACTTCTGAGCCTAGTTTCTCAGCTTCTTTTTCAAATTCCGCTATAGTGTTATCATCTAACTCTTCTGAGAGCATGACTATCTCTACAACACCCATTTTTATGTCGTCCATCACTTGTTCTAATCCATAGTTAACCATTCCTGGTTGTTTTGCAAGCAGGTTGAAGAACTTTTGCATCAGCTTTTTTTCTTCGATGACTTCTTCCTCTGATAATACATCATCTGATTTGTCAAGCAGTTCTTGCAAGCCAAACTCTCCTGTGTATGATAAGTCTTTTAATGCTATTATTTTTTGTTTGAGCTGGTCGGTTATGTAGTTTCCATCGACAAACTCGTTTTTAGTGTGACCTGGCCCACCAACTATAATTCCTTTTAATTCTTGGTTCATCAAAAACTCTTCTTTCATCATATCAGCCATTTTTTTAAAGAATTCTTTTGCAGCACCTTCTCTTAGTCTTTCAAATCTTTTAGAACTTTGTCCTCCAGCTCTAGTTTTTCCTGGTACTGCTGACTGCGCTTTTTTTAATGGAATGATTGTTTTTCCTTTTAAGAGTGCGACGTTTCCTTCTCTTTTATCCAAAACAACAAGTCCATAAGCGTTAACATCATCTATTTGTTCTCTTAATGGTTCTACAACGAACTCTTTATCGCACCTGTAGAGTCTCTGTTTCAAAGGTACTGGTGGTTCAATACTCCAGACCTTGAAATCTTGTTGGCCTTCACGTTCTGATACATTTCCTGAGAATACTGCGAGGCCATTTTTTGGTGTTTTAGAGTACAGCTTTAGGTGCTGCATCATTTTTTCAAGGCCTGTAATCACATTATCTTTCGTTGCTTTGCTCTTTATGTTTGAAGCTGTTCCTTGCTCCTGGAATAAGTGATTGGTTATCTTGTTCATATCATAACCTGCTGGGATGTATACACTAATTAATTCTGTGTGCCTTCCTCTTGGCTGTTCTAGTTCTTTGATGAAATGTTTTAATTTAAACCGCTGTTTTGCGGTTAATTTGTCCTCGCTCATTTTGTTTCAGTATAAAGATTTCTCTAAAGCTTTAAATATATATCTGTTATACGCTAATTTCATGGAAGACTTTGATAAGTTAAGGGAAAAAGCTATTTTATTAGCTAAAAAAAACATCAGGGAATCTATTTGTGAAGATGAATTCATAATCCATGCAATCAACAATATTGATGAGCTTGCGAAGATAACAAATGTTTTGACTAAGAGGCTTATAGACTGGTATGCGTTGTATCTTCCTGAAATTTCAAAAAAGATTAGTGATCATGAGACTTTTGTCAAAGTTATACTAACAAAGAAAAGAAATGAACTAATAGAAGAATACCAGTTAAAAGAGTCTATGGGAACAGAATTATCTGATAAAGATTATGAACCCATAAACAATCTTGCTTTAAAGATAAGCACTCTTTACGAGCTTAGGGATGAACTAAAAAATTACCTTGAAAAAGTCACTTCTTCATATTGTAAGAACTGTTACACTTTAGCAGGCTCCCTTCTTAGCGCTAAACTAATAAGAGCGGGAGGTTCATTAAAAAAACTTGCAATGATGCATTCTTCAAAGATACAGCTTTTAGGTGCTGAAACTGCGCTTTTTAGACATCTAAAGACTGGTGCTAGACCTCCAAAACATGGAATAATCTTGCAGCACACACTCGTTGGCTCTGCTAAGAAATCAGAGAGAGGAAAACGTGCAAGAGTCTTTGCTGATAAAATAGCAATTGCTATTAAAACTGATTATTTCAAAGGAGAGTTCATTGGAGATAAGCTAAAAAAAGATTTAGAGGAGAAGTTCAAATGAATATTTTCAACAAGAATTTTCCAAATATATTTATTGAGAAAGGAAGATTGTATGTAAAAACTGATTTTTCCAATTCGTTGTTTGACGAGAGAATTGTTAGAGATGGAAATAACTTGTTTAGAGAGTGGGATCCAAAAAGAAGCAAACTCGCAGCTGCTTTGATGAATCAAATTTCTCAAATAGGCTTTAAAGAGGACTCAACAGTTTTATACCTTGGTGCATCTCACGGCTACACTCCTTCATTTGTTTCTGATATCGTAGCAAAAGGCTTCGTCTTTGCTGTTGAGATTGCGCCAATAGTTGCAAGAGATTTAGTGATTGTTTGTGAAGAAAGAAGAAATATGATACCAATACTTGCAAGTGCTAATCACCCAAAAGATTATGAAACAGTTGTCAGCAAAGTTGACATAGTTTATCAAGATATTTCACAAAAAAACCAAGTTGAGATTTTTTTAAAGAACTGCGATACATACCTAAAGCAAGGCGGTTTTGGGTTGCTAGCGCTAAAGGCTCGAAGTATAGATGTTACCAAGCAACCAAGGGATTTGTACAAGGAAGTTAAATCTGCACTTGAAAAAATGATTACTGTCGTTGATTTTAGAGAGTTGCAGCCTTTTGAAAAGGATCATGGGTTCTTCATTGTTAAGAAGAGATAATTCTTTATGAGATACTCAAGGCAAGAATTAATAATTGGAAAAGATGGACAAGAGATTATTGGAAAAAAGACTGTTGGAATAGTTGGTCTTGGAGCTATTGGAAGTGTTTCTGCCCAGATTCTTGCAAGAGCAGGTATTAAAAAACTCATATTGATAGATAGGGATGTTGTTGAACTTAGCAATCTTCAAAGACAATTGCTTTACAAAGAAGAAGATGTTGGTTTTCCAAAAGCAATTACTGCAAAGAAAGCACTTAAAAAAATAAATTCAGAAATAATCATTAGTTCATTTGCAGAGGATTTGAACCCAAAAAACATTGATTTGTTAAAAAAAGCAGATATAATTCTTGATTGCACAGATAACCTTGAAACTAGGTTTTTGATAAATGATTTTTGCATTAAGTTTTCAAAACTTTGGATTTACGCAGCAGGAATAGCGACAAGAGGAACAATTCTATCTTTTTCAAAAGACAGTCCTTGCTTTAGGTGTATCTTTGAGAATTCTAAAAGTAATGATACTTGTGAAACCACTGGTGTTCTTGCATCTACAACCATGATTGTTGGGTCTTTGCAAGCAAAGATTGCTTTAGACATTCTACTAAATAAGAAAGTTCCTAGTGAAATGATTTGGCTTGACGTTGAAACTTTCAATCTTCAAAAAATAAAAGTCAAGAAGAGAAATGGTTGTCCTGCTTGTAACAAAAACTTTGAATACTTAAAAGGAGAGAAAGGCTCAAAAACAACCAAGGTTTGTGGCAAGTCAACTTATCAGATAAGAGGAGAGAAAAAAAATCTTAATGAACTAAAAAAAAGACTTGAAAGAATTGACAAGGTGAGGGGGAACTCTGATTTTTTAATATTTAGAAACATCTCCATCTTTAAAGATGGAAGAGTGTTGATTAAAGCAGATAGTGAAAAAGAAGCAAAGAGTATATATTCTAAGTATGTTGGCAACTAAACATTTAAAAGCAACACTTTTGTTCTTTATATTCATGAACTGCCATGACTTGTTTGATTCTGTAAGGCTTGCTGGTAGTTAAGAGTATAAAATTTTCTAAGGTGAAAAAAATGGTTGCTAATCGTGAGACTGAATATAAAAAAAATTTGAAGTTTATGAGAAAGACGGTAACTCTTGATAATCATACGTCTGTTGAGGGATATAACTTTGAAGATGATTTTAATTTTGATGATTTCTTAAATTCTTTTGCTACCACTGGAATCCAGGCAACAAACTTGTACAATGGAATTGAGATTGTCCGCATGATGATAAAAGATGAGGCAAAGATATTTCTTTCGATAACCTCAAATATGACTTCTAGTGGATTGAGAGATATCATAACGTTCTTGGTCAAACACAAATACGTGCATGCAATAGTTACTTCTGCAGGTGGTGTAGAAGAAGATGTGATTAAAACTATGAGACCTTTTGTAATTGGAAACTTCGATATTCCCGGAAGAGTATTATTTGAGAGTGGTGTTGGCAGGATTGGAAACATATTTGCTCCGTTTGATCGCTACTTGTACTTTGAAAAATTTATGAATCCCTTCTTTGATTATATTTATGAGATACAGAAGAAGAGAGGAACACCGTTTACACCTTCAGAGTTTATCAAAGAACTAGGATTTAGGGTTAATCATGAAGAATCATATCTTTTCTGGGCTGCAAAAAATGACATACCAATCTTTTGTCCAGGGTTTACTGATGGTTCAATTGGCGACTTGTTTGTCTTTCAGCGACAAAAAAGGTCTGATTTTTATATTGATGTTGTTGGTGACCATAAAAAGATTGTTGATATGACTTTGAACATGGACAAGACTGGAGCTATCATTCTTGGAGGTGGAATTTCAAAGCACTACGTCTTGAATGCTAACATATTCCGTGAAGGACTTGACTACGCAGTCTATATAACAACTGCACACGAATTTGACGCTTCTGACTCAGGAGGAAACCAGGAAGAGGCAAAGACATGGGCAAAGATAAAAATCAATGCACCAACAGTAAAGATAAAAACAGAGGCAAGTATTGCATTCCCATTGCTTGTTGCAGGCAGTTTTGCAAAAGATTATCATAACAAGAAAGAAGCAAAAAAAAGTTACTAGTTGCAACTCGTTGCATAATGTTTATAAACAATTGAGTCTTTGCGTTCATAGGTGATAAATTGCAAGTAATAATTCCAACAGCTGGAAAAGGAACAAGGCTTAGGCCTCATACTCACACCACCGCTAAGCCTCTCGTTCATGTTGCAGGAAAACCGGTGCTTGCATACATTCTTGATGATTTGAAAAAAGTCGATGTCTCTGAAATAATATTTATAGTTGGATATTTAGGCAACCAGATAAAGGAATACGTGACAAAAAACTATGATTTTAAGACAAGATTCATTGTTCAGGAAGAATTAAAAGGTCAGGCTCACGCCATAAAACTTGCACAGCCTTACATCAAAGAGGATGTCTTGATTTGGTTTGTTGATACGATTAGTGATGCAGACATCTCAAAGCTAAAAACAACCAAAGCCGATGGTCTCATATACGTTAAAGAACATGAGGATCCTGAGCGTTTTGGAATAGTTTTTCCTGACAAACAAGGTTTTGTTGAGAAGATTGTTGAAAAGCCTAAAAATCCTCCTTCAAACCTTGCAAACATTGGTTTATATTACATTAAAGATTCCAAGTTGCTTTTTGAAAGCATAAACCACTTAATTGATCATGACATGCAGACAAAAGGAGAATTTTACCTTGTTGACGCGTTTAATATCATGATTCAAAAAGGTGCAAAGTTCAAGTCTGAGAATGTTAGTGTGTGGGAGGATTGTGGAAAGCCAGAAACCTTGCTTGCAACAAACCAATACTTGTTGAAAAAGATGCCTCCAAAAACGTATGATGAAGTAAAAAACAGCTTGATAATAAATCCTGTTTTCATAGAAAAAGGAGTGGTTGTCCAAAACTCCATAATCGGACCTTTTGTATCTATATCTAAGGATGCTAATATAAAGAATTCAATCATAAAGAATAGTATAATAAGCGAACGGGCAACAATTGAAGATTCTCAGATGAAAAACTCAATTATTGGTGTTAACGCTTGTGTTAAGGGAACTTATAACAAACTAAACGTTGGTGATGATTCAGAATTAATTTTCGAAGGGAATGGAAATAATTCATAAGCTTGGAAGAAGAGCTTTAAAAAAAGAGGGTGAGGGAAGTTTTCTTCTCACAGACAAGAAAGGCTCATACTTATCTTTTGGTAGCAAGCAAAATATTACCCACATGCAAGGATGGTTTTTTCTTGATAACCATTGGAATATGTACAAGTGCGTAGAAAACATTTACTTGGACAAAGAAATGAGTGGTCTTGAGAATAATTTCAGCCATGTTGTGCGAATGTATGATTCTTCAGAAGAAATGTTCTACTTGACATCTACAGCGCTTATTTACGAAGCTAAAAATTACTCTGGAAATATCAATCTGGAACTGGATTTTAGGTCAATATTTGACTATGATGATAAAAACAGAATGTACTCCGTCCAAAAAGAAAGAGATATAATCATAATCTGCTATGAAAAACACAAAAAATACTTAGCCATAAAAGGAATTAGTGAATTTGAGAATGTCGGTGTTTGGGATAAGAGAGAGTATTCCTATGACAAGCTTAGAAATACTAGGTTTGAATTTTACATATACAAAGCAATGAATATAAAATGCAAAGATAACATAAAGCTTTTCTTCTCATTCTCTGATAAGAAACAAGAAGCTTTAGAAAATGTGATTTCTGCTGCTAAAAATGAAGCTATATTGAAAAAATCTTGTGATTTAAGGGTGAAAAATGTTTGCAAAGAAGAAAATATTTCATTTGATGCAGCAGCACATTCTCTTGATGGTTTGAGAACTAAAATTGGTAAAGGCAACAACGAGCTAGAAGGATTATTTGCAGGTCTGCCGTGGTTTTATCAGTTCTGGTCAAGGGATGAATTGATATCATTAAAAGCGTTTATGCTTGAAGGGAAATTTGAGTTTGTAAAGAAAAGATTGATGAGCTATCTGAACTCCATGAACAATAACGGCCGCATACCTAACAGGACTCCAAACACTTTGCTTGAGAGTGCTGATGCAACGTTTTGGCTTTTCAAAAGGTTTTATGACTTTCTAACTTTGCTTGATGAAAATGGTGTTTTGAAAAAGTTTTTTTCAACTAATGATTTAGAATTAATAAAACACAAGCTGCATTTGTGCATTGAAGAACAAACAACTAAGTATATGAAGCAGTCACTAGTTTTTAGCAGTAACAAAGAAACTTGGATGGATACAGATGTTGGCAACGGTGGAAGGGAAGGTTTTTGTATTGAAATTCAGGCGTTGTTTCTATCAACTTTTAAGTTGATGAAATTATTGTGCAGGAAATTAAAATTATCTTTCTTAGGTTATGACTCGCTTGAAAAAATGCTGTCAGAAGATGTAAGAAATAGTTTTTTTAAAGACGGATTATTACTTGACAGAGTCAAAGACACAACTCCAAGACCAAACATATTCATTGCATACTACTGCTATCCAGAACTTCTCAAAAAATATGAGTGGAAAATGGTTTTTGACAAGATAATTGGAAAGTTATGGCTTGACTGGGGTGGCCTTTCAACAATCGACAAGAACGACACATCGTTCCAGCCTAGATATACTGGTCACAACAACTTAAGTTACCATCACGGCGATAGTTGGTTTTGGATTAATAATCTGGCTGCTGTCTGTATGTTTGACCTTGACAAGAAAAAATTCCATTACTTCATAGATTATATTTACAAAGCAAGCGAGAATGAAATATTATCTTCAGGATTCATCGGTCACTGCGCTGAACTTAGCTCTGCAGAAAAACAGTTATCTGAGGGCTGCCTTGCTCAAGCATGGAGTGCAGCAACATTTATTGAATTAGCATACAAGTTCAAACCTTTATGAAATCATTCTTTATAGTATTTAATATGAGTTTTGTTTCAGTTCTCTCAACAAAATCATATGTTTGAAGTTTTTTTAGAAAAGCATCCATTAAACTTCGGTTCTTGAACTTTGCAAGTATTGTCGCATCAAAATGACCTGTATTATCATACACTGCGTAGACATTGTTATTCTTTGCAACTTTGCTTTCTATCTCAAACAATCTTCCTTTTGATATCCGAACATCTATTAGTACGTGAATGTCATACTCTAGCTTATCATAGTTGACTTTAGTTGTAAAATGTTCTATTACTCCTTCTTTTTTCATGCGGTTGACTCTGTGCATCACTGTTGCTACCGAGACATTCACCTTTTTAGCTAGTTGTCTGTAGGATTGTCTGCTGTTTTCCATCAACTCGTTTAAAATGTTTCTGTCTGTATCATCCAAAATCATGTTCAGATGTTTAAAAACACCACAAATATATAAACTTTTTGAAACAAAAAGCAATAAACACGACCTACATGTAAACATTTGTTTTACTAAAAGTAGAAAAAGTATTTATATGTATTTCTCAAGCCAAACAAAAAGGTGATTTAATGAAAAAAAATAGTGATTCTGGCTGGAAAACAACTGAAGACAAAAAAGAATTCTTAAAACAGCTACAACAAAATGAAGAAATAAAATTTGTTAGGCTTTGGTTCCCTGATATACTTGGAAACCAACAATGCGAGCTAGCCGTTCCAAAAGAGCGAATAACCAAACAAACACTCGAAGAAGGCTTAGGTTATGATGGAAGCTCAGTTCTTGGACACGCAAGAATAGAAGAAAGCGATAAGATTGTTATTCCGGACATTAAAACAGCAAGGTTGTTGCCTTGGACTTATAAAACAACCACAGAAGGATTTGACAAAACTTGGAAAGAGCTAGTTGCATTTGTCGACATAAAAAACCCTGATAAAAGCCAATATGAAGGTGATTGTCGGTTTGTTCTTAAAAAAACTCTTCAAGAAATAAATGATAAAATGGGTGTTGATAAAATCAACCTTGGTCCTGAATTAGAATACTTTTTATTTGAAGCAAACGGGATGGGAAGGCCATTAGTAAAAGATGGACGACCTGTAATAGTTGATTTTGGAGAATACTTTAAAGGTGGAAAATTTGGAGAAGTAAGAAAGGAGAGTCAACTATTAATGCAAATGATGGGCTACGAGTTTGAATATGATCATCATGAAGTTGCATTTTCTCAGCACGAGACTGACATAAAATATCTTGAAGCTCTTGAAATGGCTGATTTTGTAATGCTGTACAAATATATTGTTCGAAAAACTGCTAAGTCATATGGATTATTTGCAAGCTTCATGCCAAAACCAATCGCTGGAATCAATGGAAGCGGCATGCATGTACACCAATCATTGATGAAGAATGGTAAAAACATCTTTTTTGACAAAGATGATGAGTACAATCTGTCGCTTGAAGGAAAAAGATACATGGCCGGTCTTATGAAATACATTCCGGAGATAACATCAGTTCTCAACCAGTGGGTGAACTCTTACAAAAGACTGGTTCCAGGCTATGAAGCGCCAGTATATATCTGCTGGGACCCTGCCAACAGGTCAAATTTAATCAGAAAACCACAATACAGACCTGGAAAAGAGGAAGGTACAAGACTTGAACTTAGAAGCCCTGACCCTTCAACAAATCCCTATTTAGCATTTGCTTTGATGATACAAGCAGGTGTAAATGGCATAACAGAACAACTAGATGTTCCAAAACCAACAAGAGAAAATGTTTATGAGCTAAGCGAAGAAGACAGGGTTAAGAAAGGAATAAAAAGTCTCCCTGAAAGTTTAGAAGAAGCTCTTAAACTAACAGAGAAAAGCGAGTTAGTCAAGGATGTCTTAGGAAAACACTTATTTGAAAAGTTCATAGAGAATAAAAGAATGCATGTTAAAGATTACAAAGAAAAAGTTGAACTTGCAATAAGCAGTTATGAGCTTGAAACACTTCTTCCAATTCTATAATTTTTTAAATTAATAATTTTTCTAATATTTTTATGGACGAATTAGAAAGATTAATTGATGATGCAAACAAAGTTTACAAGGAGAATTTTCCAAATACCACTTGGTTTGAGAGGGCGCTATTTTTTAGCTGGTCTTGTTCTATTAGAGATTGTAAGTTTTGTTACATGAGTGTTCAACAGACTAGCGGTGGCGCATCAGAAGAAAAGGCTGTAAGGTCAAAGGAGTCATTATTTGCAGAAGCTATTCTTTGTAAGAATCTTGGCTGGAGAATTGGCTTTTTTAGCGGTGGAATGAATGCGTATCCTCATAAGGACATTCTGGAGATTCTTAAAGTCATAAATCACATAATTGGAGAGAACGTCTGGTTAAACATTGGTGCTGTTTCAAAGTCACAGCTAGAAAAGTATACTCCTCACATCAAAGGAGTTGTTGGCTCAATCGAAACTATTAATGAAAAGCTGCACAGAGAAATCTGCCCTTCAAAACCTTTAAAGCCATACATCAAGATGTTTAAGGATGCACACAGATTGGGATTGAAGAATAGTATGACTATAATACTTGGTCTTGGCGAAACCAAAGATGACTTTGAAACTTTAAAAGAATTCATAATTAATAATCATATTGAAAAGATTCATATCTACGCACTCAACCCAGTGGTTGGAACTGTTTTTGAAAATAAGAAGTCTCCGGAGAAAGAATACCAGGCATGGTACATCGCCAACTTAAGGATTGCATTTCCAAAAATTGATATCCAGATGGGTATATGGAAAAACAAGATAGACAGAGTGTCGCTTCTTCTAAATGCAGGTGCTAATTCCATCTCAAAATTCCCAATAACAAAGAGCTTTGGAAGCCTAGAAGCAAAAGAGATAGAGCTTCAGGCAAGAGCAGCCGACAGAGAGTTTTTAGGGTCGCTTACAAAAATTCCTGATATTAATTGGGATAGAGAAGTAGAATTGTTGCCTGTTGAGAATGATGTAAAAGCAATTGTTAAGAAAAAATTATGTGAATACTTGAAAAATATGAACTCTTAACTTTGAAATTCTAGTGTAAAAAATTTTATTATCACAATCAACAGTGTTAGTATCAATGGTCCAAGTATCATACCTGTGAATCCAAAAACAGATAAACCTCCAATTACACCAACAAGTATTATTGCAGGGTGGACATCTGCCTTCTTGCTTATGAGTTTTGGCCTTAACAAGTTGTCAATGTTTGTTATAACTATAAATCCTAAGATTAGAAGGATTATACCCGAAAAGTAGTTTCCTGACAACATCTCAATTATTGCTGCCGGAAGCCAAATTATCGCTGTTCCAAGGAATGGAATAAGCGCAAGTATAATCATTATAAAACCCCAAAACACAGGATTTGGTATTCCAAGCAAGAAGAAAATTAGTCCTGCAAGGGAACCTTGTATTATCGCTGTTAAAATGTAGCCGTATAAAACAGCTCCAATAATCCTCTCACCATCTAACAACAATTTTTTTGTATACTCTTTTTTTAGCGGCAGATATTCTTCAAATTTGACAACCCAAGTTTTTCCATCCCTAAAAGCGTAAAACATAATAAAAAACATTATGAAGAGTCCAAGAACTGAATGTGCTATAGAAGTTATAAATCCAGGGGTGAAACTGACAATGAAGTTCTTAACATTTAAAAGCAAGTCCCCAACATATTTTTGCAACTGTATCGTCTCAGCAAAATATTCTGGCATGTACTGGTACAACTCGTTGAAATCATATTTTATGAAGAAAGAGTATGCTGTGTTAGATTGGCTTATCAACGATTTTATTATAAAACTGCCAGGGATAATTATGAGCATTAATATTAAGAACAGCATCAAAAAAGATGACAAGGTCTTATTCTTGACGTATTTATTAAGAAAATCATAAACTGGGTAGAATGCAAAGACTAAAACAAGCGCCAGAATGATATTTTTTACAACAGGAAGAATGATTAACAACGAAAGATATAAGAGAACAACAAGCAAAAACACCAAAAAATATTTCGCGACCCTTGACTCTTTCATAAATAAAATAACCGTTATAATAGTTTATAAATATTGTGAATGAAATGGCTCTGGAGTGCAAAAATATAAAAACAAAGAAAGAAAGACGATGATATCATGGCATTAAAAGTTTTCAACACATTAACCCGAAAGATAGAAAAATTTGTTCCGTTAAAAGGAAAGAAAGTTAAGATGTTTGTCTGCGGACCGACTATCTATGATTATAGCCACGTGGGACATGCAAAGACTTACGTGCAGTTTGATATAATCGCAAAGTATCTAAGATATAAAGGATTTGACGTTTTTTACCTACAAAACATTACAGACATCGATGACAAGATTATAAAAAGAGCTAATGAAAATAATGAGACTTCAAAGAAACTGGCCGCGAGGTTTGAAGAGGAATATTATGAAGACATGAAATCTTTAGGAGTTGACAGCATAGATAAATATGCACGGGCAACAGATTACATTCCCCAGATTATAAAACAAATCAAGACCTTGCTTGAGAAGGGATATGCTTATGAAACAAAAGATGGAGTTTATTTTGAAATTGACAAGTTTAGCGAATATGGAAAGCTATCACACCAACCATTAGACCAAATACAGGCGGGAGCAAGGGTTACAATCAACGAGGAAAAGAAGAACCCTGCAGATTTCTCTCTTTGGAAGAAACAAAAACCCGGAGAACCTTTTTGGGACAGCCCTTGGGGAAAAGGAAGACCTGGATGGCATATAGAAGACACTGCAATAACAGAAACTGAGTTTGGCCCAAACTACGATTTACATGGAGGAGGTATTGACTTAATATTTCCTCATCACGAATCTGAAATTGCCCAGATGGAAGCCATATCAGGGAACAAACCATTTGTCAAATACTGGCTTCACACAGCTTTTTTAAACATAAGAAAAGAAAAAATGGCTAAGTCTTTAGGAAATTTTTTGACAATTAGAGACATGTTATCAAAATGGGATAAAAAAACTTTTAGATTCTTCTTTGCATCAACACATTATAGAACAGCTATAGATTTTTCAGATGAAAATATTGAACAAGCAAAGAAAGGCTTGGATAGAATAAACGAGTTCATAAGAAAAGTTTTGGTGGCGAATGGAAAAGACAATAAAAAAGTAAAAGAATTAATTGAAAAAACCAAAGAAACGTTTGAAAAACATATGGATAATGATTTTGAGATGCCTCAAGCAGTTGCTGCAATCTATGACTTTATCAGGGATGTTAACAAGCTTGAGATTGGCAAGAAAGACGGTGAAAAAATAATTAAATTCATGAGGGAATTGGATGTTGTCTTGGGATTCATGACTTTTGAAGAGGAGATTCCTGATGAGATTCTTGCTTTGGCAGAGCAAAGAGTGCAGGCGAGAAATGAAAAAGACTGGGTAAAATCTGATAAGCTAAGGGCTAAGATTAAAGAGAAAGGCTTTTATGTGGATGACACCACAGATGGCTTTATTGTTAAAAAATTATGAACTCCACAAACTATATTTATATACTTAAATTTTTAAACTAGCATTAATTCATGAAAACAAATTAGAGGAGGGGTAAAAAAATGAACACATCAACAATTATTATAATAATATTGGCGGTCTTTGTGTTATTTGTTATTTTTTTGTACAACAGCCTCATAAGATTGAGGAACCAAGTGAAAAATTCTTGGGCACAGATTGACGTTCAGTTGAAGAGAAGAAATGATCTCATACCAAACTTGGTTGAGGCCGTCAAGGGTTACATGAAGCATGAGAAAGGTGTTCTTGAAAATGTTACTAAGGCAAGAACTCAGTTCTTGAAAGCTACAAGTATTGAGGGAAAAGCTAAGGCATCCAACATGCTTTCAGAGACTCTCAAGTCATTGTTTGCAGTCTCGGAGAATTATCCAAATCTTAAGGCTAATGAGAACTTCATGCAGCTTCAAGAAGAACTATCTGGAACTGAGAACAAGATTGCTTATTCAAGACAACATTATAACGACATGGTTATGTTTTTCAATACAAAGATTGAGAAGTTTCCAAACAACATCTTCGCAAACATGCTTAGCTTTAAGCAGGAGCAGATGTTTGAAGCAACTGAAGCAGAGAAGAAGAATGTTAAAGTTCAATTTTAATTTTTTATTCTTTTTTTAATATTTTTTAGGTGTTGACTATGAGATTGATGTTTGACGAGGTGAGGTCTAATAAGATTAAGTCCTGGATACTTATATTTGTATTCATGATTTTGATAGGATTTCTTGGAGCAATAATTGGCATTCTTTATGGAAGCATATATTTTGGACTAGCAATAGCTTTGTTGTTTGGCATGATATACTCTTTAATTGGGTTTTTTTCTGGAAACTCCATGATTCTTGCGATGACTAAGGCTAAGCCTGTGACAAAAAAAGAGTATCCTTACCTTTACAACACTGTTGAAGCGGTTGCTATTTCTGCAAGCATTCCAACACCAAAGGCTTATGTTATTGACGACTCTGCTTTAAACGCGTTTGCAACTGGCAGAAACCATGAGACTGCATCTATTACAGTAACTACAGGGCTTTTAAAGACTATGAACAGGCAGGAGCTTGAAGGAGTAGTCGCCCATGAGATGTCTCACATAAAAAATTATGATATTAGGGTTATGATGCTTGCAGCCGTGCTAATTGGCATTGTCACGCTGCTTAGCGATTTTCTTTTAAGGTCGTTTTTGTGGGGGGGAGGTCGAAACAGGGACTCAAAAGGTGGTAATATAGGAATAATTTTAATTGTTGTAGGGTTAGTCTTGGCTGTTTTAAGCCCAATAATTGGAGAGATGATAAGGCTTGCAATAAGTCGGAAGAGAGAATTCATGGCTGATGCAAACGGTGCTATTCTTACTCGTTACCCGCCAGGCCTTGCTAGTGCTTTGAGAAAGATTGCAAGTGACCCTGATCCGCTTGTTGATCATGCAAACAAGGCAACAGCACATTTATTCATATCCACCCCTTTTAGGAATAAGAAGGGCTTTGTCTCAAAACTGTTCATGACCCATCCACCTATTGAGGAGAGAATTAAAAGACTTGAAGCCATGTAGTTATTTGAAGAAACTTTCTGATTTTTCTATTATTTCTCTTTAAAAAAAAGAGATTTCTGTCATAGATAAAACGTTATTCCG
>JAHJQL010000077.1 GCA_018819065.1 Nanobdellota archaeon | reverse complement strand
TCTCGACAAGTTTTATTTTCTTTAGACAATTTAATAATTAATTCACGCTCTTTTTCTTTACCAGAAATCATATTTATCACCTTATATTCTTAAGATGAACTAATATATAAACTTTGTCCTAAAACTAAAGTCCTTGACTAGAATATGGTGAGGGAGTAGGGATTCGAACCCTAGTAGGCACTAAGCCAACAGATGACTCACTTGTTGACTTGAGTCTGTCCCGTTTGGTCTAAAACCGAAGGTTTTTAACTTTCAAAACCCCGTGTTTTGTTTGGCCACTCCGGCACTCCCTCATAAATTTGTAAGAAACAGAATTATTTTATAAAATTAACTCAAAGACTTAAGCTTGCTTTCAATATCTGCTAGTTTGTTTTCTAGCTTTGTGAGTTCAGAAGGCTCCGGCATCTTCTCTTTTACTTTTTTTGGTTTTTTGCTCTTTTTTGCTCCCTTCTTTGTTTCACTCTTCTTTTTTTCTTCAGCATAACTGGCTATTACTTCAGAAGGAAACAAATCTTTTAACTTATCTAGAAGTATATTTATTTCTTTAAGATAAATTTTTAACTCTTTAACAAGCTCGAACTTTTTCTTTTTTATCTCTAGAATTCGCTGTTGCACCTTTAAATTCTTTATTGTCTCTTTTGACGATTCAAGAACCATCCTTCTAAAAGCGTTTGGATTCTCTATCCTTCTGAAAAGTTTTTCACCCATTTTCATCCGTTTTTTACTTCCGAGAGCTCTTTTTCTATGTCTTTTACTTTCTCCTTGACGGTTTCAAGGTTTTTGTTCCAAAGCTTTAACTCTTCATCTTCTTGAGCTTTTAACTCTGAAACTTTTGAAATTATGTCTTCTGCTTTAGCAATTTTTTCCTTTACGACCTTAACTATTTCTAAGACTTTATTGTACTCTTCAATTTTTACGAATATCTGATTATTCATTCTATTCACCCCTCAAATAAGGTATGATCAATCTCCATAAATTTTTCTTGTACCAAATCAAGATTATCATGGACGTTTTTGTATTGTTGCAACTTATTTTTACTAATGTTTTCTTGATTTTGAAAGCCACCTTTATAATTTTCCAAAGCACCCTGGATTAAGCCAACATTATCAAATATTTTTTTACAATTATCAAGATCCAAATATTTTTTAGAATTCAACACAACTTCTTCCCGCGAACTTTTTAGCAAAGGAGATGCTTGTACTTTTTCTTCAGCATCTTTTTTAATTTCTTCTTTTGTTTCTTGAGCTAAACTACCAACATTAAAATCTTCATCAGAAAAATCAGGAAGAGAGAAATCTGAAAAGTCATCTTTTTCTTTCACAGCCAATTTTTCATCTATTTTTTTACCAGGAAGGCTTCCTTTAGATATTTTCATATCGTCAATAACTCCTGGCTTGATTCCTTCCTCCATTTTATCTGGCTCCAAGATTTTTGAATCATATTCTCTTTCTTCTGGTAAGGGTATGTCAAAAGACGTATCAGTAGAATCACTTATGTTGGAGTCTTGATTCAGAGGCATAAAATCTTTTGCTTTGTCATCCTCTCTTTTCTTTAAAAAACCTAAAAAACCCATTTTCACCGCTTCCCCTTTTTTTTAATAGTTCTTAATTTTTTTATTTACTATTAAAACATTTCTTATTATTGGAGAATAGTGAATTCTGCTTTTTTTCTCAGTGAAAATGGTTTTTTGAACGATTTTCGGCTTATTGAACTAATTTTTCGAAAAAGAGCCATTAACATATTTAAACACGAAAAAATGAAGATTAGCCATGATGAAGATTTTCCTCTTACAAATAATCTTCTTATTGTTCATTAGCCAAGTAGTGACTGCAGACGAGTTCATAATAGATGTGACTGTTGAAGTAACAAATAACCTTCCAATAGTCCAATCGTGTAATACATCAATAGGTGTGTCTACCTCAAAAGAAATCTATAATCACGAAGAAAAAATACATTTTAACAACACGCTAACTAATAAAACACTTGATTTTCAAATAGAATACTGGATAGAAGACTTGTTTGGAAAAATAGTCAAGAACAAAATAATAACATCAAACCTCCAACAGAAGAGCTACACTCCAAAATTTGAAGATAAGCAAGCAGTCTTCTTGATAAAAAACGAACTTTTAACAAGCTGCCAAAATGTGGGTAGAAATGCTTCAGAAAAAATAGTCGTCGTTAGAAATGAGAACTTTCTCGAGGAAGAAGATGAATATTCAGAAACTAAAGAAGCAGAGCCATTAAAGCCTAAAATAATATCTTTTTACACGCGCACAAAGAAATATTCACCCACAATAAAACTGTTTGCTAACATTCAAGGTTTTGGAGTGCTAGAATTGTTCTCAAACAATGAAAAACAGAGCTTAAAAGTCAATACATCAGGAGTTTATGAGTTAAATGTCAGCGCAAGCAAACACAACAATTATGTTCTAATACTTTTTTCAGAAGGAGTGGTTGTTGATTTAAAAGAACTACAAATAACATTTAATGAAACAAGCCCTGCGAACAGTTCAAAAACAATCAAGGAGCAAGAAACAAATCTTGAAAACAAATCAAGCACTCAAGAAAACAAATCAGAGAAAAAACCATTAAACAACAACATTTTAACAGGACAAATAGTGTATGAGTCAAAAAATCAAAAGATAATCAAGAGCACACCCTACTTTTTAATATTTGCACTCATATTATTCATCACAATTATGATACTTAAGAAAAAGTTTTAGTTTCGATAAATTTATATAAATAATGTGAAACTGTGATTTTAATAAAAAATGACACTCAATTTTATAGTTAACACCAAGTAATCAGAGGGAAGTTTTATGAAGCAAAAAGAAATCAAGCAAAAAATAGAAGAAGAAAAATATATTCACACAAACATATTATTTGAAGTTGTTGGAAAACCAAAAAGCCATGTTGAGTTATCATTAAAAACCCATATTGAAAAACTCAAAGCAGACAAAGAGCTAATAGTCATAAGAGAAGAATTTGAAGATGTTGTTGAGCAGGAGGGTGGTGTTTGGAGCGTCGTTGCAGAAGTTGAATTACTAGTAAAAAACCTAGATAAACTAACATGGCTTTGCATGAACTACATGCCTGCATCAGTCGAGATAATGGGACCTGAAAAATTAGTGTTTAAAGCCAGAGAATTAACAAACTGGATAAACGACTTGCTTTCAAAGATGCATGAGATAGCATTCATGTCTCAGCAAGTAGGACAACAAAACAAAGTAATGCTAAAAAGCGTGAACGCACTAGTAAGAAACTTTATACTACTGTGCATAGACTCAAACATAACAGAAGTTGATCAAATATCAAAAAAAGTAGGTGTCTTAAAAAAAGACTTAGAACCAGTATTTGAAGCAATGATAAAGGAAGGAACACTTAAAAAAAATGGCAAAAAATACACTAGAAAATGACTGAAAACAAAAAAAAGATAGAAGCACTATTATTCTCAAGTGGCAAAGCTATGAGTGTTTCAGACTTGGCATCACTAACGAATCTAAAAGAAAAAGAAGTGAATGCTGCTCTAAATGATTTAAAAAAAGATTATGATGGACGAGATTCAAGCCTTATGCTTATGCAAGAAGGAGACTCTTGGAAATTAAACATAAGGGAAAACTATGTTTCTTTAGTGACTAAGATTATTGCAGACACAGAACTTAGCAAGACAGTTGTTGAAACACTAGGAGTGATAGCATGGAAGGCACCTGTTTTACAGTCAGAGATAATAAAGATACGATCAAGCCAAGCATATGAGCATATATCAGAGTTATCAGACTTGGGTTTTGTTAGAAAAGAAAAAGAAGGCAGGTCATACCTCTTAAGGCTTACAGAGAAATTCTTTGAATACTTCAACGTACCTGGAGAAAAAGCTATAAAAGAAGCGTTAAAAGAAGTTAAGATGCCTGAGAAGAAAAACAAAGAAAAGTTTGGTGTCTTAGAAGTTGTGCCAATCAATGATTCAAAACCAAAAAAAGAAGAGTCGCCTTTAGAATCTGCAAAGAAAGCAATAGAAAAAAAGTTTGAAGTCATAGATGAGCCAGAACCAAAAGAAGAACCAATAATGGTTGACAGAGAATTCTTAGATAGAATAGATAAGAACATAGAAGATATAGCTAAGAAAAATGATGAGCTTGATGAAGACGAGCTCTTCAAGAGAAAACCAGAAACACAACCTGAAGGTGAGCAAGCAGAAAGCCAAGACTCAAATCAACCTAAACAAAGATATTTCTCTCCAGAGGAGCTATTAAAAGAAGATAACAAGGACAACTCTAAAAACGACAACTCTTTAGAGTCAGAAGAGCAAGAAAGTAACGATGAAAAATCAGACGATCTGTCGGAAGATGAAGATTTAGAGGAAGAAAAAGACAAAAATGCTTCTGGTTAAATGTCCTCGCTGTGGAAAAAATATGAAGTGTGCACCAAGAAAAGATGTTGGCCTGGCAGTCAAAAGATGTGTTTATTGCGGGAAAAGCTTCAAAATACGTCCTTCTTTAACAAGCAGCAGAATCATCAAGCAAGCTTAAAAAATCATCTACTAAAATCGTAACACTTATAAATAGTTTAAAGATTATCTTTTTAGAGGAGAAATTGGTAAAAAATGAGCTCTGAAAAGCAGGAAGATGAAGGCGATAATAAAGGCGATAAAATAGTTGTGCAAGTAATTGAAGATGAGATGAAAAGCGCGTACTTAAGCTACGCCATGTCAGTAATTGTTGGAAGAGCCCTTCCAGATGCGCGAGACGGGCTAAAACCAGTACACAGAAGAATTCTATACGCGATGAATGATATGGGTATGCGTCACAACACCCCATACAAGAAGTGTGCAAGAATTGTTGGAGAAGTGCTTGGTAAGTATCATCCACATGGTGATTCTGCAGTTTATGATTCGCTGGTTAGGATGGCACAAACATTCTCATTAAGATATATGTTGGTTGATGGCCAAGGAAACTTTGGAAGCATAGATGGAGACAACGCTGCAGCGATGAGATATTGTATCGCAGGGGATTCATTAATTCTCTCTGATAAAGGAATGTTTCATATTAGCAGTATTTCCAATAAAAATGAATCGGCTATTAACATGAAAATACTGTCTTATAACGGAAAAAAAAATTTAGCTTCAAAATTCTTTAATTCAGGAAAACAGAACCTGATAGAACTTAGAACAAACTTAGGATATAAAATCAAAGGCACTTATAATCATCCATTACTTTGTTGGTGCGTGAAAGATGATATTCCTAAAATTGAGTGGAAACTGCTTGAAAACATCAAAAAAACTGATATTGTTATTCTTAGCAGAGGAAGTTCTTTGTTCTCTAAAAAAACCGTTGATTTAAAAAAATACTGCCCTAAAGGGGGTTTAAAGAATGATGTTGATATGCCAGATAAGATGAACAATGAATTGGCATTTTTGTTAGGTGCTTTAGTGAGTGAGGGTAGTTTTCATAACAATCAAATATTATTCAATAATAAGGATGAACAATTTTATAAGAGAATAAAATCAATCCTTACATCACAATTCAAAGGAATACAATTATATGAAAGAGATATAAAAGGGGGGTACACTGAATTAAGCATATATGAGCAAAAGGTTGTTGTCTTTCTGAAAAATATTGGGTTAGAAGCAGTAAACTCTGACAAAAAAAGCATTCCGTTTACTGTTCTAATGTCAACAAAGGATAATTTGAAAAGTTTCTTGAAAGGGCTATTTGAAGGAGACGGCTCCATAATACACAAAACCGATAAAAGACATAATGGAAAAAGCATTGAATTAACATATAATTCAAAAAGCTCAAAGTTAATTGAACAATTAAAAATACTCCTATTGAACTTCGGAATTGTTACAACAAATCCTTATAAGGATAAAAGAAATGGTTGCTATAAGCTTATAATATCTGGTTATAACTCGATAAAAAAGTTCAAAGAAGAAATAAGCTTTTTTTCAGAGAGGAAGAAGAATATTCTTTCAAATATTGAGGGCTTAAATTCTCATAGAATGAGTAAAACAGATCTTATTCCATTCATTGGAGTGTATTTGAGAAGAAAATATAAAATGATTGAAAGGTATAATTTTGACAGATATAATAACTTAGAAGAAAACTATGACCGGTTAATAAGAATTTTGGATTATAATGACAAGAATTTAATCAATGTTATTTTGAAACAAAGATATCTGTTTAATAAAGTTAAGCATATTAAGAAGTTGAGAAAGAAAGAGGATGTTTTTTCTGTAAAGATTGATTCTAATTGTCATTCATTCGTTGCTAACGGCTTCATTAATCACAATACAGAGGCGAGACTTGCAAAGATAAGCGACGAGATGCTACAAGACATAGATAAAGAAACTGTTAGTTTCACAGACAATTTTGATGGATCCTTAAAAGAGCCAACTGTTCTCCCATCAAAAATTCCTAATCTATTGGCAAATGGTAGTTCAGGAATAGCTGTTGGAATGGCAACAAACATCCCACCACACAACATATCAGAGCTGACTAGGGGTGTAATTGCATTAATAGATAACCCTGAAATTGGAGTGCTAGAATTAATGCAATACATAAAAGGACCTGATTTTCCAACAGGTGGGATAATTGCTGGAAGAAATGGAGTGATATCAGCTTATAGCTCTGGGAAAGGAAAGATACTTGTCAAAGGAGTCGTTGAGGAAGAGAAGAGAGGAGAAAAAGAATTGCTTGTAATAAAAGAGATACCGTACATGGTTAACAAGTCAATTCTAATAGAAGAAATAGCCAACCTAGTCCAAGAGAAAAGGATAGAAGGCATATCAGATATACGAGACGAGTCTGCCAGGAAAGGGATTAGGGTTGTGATTGATTTAAAGAGGAATTTTAGCAGCGACATAGTTTTAAACCAATTATTCAAGCACACAAGGCTTCAAACAACTTTTGGAATTATAATGGTTGCACTAGTCAACAACCAACCAAAAACATTAACACTCAAAGAGTTACTGATAAACTATCTGGAGCATAGGCAAGATGTTGTTCGAAAAAGAACAGCTTTTGATCTTAAAAAATCAGAGAATAGAGCACACGTTCTAGAAGGGCTAATTGTTGCGTTAAAAAACATAGATCCAGTCATAAAACTCATAAAAGAATCAGAGTCAGCTACAAATGCAAAGAACGGGCTCATGTTAAAGTACAGTCTTACAGAAATACAAGCAGTGGCGATACTTGACTTAAAACTTCAAAAACTAGCAAAACTAGAAAGGCATAACATTGAAGAAGAGCATAAAAAGCTTCTGAGACTAATATCTGAACTAAAATCAGTACTTGCAAGCGAACAAAAAATACTGTTAATAATAAAGAGCGAGCTTGAAGAAATAACCCAGAAGTACGGTGATGAACGAAAGACACAGATATCTGATGAGGAAGAAACTCTAGAGATAGAAGATTTAATAGAAGAAGAAGATGTGGTGGTGACACTGACAAACACAGGATATGTAAAGAGGCTTCCAATAGAAACTTACAAACTTCAAAGAAGAGGCGGTAAAGGAGTGATTGCCACTGGAACAAGAGAAGAGGATTTTGTTGAGGACTTATTCATTGCAAACACCCACTCATACCTTTTAGTATTCACAGACAAAGGAAAGGTTTACTGGCTAAAAACTTATCAAATACCAGAAGCCACCAGACAGGCAAGAGGAAGACCAATAATAAACTTAGTTGATGTTGAGCAAGGCGAGAAAGTATTAGCAGTAATACCAGTGAAGAATTTTGATAGTAATCACTACTTACTAACAGCCACCAGGCGAGGAGTGATGAAAAAAACTTCTCTGGAGGCTTATTCAAAACCAAGAAGAGGTGGGATAATAGGCTTAAAGCTCGATGATGGTGATGAAGTTGTAAGTGTAGTGCTAACGGACGGAAAAGCAGATATCTTGCTTGCAACGAAGAAAGGAAAAGCCGTCAAATTCAACGAGAGCGACGTGAGACCTGTTGGAAGAGCTAGCAGAGGTGTTAGAGGCATATCTTTAAGGAAAGGAGACAAATTAATAGGTATGATAATTGCTACTGGTGATAAAAGGGTTTTAACAGTTACTGAGAATGGCTATGGAAAAAAGACGATGACCTCTGATTACCGATTCATAAGAAGAGGTGGGAAGGGAGTGATAAATATTAAAACCACACAGAGGAATGGTGATGTGGTCGCCATAAAATCAGTTTCTGATGGTGATGAGCTGATGTTCATAAGTAGGAATGGAATAGTTATAAGAACAATGTCTTCAGAGATATCGACAATTGGCAGAAACACTCAGGGAGTAAGGATTATGAGGCTTGGTGAAGGAGACTGTTTAGTGTCAGCTGCAAAGATAGTTATTGAAGAATCCTGATATTCCTTCAAAAATTTTAAATACTAGCTTCTAAAGTGTATGTATTTATATGAAGATAACAAAAGAGCGGCTTACAGAGAAGGGATGGTCTGAGGAAGAAATAGATAAGACAATGGCTATTTTGCACAGAGCAAAGCATAACATTCATCCCCACACATATCTGCTTAACAAATCAATCTACTGGATAGCTTTAGTCTTAATAATACTTGGAAATTTTATATTCTCAATAATGCTTATACCTTTAATATTAACGCTTTCAACTTGGCCGCTGTACCTCATAATCCTATTGATAGCTTTGTCTTTTGGAGTGATTATGAGTGTGATTATAAAAGACATAGAGGACTTGGAGGCAAAACACCACCTAATAATTTTATTGGTAGTTCCAATAATTGCGATAATAAATTTTTTCATAGTGGTAAATGTAGTTAATAATGATTTGCTTACAAAGGTGTTAAACCACTACCACAATCCGCTCATAGTTGGTCTAGTTTATCTGTCAGGATTTATGCTCTCTTACAGCTATTTGATTTTTGAAGAAAAATGGAAATAAAGCTCGAAGACTGGACCATCCATTTTGTGAAAAACAAGGATTTAATAGCAAGAAAGCTGATAAACTACGAGGAAAAAGAAGGATTTATCCTGTTTCACTTTAAAGATAAAGATGTAAAGTATTATGTCAAAGAGCATCTCGATGCCACAATTCTTTCTCTCATAAAAGAGGATTGTTTTAAAACAATTGTCTGCTTGGCAGATAAGAAGAACCTTGATTTTTTAATCGATAACTGGGACTTATTTAAAGGAATAGAAACATTAAGTCTGCTATTTGTCAGAATGAGTGATAATGCAAAGTGGATAATAAACCCCTTTGTGCATAGCAAGATTTGTGATGACTCGGCTTTAAAGCTTGGATTAACATCCATGTATGACAACACCTTTTAAACCATAATCTTATTAAACGATTCAATCTTTTTTCTTTTATATGGACAAAAAGATAAGAACCGGCTCACTTGCTTTAGACAAGATGTTGGCGGGTGGTTACGAAACAGGAGTGTTGACGACGATATATGGCCCTGCAGGTAGTGGAAAAACTAACTTGTGCTTGATGGCAATGGCTGCTTTTTCATCAGACAAGAAGATGATATATATAGATACTGAAGGGTCTTTTTCAGTTGACAGAATAAAACAAATAACACCTCAACATGAGCAGTTGATGTCAAAAACTATTTTTTTTAAACCTACAAACTTTAAAGAGCAAAAAGATCTCTTCACAAAACTAAAGACGCTAATAGACGAATCTATCGGGTTGATAATCTTTGACAGCGTCGCGATGTTGTACCGATTAGAGATGGGAAAGAATAAGGATGTGTACAATGTAAACAAAGAGTTAGGAATACAACTATCTTACCTCACAGAAATCGCTCGAAAGATGGAACTTCCCGTTCTCATAACAAACCAAGTCTACTCTGACTTTGAGAATAAAGACCAGATCAAAATGGTTGGAGGAGACATACTAAAGTATTCAAGCAAATGCTTGCTTGAACTACAAGTTGCAAGTGGCTTTAGAAGAGTGGTTCTTAGAAAGCACAGAAGCCTTCCTGACGGAAAGAAACTACTTTTTAAAATAGTAAATCAAGGAATAGAAGAAATTAATGAAAAAACTATTCCTCAGTAAATTCTTCAAGGGTGTGCTTTAAGTCTTTTTCGTTCTTGATTATACCTTTGTTTAGTGCGTATTTCTTTGCAACCAAGTAAAACAACAAGCCCAAACTCTTCTTTCCTTTATTATTGCAAGGAACAACTAAGTCTAAATTATTTGCTTGGTTGTTAGTATCACATAAACCAACGACAGGCACACCTATCTTTAAAGCATCATTAACAGCGTTTTTATCAGGCCAAGGATCCGCAACAACAATTGCTTTTGTCTCCATGTAGTTCTTCAAATTAGGGTTTGTTAGTATTCCTGGCGGATACCTGCCTGCAAAGACTTTTATTCCTGTCACCTCGTTTAACAAGTTCAAAGCTTTCCAACCATTTTCACGTCGACAGACAATGATGACTTCTTTTGGTTCGTACTGTGACAAAAAGTTTATCAACTTAGAGATCCTTTCATCTATCTGCTGAATGTTTAAGACTGACAACCCATCAGGTCTGGTCTTGTATATGAAGTTGCTCATATGCTTTGTCTTAAACTTTGTTCCAATATGAATTCCTGCTTTCAAATACTCATCATTTGATATCAATAGTTCTTTTTCACTCATCTTGTTTTTCTCCTAAGTAAAAGTTTTTTTTAGAAAACTTCTACCAATTTTTTTTACCTCAGGTAGCTATGCTCACAAGCAATTTATGCAAGCGTCGGTAATGTTTTTTAGAGAACAGATGTTTATTTATAAACCTTTTGCCTTGAACTCTTTTAAAGCTTCATACATTGGACCTGTCTCTGTCAAGGTGCTTTTTACAAGCTTAAATGATGATATCTTAAAAGTTTTTTTTGAAATTCCTTCCGACTTTAAATCTTGAAGTATTCTCTTTTCACTTGGCGAAAGCCATTTTATTCGGGCGAATGTTACATGAGGAATGTAATTGTTTTCTTTCTTGAAAAGTTCACTGAGGGAGTTATCTATTAATCTTTGTAAATCAAGCATGGCTTTGCTCTCATCAAAGCCAACCCATGCAACATTTATGAAGTTGTCATTTGGGAAAAACCCTGTTTTATCAGTTGTCATGTTAAATGCTTCAAATTCTACATTTCTTAAAGCATTAATTATCTTGTTTTGGTCGTCAACTTCTCCAAGAAACTTCACTGTTATATGAAGATTTTCTTTTGGAACTATGCTCATCTTTTGAAAATGCTGAATTTCTTTTTCTAATTTAAGAATCTCTTCTTTTAACTCTTCAGAGATATCAACAGCTATGAATAGTCTCATTTTTAAGAAAAAATTGAAAATTATTAAAAGTTAGTTCTTACTTTTTCTTTTTTGGTTTGGGCTTTTCTTTTTTCACTTCTTCTTCAGGTTCTTCTTCTAGGTTTGGCTCTTCTCCAAAGTCTTCGCTGTCTTTTGAAGTGTCAAAAAGCATCTCGTCTTCTTCAGAAGGTTCTTTTACAGATTCTTCTTTTGGTTTTTCCTGTGGTGCTTTTTGGTCTGCCTTTCCAACAACCTCTCCAAAACCAACCTTTCTGAGAACCTTGGTGACTCTAATCTTTACTTCATCACCTTCTTTGACGCCAGGGACAAAGACAACAAAGCCCTTTATCTTAGCGACTCCGTCTCCTTTTTCTCCGACGGCTTCAATCCTTACATCGTGTTCTTCACCTTCTCTAACTGGTGAGAATCCACCCATATCATTTCCAAATCTTTCTCTCATTATTTTTTTCACCTAACAATATTTTTATCTCTAAAATAGGCTTCCTTGTTTATAAATGTTTTTAATATTTAGTCAAGGACTTTAGTTTTAGGACAAAGTTTATATATTAGTTCATCTTAAGAATATAAGGTGATAAATATGATTTCTGGTAAAGAAAAAGAGCGTGAATTAATTATTAAATTGTCTAAAGAAAATAAAACTTGTCGA
>JAHJQL010000076.1 GCA_018819065.1 Nanobdellota archaeon | reverse complement strand
TGCAAAAACATTTCTCTGAATTAAAAATCTCAACCTGAAGGTCGGGGTACAGAGAAATGGAACATTTCTAGTACCAGAAATCACAAATGATTTCTGAGTATTAAACCCCAACAAAATCTCTGTTGAGATTTTTAATAAAATTGTATTTTCATAAACCATAACATTTAAATATTTACTTACATTCAATGTAAGTAAAATGGCTAAAGCTAGCAGAGAAGAAGACATCTTAGAATTGTTTTTTCAAATGCCTACAAAACAATGGCATTTCTCAGAGATAAAAAGAATTATACCAATAGCAGATAATAAAATCAGCCGATGGTTAAAAACATTTAATAATCAAAAACTCATAAAAAAAATAAAAAACAAGAACAAAATGCCATACTACATCAGCAGCTATGAAAATCCAGAATATCAAAACAAAAAAAGAATTCATGCAATGAAAACATTCCACAAAACAGGATTCCTAAACCACTTATCATCATTAAAAGATGCTAAAACAGTAATAATATTTGGAAGTTACAGCCGATGGGACTGGCACAAAGATTCAGACATAGACATATTCATATATGGTGATGATCAAGGATTAAAACTTAAAGAATACAGTGGCATTCTAAAAAAAGAAATACAATTATTCACCTGCAAAAATAAAGGAGAAGTACAAAAATTATCCGGAGAATTGCTAAAAAACATTATAAAGGGAGAAATAATCAAAGGAGACATAGATTTTATAGAGGTTAAAGCGAGTGCCTAAAACATTAACACTAGATGAAGCTTATGAAAACTGCAATAGTCAAGGAATGTTTCTCCCACAACAAGAAGTAGGAATTCCAAGAGCAAAAACGATGCTTCTAATTGCAGAAGAAGACTTAAAGACAATTCAAGATATTAAAGAAAAAAAGAACCGCATAAATACATTATACAAACTAACATACGACGTTATACATACATTAGCAGAAGCATTTTTACTTATAGACAAGGTTAAATCACAAAACCACCAATGCTTATTTGCATATCTATGCTATAAACATCCAGAACTAGAATTCAACTGGAACTTCTTTGAAACAATAAGAACTAAAAGAAACGGAATACACTACTATGGAAAAGGAGTCATCCAAGATGATTGGAAAGAAGTTTCTCTGCAAGCAGATATATACATAAAATTACTAATTAGAAAACTAAAGGAACAACTTTCTTTTTAATTTTTCAAATTACTTATATATTCAGAAGTAACTTCAAAAAGCGATGTAACTAAGTTCTTAGTCGGATAAACTGCTTTTTTATCTTTAACCAAGCCAATGCAGTACATCCCTGCAGTTTTTGCAGCTTTCATACCACTAATCCCATCTTCAATCACCAAACAATCTTCAGGACTAACTTTAATCTTTGATGCTGCCAGTAAAAAACTTTCAGGATCAGGCTTTCCTTTAGAAACCATGTCACCAGTAACTATCAAAGAAAAAGATTTACGAAATATCCTTTACATTCAACTCAAACAAACTTTCTATATGTTCAAACCTATTAACGTCTTCTGGACAAACAAAAGTAATAGAATGTCCTTTTTTATCTGTTCTTCCGGTTCTTCCAATTCTATGGATGTAAAATTCAGTTCTTGTAGGAACGTCGTAATTAACAACTAAATCAACATCATTAATTTGTAAACCTCTGGCAGCAACGTCAGTAGCAACTAAAACGTGGAGTCTGTCACTTTTAAACAAATCCAAGTGTTTTAATCTTTGAGTCTGGGCCAGATTACTGTTTATAGCTCTAACTCTAAACTTGTTATCATAAAGGAATTTAGCGATTAAGTCACATTTAATTTTAGTATTGCAAAACACTAATACCTTATCAAACTTATTCTCACTAAGCAATTTAAGTAAAACATCATTCTTATCTGACATACTGCAAAATAGTTTCTCTTGTAAAATATTCTTTGGAATTTGTGAACCAACATTTAAGAATTCATAATCAACTATGACTTCATTCATGAAATTTCTGACTTTCTCTGTAATCGTTGCAGAAGAAAGAATTAGTTGAGCATCATTACTAGCTCTTGTCCTAACATACAAGCAATCGTCAAAGAATCCATCATCAAACATTTGATCGCTTTCATCAAAGACGAGCAGTTTAACATCACCAACTTTAATCTGTTTATTGTTAATGTGCTGGATTAATCTTCCGGGAGTTCCAACAATTATTTGATTCTTCTTATTAGTAGTTTTATAATCACTTGAAATCTCTCGACCACCATAGAGCATGCCAACATTTATGCCAAGAGGCTCACAAACTCTTAAAATCTCCTTACCAACCTGTATGCAAAGCTCTCTTGTAGGAACAAGAACAACCATCTGAATACCAAATTTTTTATTAATCTTGCCTAAAAAACCAATTGTGAAAGCCAAAGTTTTACCACTGCCAGTTCTAGAAGTAAAAACAATATTCTTACCTCTTATCGCAAGCGCAATGACTTTCTCCTGAACTTCAAAGGTCTCTTTAAGCTTTAAGCTATCTAAAACATTTATTATTTCACTCTTCAGATTAAGCTGTGAAAAAGATTTCATAAAAATAATAAGAATTATTGTTTTAAAAGTGTTGTGATGAAATAGACGATAACTCTTATAAGAAACTATTTAAAGAAATTACAAGAATATACAAATCAAATGAGATTTAAAACGTTTATTTTAGATAAGTTCCAGGAAGATTCAATCTTAGCAATTGAAAAGAATAAGTCGGTTTTAGTCTCTGCACCAACTGGTTCAGGAAAAACATTAATTGCAGACTATGTAATTGACAAATTCTTAAAAGAAAACTCTCGAATCATCTATACTGCTCCGATAAAAGCGTTATCAAACCAGAAATATAAGGAGTTCACAAACTCATATGGTGAAGATAAAATTGGGTTGATTACAGGAGACTTAGTTATTAATCCAGACGCACAAGTTTTGATAATGACTACAGAAGTATACCGTAACATGGCCATAATCAATGATCACACGTTAGATTCGGTTGCTTACTGCATCATGGATGAAATCCATTACATAAGTGATGAGGAGAGAGGATATGTTTGGGAAGAATCAATAATCTTTAGCCCAAGACACATAAAATTTTTATTTCTTTCAGCAACGATTCCTAATTCAAAAGAATTTGCTTCATGGATTCAAAGTATAAGGAACAATCCCGTCGAGGTCATAAAGTGTGATATTAGGCCTGTTCCTTTAGAAAGAAAATTCTACGATTCAGAAATTGGCATAACAACTCTTGATGAGATAAAAGAGAGAAAAGAACTAGATAAATATCCTGACTATAACCACTTCATGAGAAGAAGATATAGAACTTCAAGAGTTCCAAAGCCAGACTTCAGAAACCTCATAGCCGAACTTGGAGATAGACTTCCATGCATCTACTTTGTTTTTTCAAGAGCAAAAACAATGGAGTACGCATCAACACTTGCTATTAAAAAACAATTCTTAACAATTGAAGAACAAAAGAAAACAATCACAATTGTAAGCCAGGAATTTAACAAACTAAACAAAGAAATGCTTTCATTAAAATCAACACAAAAATTAAGGGAATGCATTCCTAAAGGAGTTGCTTTTCACAATGCAGGAATACTTCCAGAACTAAAACACATCGTTGAAAAACTATTCTCAGTTGGGTTAATCAAAGTATTATTTGCAACAGAAACATTTGCTGTTGGAATTAACATGCCTGCAAAAACAGTCTGCTTTGACAGCCTAAGAAAATACACAAAGACTGGTTTTAGATACTTAACATCCAAAGAATACTTTCAGATTTCAGGACGAGCTGGAAGAAGAGGAATTGATAAAACGGGTTTGTCAGTTGCAATAATTCACCGCCCCACTGCAGAAATTGATAAGATAAAAGAGTTCACAACAAAAGATGTATTACCATTAAAGTCACAATTCAAACTAACATACAACACTATTTTAAACATGATTAACCAACACTCCGCCGAGGAGAATACAAGAATTCTTACGATGAATTTCTTCACATATCAAAAACTTAAAGGTTCAAAGTCAAACAGGTTATTAGGATCAATAAAGGCCAGGTTTACAAAAGCAACAAATCTACTAACAACACTAGGCTATATCAAAGATGATAAACTAACAGAACTTGGTTTGTTCACAACAAAAATATTTGGTGACGAACTAGAAATCTCCCAGATGTTTGGAGGGAATATAGACCTTGATGAATACTCAATATTATTATTGCTAGCATCATTAGAGTATGAGAGCAAGAAAGAAACAATATTCTATAAAACTTTTGAAGATATGAATTCAAAGAGGCTCTTTAATAAAATACAACAAAACCCAATCCTCAGAAGAGGAGTCTGGTCTCATAACATTGACAAGTTAACTGCAATTATTCACCCGTTGTATCATCAAAAAAAATTCTTAGACATACTCAAGAATTCAAACCTGGTTGAAGGGGATTTGATAAGGATTTTTATGCGAATAATGGACAAACTTGAACAGATAAGCAAAGCATCAAATAACAAAAAAGAATTAGTGATGATAAATAACTGTAAAAAGATGATTATAAACTCGCTTGAAGGAATACATTTGTTTTAAATAAGCTTCATAAAGAAGAATAAATAGAAGCATTTAAAAAAGAAGTAATAAACACCTTAAGTAAGAAAACTTTTCAAATGGTAGAATATAATATAGTTAAGCATTGTGGCTTGTGTAAAAAAAGATTTGTTGTGAATAAATCTGAATCAAAAAATAATTTTTGCAATGATTGTCAATCAAAATTTTATAATGAACGAAACAAGGAGGTGAAAAAATGAAAGGAACAGTAAAGTTTTTCAATAAAATGAAAGGATTCGGGTTTATTGCTGGTGAAGATGGAAAAGAAGTTTTTGTGCATCAATCATCACTAGGAGAAGGCGTGACTTTAAATGAAAATGACTCAGTCACATTTGATGTTGAGAAAGGAGATAGAGGACCAAAAGCAGTTAATGTGAAAAAAGAGTAAGTATTTTACAACTAAGTTTTCTACTTAAACGATTTTTCAAAACAAAGTTTTTGCTAGTTATAATTAGATATTAACATGTGTTCTCTGAAGTAATTCATGCCTTTTGGGTATTTATTAATTTTTTCCAATGTTTTTTTATAGTTTTTTCTCAGCTTCATCGCTCCTTCTTTCGTAAGACCAGAGGTTATTTCATAGGTTATCTTTGGCTCTAAAACTATTCTTTCTTCTTCGTTTACGTTTTTTATTCCAAAACCGCCTGGTTTTTCATATATCTTTGTATTGCTTTGCAGTCCAAAAACGGTTGTAGAAACTAAATCAATATACTTCGAGTTTTCTTTTAAGAAGTTTATTGTGTCTAAGAACTCTTCTTTTGTTTCTGTTGGGAATCCAAACATAATGTAAACTATTGTTTTTATTCCATTATCATGTGTGTTCTTAAGCACTGTTTTCACATCCAAAACATTAGTTCCTTTCTTCATCAAATCTAGAATTCTTTGGTTTCCCGACTCAACACCCCACATAGCCATTTCAAGACCAGCATCTTTGAGTTTTTTTAACACAACGCTAGTGTATTCTTTCGTTGGTTTTAATTGACAAGCCCATTTTATGTTTAAATCTTTAACTATCTCTGCAAACTTTAGCAATCTATCTACTGATATCATTTCATCTATTAAAAAAAAATACTTCTGCTTAGATGATTTTATATTATTCTTAATAATCTCTAAAGGGTATTCAACATATTTTACATTTTTATGATGCGAACAAAAAGTACACTGTTTGTAATAACAGCTAGTTGATGTTTTTATCGGAACAACAGGTTTTGGCGTGAAATACTCTTTTAATTTAAAGACATTAAAGTCAGTTACATAGTTAAAATCAAGTTTTGTTGAATCAGTCTTTTTTTCAGAAATAAATTCTAATAATTCAACATCGTTAGATAGAGTCTTATCGGCAATTAAACTTAGCCTCTCATTGATTGCAGGACCTCCAATAACAGTTTTTATCTTGCCTTTCAAGGCTTTAAGTATTAAAAGTGCATAAAACGATTGACTTGAATAAACAATGCTAAATGCAACAACATCCGGTTTCTTATCAAGGATTTGATTAAGCAACTCATCAAATAATTCCGGATTTTTTCCATCAACAACTAAACGATTATTCTCAGAATAAACTTTAGAGCTTTCCCTAAAATAATCACTAAAAACTTCTTCATAATTAGCCCACTGTTTTTCATCCTGAAAATATCGTTGATAACTTGAAAACTTTAGTTTATGAAACTCCAAGTTCAAATCTAAAAGACTAACTCCACCATTATAATTCGCTTTTAAAAAAGAGTAAATACTAGTTAAAGAAAAAGGAGGACTTGCAGGAGTACAAAAAGGCAGATAAACCAGTAAAACGTTTTTCATAAAAAAACAAACAAAGAAGAAGTTTAAATAGGTTGTCAGAAAGGCACACATTTTCTTATAGAAAAAAAGAAGTGCCTTTAAAAGTCCACTTTGAAGAGAAAGGAAACAACACCTACATCAAACCAGAAGTTCTTTTATGCCCTAAACACCCAAAAGAAAAAATTATGCCCCGAGCGGATTTTAATAAAATAGTATAATATTAAGGGCGTAGATTTTAAAAAATAGTTGAGTTTGAATAAATCTAAGTTTTTTTTATAAACATTTATTCAGACACATTTATTTTGTTGTTAATATAGGATTCAATAACATTTCTTGCTGGTGGAAACAAGTTATTTGGTAAGTCGTTTTTGTCAAACCACTCCCATTTTATCCAATCTCCTTGAAGAGGTAATTTTGGTTCCCCATCAATTTCAGCAAGCACTCCAATTCCCAAATAATGATTATTTAGAGCATAATTAGCATTAATGGAAATAATTTTGTAACTAGTAATATTACATCCAAGCTCTTGTTGTATATATCTTTTAGCGTCATCGCCTATAGTTTCATTTAATTTAAGGTTTCTTCCGGGAACTCCATATACTTGCTCGTTTTGATAAAGCCAATTCTCATTTAGTAAACCTAAGAGGATTTTATCTCCCTTAATAACAAGAATATCTAAACTTACACTTGGTGAATCTTGATTCATAGTTTATGGTAATAGAATTATATATAAAAAGCTATACTTTAACTTTAAATGAACTTAAAAGATAATGCCCTAAACACCTAATAAAAAAAGTAGTGCCCAAAGCGAGTTGGATACTTATAACAAAAATAAAATATTTTTGGAACTCAGAATCCAGCAGGATTTTGTTGTTTAAAAAGGAAAATTGGGATTAACAATTAGTAGTAGTTTTTATATTCTTTCAAATATCTTTTTATTAAGTATTGCACAAATATTCTATCTTGCTCTTTTGTTTGACTTCTTTCTAAAGCATTATAATAAGCAGTCCTGTTTGAATATTCAATGTTTAACATTGGAAAGCCATTTCTATTCAAGATAAAATTCATCAATAATCTACTAATTCTACCATTTCCATCTGTAAATGGATGAATTGTTACAAATTTTAAATGAACTAACGCGGCAAGTTCCACAGGATGTTTCTCTTCTTTATTGTTATTATACCATTGAAAGAATTTTCTTAGTAAATAATCTAATTCAACTGCTTGTGGAGGTTCATATTTAGAACCTGCAATCGCAACAGGATTATTTCTAATGTTTCCTGCAATTTCTAAGTCAACTGTTTCAAAAAGTTTTTTATGCCAATTTAAAACTAATTTTAAACTTAAATCTTCTTTCTCTTCAAACATACTTTCAAATACTAATTTATGTGCCTCTGTTTCTTTTACATCTTTGAAAGGTTTGTTTCGAGGAGTTATGCCATCTTCTAATAATCTTGCAGTTTCCTTTAATGTTAAAGTGCTACCCTCAATTCTTTGAGTATTATAAGTAAATTTAATCAAAAAATTCTCAACATATTTTTTCTTAGCAGATTTTGGAAATGATTTGAATTCTTCAAAAAAATTCTTTTTTATCTTATTCAAATCGTCAAACCAAACTTTCTGATTAATCTTTTCAATGAACGCCGCTTTTAATTCTTCAATTTCTTCAGGAATTTTTGAACCAAGATACTTTGATTCGAGTTTAACTTTATTGTTAAATCTATAAGAATGTTCCAAATAGTAGTATTTTTTTCCTTTTTTTACTCGTTCAATTATATCCATAGAAAATAAGTTACCATTACAAATATATAAATATTACGTTTTTAAGAGAAATGTAATGCCCCGAGCGGGAATTTCGCCAACTCTTATCGTAGGACTGAGCGAGTTATACGAGCGAATGTCGTACAGCTCCGTCAACGCTGATAAGGGTTGTTTCGAACCCACGTCCTCGGATGTTTTTAGCGTGAAGTGTTTTTCTTCTTCGCTTCGAAAATCCGAGATGATTGGCCGGACTACACTATCGGGGCGTAAAAGGAAGAATCCATATTCCCTTTTTAAAAGTTTTGAAAACTTTTTAGTATTTTCAGAGTGTTTTAACTAAAGTAAATATTTAGTGCGTATTGTTGCTGAAGAAATCAAAGATTTCTAGCACTCAATATTTTTACACGCCTAACTAAAATAGGCATTTAAGACATATTGTTGTACCATTCTGTGGGTGTTGAAGAAACTTCCGTTTATCGCTATTGAGTGTTGCATTATCTTTATCCACTTATCTCTTTCTGAGTAGAACATCGGCAGTATGACGTATTCTAGCTTGTTGTATAGGTCTTCTGCGTCTTCTCTTGTGTCGGTTTCTTTTTGTTCTTCTGAGCTTGCGCCTATGCTAAAGCCTGTTAGTAGTTCTATGTGTCCTTCAACCCACCAACCGTCTAGTATTGATAAGTGGGGTACTCCGTTGTGGGCTGCTTTCATTCCTGATGTTCCTGATGCTTCTCTTGGTCTTTGTGGTGTGTTTAGCCAGATGTCAACGCCTGCGACTAGCAGTTTGGCTGTTTCCATATCATAGTTTTCTATGTAGCACACTTTTATTTTGAGTTTTATCTTATTCATATTCTCAATTATTCTTTTTATAATCTGTTTTCCTTCGTAGTCGTTTGGGTGTGCTTTTCCGCCGTATATTATTTGTATTCCTTTGCTTCCTTGTGCAATTCTCATTAGTCTTTCAATGTTTGCAAACAGCATATCACCTCTTTTATAAGTCGCTGCTCTCCTGGCAAATCCTATTGTAAATGTCTCTTGGTCCATTGACAAACCATATTTCTTATTGACGTAACTTAGTAGTTTACTCTTCGCTTTCATGTGTGCATCCCATATTTCTTGGCTTGGAATTGAGAGCATGTATCGAAGGCTGAAAGGGTCATATTCCCACCCTGGTAAATACTTTGAGAATAACTTTCTGAATGAGTCGCTAGTCCAGTAGTATGAATGCACTCCGTTGGTTATTGATTCTATGTGGTAGCCTGGAAACATGCTTCTTGATACTTCTCCGTGTTTTTTGGCAACTCCGTTTATGAACTTGCTGAATCGGAGTCCTAAATAAGTCATGTTTAGTTTTCCCCTGAAAAACAGTTCTGCTTCAAGTTCTTTTGGAAGGTTTTCTCCAAGCATCGATTTTGACAGTTCACGCTCAAACTGGTCGTGTCCGGCTGGAACAGGCGTGTGGGTTGTAAAGACACATTTATCCCTGACAGCCTCTATTATGTCTGGCTGCCCTTGTTCTTTTCTGTACAGTTCTAATGCTAAAAGCGCTGAGTGCCCTTCGTTCATGTGGTACTTTCTTATTTCACATCCAAGGCTTTCAAGAATTCTAACACCCCCTATTCCAAGCACGATTTCTTGTGCCAAGCGGTATCTGTGGTCGTTTCCATACAGCTTTTGAGTCAGCGTCTTATCATAGTCATTGTTTTCAGGCAGATCTGTGTCTAAGAATAGTACCGGGATAGCATTTCCGCCAACACCTTTTAGCTCATGAAGCCAGCAGTTGATATAGACATCTCTGCCTTCTATCTTAACAACTACTTTGTTTGGAAGTCTTGTCATCTTATCTTCAGGGTTCCAAGCCATATCTTGTTCATGCTGGTTTCCATCACCATCAATAGTTTGTTTGAAATAACCTTTTTTATAAAGGAGAGTTATTCCTATGATTGGTAGTTTTAAATCAGCGCATGACCTAAGAGTGTCTCCAGCCAACACACCAAGTCCACCAGAGTAAGTTGGTATATCATTTTCAAGCCCTATCTCCATAGAAAAATAAGCTACGTGCATTGACTTGAAATCGATTCTGACCATTTTTGATTAAAAGTGGGCCCACCGAGATTCGAACTCAGGACCACTGGCTCTCTTAGTTTTGCATGTTGCTCATTCGCAACAAGGGTCATATAAGACCAGCACTCTACCAGACTAAGCTATGGGCCCACTAACTCATTTTGGATAGGTAATTATTTTATAAAACTTACGGTAATTAAGAGTGGTGTTTTAATAATTTATCGCCGTAGTGATTAACGATTGTTGCTAGTACATAGCTTAGAACAAAAAAGGTGAAGCCAACGCTTAATATGAAGTTTATTCCTTCAAGGTTTCCAAAGTGCAGCTTCATTATGAACATGACTAATGCTATCTCTATTCCTTTCGCCATGTTAAAAGTCATGAATAGCTTCTCTCTAATGTTTAGCTCTTTCATGAATAAGTATATGCACACGAACCTCAACAACAAGTACACTCCAAACAACCCTAATATTTTCAGCCAAAGCCCTGGTTGTGGAAAGAAGAATTCTATGCCAAACAATACAAAGACTATTATGTATAATATGTGAGCCACTATTGAAACATAGTTTTTTGAGAGGCTCTGCTTGCTAAGCCCTCTGAAGAACAATCCATATATAGCCACTATTAAGCTTCCGTTGGTTCCAATAAACTCTCCCATAACAAATAAGAATATGCTAACTGATATTATTAATAAAGAGTATAGCTCGTTTGTAATGCTAAACAACTGCAAGAACCTATAGAATATATACGCAACTAAAACACCTATAATTATGGCGAGAAAAAGCAAGAGTATTGACTTGACAAGACTAGTTGTTGAAACGTATTTCTCTGCAGACTTAAGATAGTCAATTATGAAAAATGCGAATATAACAACTATAGGTCCTGATATCATCCCTTCAATCTTAAGCATCTCTTTTACCCTATTCTTCTTCTCCTGAAAGAATTCCATTGCAATTATCGGGTCGACGCCATAGATTATGATGCTTAATAATAAACACAGTACAAAGACTTCAAAACGGTCTCCTGGAACGTCAAACAACAAGAAAACAACCATTGTCAAGACGTAAGAACTGATTAAAAAATAGATGATATTAAACTTTAAGATGTGAAAGAAGTTCTTCACAACATGAACCAAGTCAATCTTCATAACAGTCTCAAGAACAATTAAAATCAAAGCAAGAGAACTAAGCACGAGAACCAGTTCATCACTAAAATAGTTAAGACCAAACAACTTTAAGAGATAACCTGCAAGGACTAAAAACAAGATATTTGACATCTTAAACTTATTTGAGACTGCAGTTATTAAAATACCAAGAATAAGAATAATAGCTAAGTAAAAAAGAGAAATTATATGCTCTTCCATGAATACACTTTAAGATTCAACTATTAAAAACTTTATTAATTATTAATAAAGAGTAAAAAATCACCTGGACGGCTTGTTCATATCCTGAAGATAGAAAGGCCCAGTCCATTTGGCAGGATTCTTGACCTCAAACCCTTCATCATCGATATCCACGATAACACCATCCACAAGATATTCTCCATAATAACTGCTGTCATTCTTGTACGAATTATATATAATTGGATTATCAGAACCACCCATTTCTATGGCTGTGCACCTATATGACTTCGAAAACAAGATTCCATGTTCCCAGATTATACCGACGATATCAGCTAACCCATACGAATCATAGCAGACACCCCTAAACTTATGTTTCATAAACTCAAACTCATCCTGTTGTAAGACATCGATAAAGAATGTTGACATTTCGGAAGAAGATTTCCAAAAACCAAAATAATCCATTTTCATCACTCAAGCAAAGTAGAGATACATATAAATATTATGAAAACATGATAAAAAAATGTCAAGAAAAAAAAATATGCGGCGACCGGCAAGGGTTTCGCCCCTTGAGAACGAAAACTCCTTGACAGTCGTGGATGCTTACGCATCAAAAAATATGCGGCGACCGGGACTTTCGAAACCGTGTGGCTTTATGCCGCACCTTGCACGCCAACTAATGCGTAAATCGGTCGTTCGAACCCGGGTCACAAGCTCTTTGCAATAAGCAAAGCTCAAAAGCTCTGCTTTTGTTGTGGCAAGCTCGTATTCTAACCAACTAAACCATCGCCGCAAATCCTTATCAAGTATCAGAAACACAAAAGTTTCTGGGACCTCCCAAAAATCCACGATTTTTGATAGGCTTTATCGGGATAGTCCAGCATAAAGCTGAACAGCCTAAATTTAAGTTATCACCGAAAAAAACCTTTATGTAGAAATTATAGCTTTATTTATAAAATTTTTTACTCACTTCACGTATATCCTTATTAATATCCTTTTCAAGCTCTGATTCTTTCTTCTGATTCTTCAAACGCCTCATTATTACAATCACGTCTTTCATTAAAATCAAGTGTGACTGCGTTATGAAAGCCAAGAGTACACATCCACCATAGAAGAACTCCAACACGAGTTTTATATGAGAAACACTTAGACCAAACAATAAATCACCCAAGTATAAGGATATAAAACTTACAAGCTGTGACAGCATGAAAAAAGCAGCACCTGCGACCAGCAAATGCCAAGGGCGTCTCTCAAGATTTGGAAGCTCTCTAGTTCTTTTCAAGAAGATTATAACATAAACAAGGATGTACAGCGATATCATCGTGTTTACAATTACAAACAATCCTTGCACATAATCAGTCATGTTTAATCATATATTAAATTAAAAGTATATAAAAGTTTGTAGTCACTAAAGAAAAAAAAATGGGCCCGCCCGGAGTTTCGCCAAAAGTTTCGATATGAATCGCGAAGCGATTCTTGCGCCCGAAGGAAAGCATCTCGGGGTCAAGGTTCTCAAAAAGCGAAGCTTTTTGGCACCTCAAAAACGATTTTCGTTTTTGCTGGAACGAAACCCTTGTCTCGAACCGGGGACCTTCGCCTTGTAAGGGCAACATCATTTACGGATGGTTTTTCTTTCCTTTTTCCGAGGGACTTCGACAATTACAGAAATCTGAAGATTTCTGAATCTCAAAAATCTTTGATTTTTGCTGAAGTCGAATGTCGCTCTTCGGGATTAAGGAACGAAACCCTTAGCCGCTAGACTACGGGCCCGATGATTTTAAGAGGATGAACTACAAATTGTTTAAATAATTAACGTTTATATAGTCAAGGACTTTAGTTTTAGGACAAAGTTTATATATTAGTTCATCTTAAGAATATAAGGTGATAAATATGATTTCTGGTAAAGAAAAAGAGCGTGAATTAATTATTAAATTGTCTAAAGAAAATAAAACTTGTCGAG
>JAHJQL010000075.1 GCA_018819065.1 Nanobdellota archaeon | reverse complement strand
TCCAGTCGATTATGAATATTATGCCAAAGATTATCCATATCCAAAGAGTCCAGCTTGGAGTGATGCTTGCAGCCCAGGTGATGAAGTTAATCACTGCAATTACTGCTGCTGTTTCTCCAACAATTGAAGTTGTTTTATTCATAACTAATCAGTGACGCCATAGACGTTTAAAAGAGTTTAGCAAGTTTTTTCGAAAAAATTACGGAAATATTTGAGTAAAGCATAAAAAAAAGAAGAAATTAAGAATAGGAAAGAATGCTAATAAAAGAAGCAGGATAGATTATAGGGATTAAAGTGCTTGATCACATGATTGTTTAAGAAAAGATTTAAATAAGGATTGTGATTATTTGTGATTAAAGGTGATAAATTGTGATACAAGCAAGATTTGAATTAGATGATTATACAATAAGAGTGCTTGACGTTATCAAGGGGAAATTCGGGTTGAAGAATCGTGATGAAGCCTTAAAAAAGCTAGCTCTAGAAGCAGGTGAGCAGTATGTTGAGCTAAGGCCTAATGAGCTGGTGTTAAGAGAAATTGATGCAATTTATGAAAGCCACAAGAAAAAACACGGCGATAGAAAGATGACTAATGAAGAATTAAAGAGGCTTTTAAATGTTTAGTTATGACATCTCAGACGTTTTGCAAAAGAAGCTAGAAAAGATAGGGAAAAAAGATAAGGTCTTAGCATTGAATTTCTACAAGAAAATACAAGAAATAATCTCAAGAGATGAAAAAAGCATAGACATGTACAAGAATCTTAAATCACCCATGAACGAATATAAGCGAATACACCTAACAGATAACTACATCCTACTATTCGCAGTAGAAAAAGAAAACAAACACATCGTGTTTGTAGACGTAAAACACTGGGATGACGTGTATGGTTGAAATTATTCAGTTAATTTTTCTGACCACCTTTCTGACTACCTTTATGACCACTCATCTCCCACTACATTGCTCTTTCTTTTAAACGTTGTAGAAAAGAATTCTGCGAACACTTCAAATTTTGTACTTGGTTCTAAAGACTTAATCTTTGCAATTCCAGTTCCCCACTTCTCAACTAAATGAATTCTGTGAAATATCTCTGCAATTAACTTTAACTGTACGATTTTATCGTACGGTTCGCAAATTATCCCTCAGAAAGTTTGCTTTTAAATTAGACTGATATATTTTTGTATTGTACTTACATTCATAATAGATGCACTCTATACAGTACTTTGCAAATTTTGAAGTCGCAATTTGCGACTGCAAGTTCTAAAAACACATGGTGTCACAAAATGTGATACCTTCAGAACAATATCTTGTTCAACAATTAATTTTGTTTTTATTAGTTTAGATAATACTATTCATAATACTTCTGTTTTTGGAGTGATTGCTCTCATTTTTAAACCTCATTTACAGTATCATTTACAGTATCATTTACAGTATCATTCAAAACATAATATCCTGTCTTTGAAGACCCTTCATAATTTATTAATCCTTTATTTTTTAAATCCAATAAATCCCTTTTTGCAGTAATCAAAGATACATCCATAAATTTAGCATATTCTTTTGTTGTTATTTTATTATGTTCACACAAATAAGAAATAACTTTTTCCTGACGCTGATTCAAATTATATTTTTCTAGTTCTGAAATTTTCTTTACTTCTATTTTTTTTCTGTACATAACAACGCTAAATCCATATTTTAAAACTTTAAATTCCACTTTCACATTATTTGTCAAACATTCATCATAGATTCTTTTAAGCCCAGAACCCCACTTCTCAATTTTTTTATTATAATAAAGTATTTTAGCAATTTTAGGATTTCGAAGAATTGATGGCAAATCATTTTTTATAAAATCCAATGGTTTAAATTCAGAAGGAAAATCTCCAGGATTCCAGATTTCAATTCTGTCTTTATATACTGCAACTTTATTACTTTCTGGAGCAGTATAATCTCTATGACAAAAAGAATTAACTAGTGCTTCTGATATTGCTCTTATAGGAATTTCAGGAACTTCTATTCTTGTTCCTGTTGTTAAATCCGCTCTCCAATTAATATGCTCTTTGATATAATTTTCGGAAAAATACAACAAATCAAAGAGATTGCCTGTTTTATCTTTTATATCAAGAAAAGTGTTTTTTTTACTTCCAGCAAAAACAGCTGATTGAACTTCTAAATTTTTATTATCAGAAAATAAAATCATTCCAGAATTTAGTAATTTATCTCCTTTGATTAATTCTAACTTATTCAAAACCGCTTTTTTATTTGTATAGAAAAAAGTAATTCTTCCCGCTTTTCTTCCTTCATCAACATATTTCTTTAACACATCTTCATTAACTTCTCTCACATTTTTTTCTGAAACTTTTGAATCCCATCTAACAATAATTTTTGCAAGTATTCTTTTTTCAATTTCTTTAGCAGACATCTGCCTATCTTCATCACCGACTCTTAAGTAAGCTTTTCCTTCAGCATAGAAAATAGGCTCATCTCCCATAAATTTTATGACAATACATTTTTTTTCATCAATATTTTTTTTTTATACTTCTGGATAAATCTTTGGCTCTATTGAATTAGCGATTTTTTGAGACACAGTTCTAATTGTTTTTTCAGAAACATCTTGTCCAAGAACTTCTCCTTTAGGAGAAATACCAAAAATCAATTTTCCTGAACTATGCTTGTTAAGCATGGCAACAATTGAGATTACTGCTTCTTTTAATTCAGAAGTAGATTTTTTTAGTTCAAGAGTTTCTGACTCAATAAATCTCATCTTGAAGAAAAATTATATTTTAACATTTATAAGCGCTACGTGAGAATGTCTAGTGCAAAGGATAGATATTACGTTTTTGTTGTGATATTTACGGGATATTCTGAAAAAAGCTTATAAAACTTAATTTTAAATATCATTATTAAATGTTACCTGAAGAAAAAATTAATCTTGTAGAAAATCAAGATGAATCCATAAAAAAAAGAATTTTTACAATCAGAGGATTTCAAGTAATGCTTGATAGAGATTTAGCAGAACTCTATGAAGTTCCCACAAACGCACTAAATCAAGCAGTCAAACGTAATATTGAACGTTTTCCAAATAACTTCATGTTCCAATTGACCAACTCCGAATACAGATCTTTAAGGTCACAAATTGTTACCTTAGAAACTGGCAAGGGTAAACACCGAAAGTATTTACCTTATGTATTCACAGAACAAGGTGTTTCTATGCTCTCAGGGATTCTAAGGAGTCCTACAGCAATAAAAGTTAGCATACAGATAATGAATGCTTTTGTTGCTATGAGAAAATTCATAGTTTCAAATGCACAGATTTTTCAAAGACTAAATAGAGTTGAACTTAAACAATTAGAATATGATAATAAGTTTGAAAAAGTCTTTGAAGCAATAGAAAGTAAAGAGCTTGTTAAAAAACAAGGAATATTTTATGATGGACAAATTTTTGATGCATATAAGTTTGTCTCTGATTTAATTAAAGAAGCGAATAAATCAATAATTCTTATAGACAACTATGTTGATGATACAGTCTTAACATTGTTTTTGAAAAGAAAAAAAGATGTAAAAGTTATTATTTACACTAAGAAAGTTACTGAAAACTTAAAATTAGACTTAAAAAAATTTAATTCTCAATATGAACCTATCTTAATTAAAGAGTTTGATAACTCTCACGACAGATTCATGATAATAGACGATAAAGAAGTATATCATTTTGGAGCTTCTTTGAAAGATTTAGGTAAGAAATGGTTTGCTTTTTCAAAGTTTGATAAAAAAGCATTTGAAATGATGGAGAAGTTAAAAGAATGTTAATAAAAGACATGCCAATTGAAAACAGACCACGTGAAAGAGTTTTATCAGTTGGAATTGAGAGTTTATCTGATAATGAAGTACTTTCGTTGATATTGCAGAAAGGATATGGAACTAAAAGCGTAATAGATGTTTCTAATGAGTTAATTAAGAAATATGGACTAAATACCTTATCTGAACTTTCTATAGAAGAATTAAAAGATATAAAGGGAATAGGACTAGTTAAAGCAATCTCTTTGAAAGCTTCCTTTGAAATTACTAAAAGAGTAAATGCAGGAAAGATAATAGGAATAACGTTGAATAATTCTTCAGACGTAGTAAACTATTATAGTGAGAAGTTAAAAGACTTAAAGCAAGAACACTTCTACGTTGTATTTTTAGATGTGAGGAATAGGGTGATGGGAGATGAATTGATTTCTGTTGGAACGTTAAACTCAGCAGTTGTACATCCTCGTGAGGTGTTTAAAGAAGCGATAAAAAGAAGTGCAAATGCGATTGTTTTGGTACATAACCATCCAAGCGGGGATAAAGAAATGAGTTTAGAAGACTTAGAAGTTACTAAGAAGATGAAAGAAGCTGGAGAGATGATTGGGATTGATGTGGTTGATCATGTTGTTGTATGAAAATGAAAATATATGTAGACACGTGCGTTTACGTGGATTTGTTGCAAGGAAACGAAAGCAAATCAGCTTTGGCCTATGAATTCTTCAAAAAAGGTTGGAATTGCAGATTCGATTTAGTTGTTTCTGATTGGGTAAGATCGGAATTGAAAAGAAGAAACTTGGAAAGTGAGTTTCCGTTGCTATTTAACCAGTTTAAAAACAAAAATAAGCTTTATTTCGTACAACATAGCAAAGAAGAGCTTGAACTTGCAAAGTCAAAATCAGAGCATTGGCAAGATTACCTGCACTACCTAATAGCTAAAAATTCCGGATGTGATAAAATTGTAACTTTAGATAACGATTTCATTATTTCTTTTTCACCCATTTTTGATATAACTTATCCTGAGAATGTTTAGAATCAGTGTATTGAATTATTCTTTGGCTTAATTCATATTGAGTCTCTTCTTTTCTTTTGATAATGGTTTCTTTTAGCAAATCATTTATTTCATCACCATAATAATTTTTTAGGGATTCTTTATACTCTATTGTTGCAATATACTTCCATAAGTGTTTGAAGAAAATATCTTTTGTCTGGTCCCAGCCAAGAAGCATTGTTGCACGTATAAAATCAGTCGTAACATCTATGGTTTCTTGAGGGGTTAATTTTAATAATTGCATTAGAAAATCATTTATCTGTTCTTGTTCCACAGATCTAATATCCTCTTTAAACTGGTATAATTTGTTTTTATATTTTTTATAAATTTGTTTTTGCAGCTCAACAGGTTCTAACTTACAAAATTCCTGAACTTTTTCTTTTATTTTATTCTCATAAGGGAGTTTCATTAGTTCTGATTCATTCCCAGAATATATTAAGACTGAACAATGACCGTGTTGATACCAGCCTACAGGCACTTTCAAATTTTCCTCTTGAGCCAATTCATATAATATTTTGTAGACATGAGTTTTTGTTGGTTCTTTTTTATATTCCAATTGACAATATCTTCTTATTATTGCATATATGGTTTTCATCTCTTTCTTATCTGATTGTCTTATTGGCAGATCAAAGTATGAATCATCATAATGATTTAGAAAAATTATTTGTTCTCGTCCATTTTTTCTTTTTTTAATTAAGTTTGCTTTTTTAAAAGCGTCTAAATATAAAGATAAAGTGACTCTGTTAATTTTTGTGTCTTTACTTAACTCAGATAAAGTTGTTGAACCATTTCTTAAATGATTAAGTATTGCAGGAATAATATCATTTGGAGAGTTTCTTTCTTTCATAAACTGTTGTATATAGATAAAAATATATAAATGTTTTGATTTATCATTTGAAAGAATATGTTAATTACAATTTACTAATGTTTATAAATAAACTATGATAATGTCTGTTTATAAAAATATTTCTTTTAAAAAAGTCTTTTCTTAGTCAAAATTAAGTATTCTTGCTCTTTATCAATGCCAATATATTTTCTATTATACTGTTTCGCCACAACTCCAGTTGTTCCTGAACCATTGAAAGGGTCTAATACTAAATCTCCTTTATCAGAACTAGAAAGTATTACTCTTTTTAGAACTTCAATTGGTTTTTGAGTTGGGTGTTTACCGTTAGTTTTTTCACTTATGGACGTTAATGGTATGTGCCAAACACTTCGCATTTGTTTTCCTGATGGACTTATTTTATCATTCCATTCTTTCATTTCTTTATAATTAAATTTATGTTTGGCGTTCTTGTCTTTTTTAGCCCAAAGAATTGTTTCGTGAGAATGAGCAAAGTATCTGCAAGACAAGTTTGGGGGAGCGTTTGGTTTAAACCAAGAAATCTCATTAAGAATTTGAAAACCTAACTTTTGAAGTGCATAACCAACTTGATAAATATTATGTGGTGTCCCAGAAATCCATATTGTTCCATTAGGTTTTAGAACTCGTTTGCATTCTTTCAACCAATTATAAGTAAACTCGAAGTCTTTCTCAAAACCATTTGATTTATCCCAATCTGCTTTATTTACTGAAACCATTTTTCCTGCTTTGCAAGAAATTCCACCATTTGATAAATTATAAGGTGGGTCAGCAAATATAGTTGTAACAGATTCTTCCTCTAGTTGTGGAAGAATTTTAAGACAATCACCTTCTAAGAGTTTAACACTTTTATCCTCATAAAAAATCATGTGTTACAAAAGCTATTTATCCTTTATATAGTTTACTAGGCTTTGTCCAGTGAAAACACTGCAAACCCGAAAATTATTCAATTAAGTCGTAAATTATTTATATTATGATTTCTATCATGTTAACTAATGAGATACTCGGAAATGTTTAAACTCATTGAACAATTAGAATTTGATAAGAAAAAAATAATTCTTACAGATAAAGAAAATGTTGAATTATTTATTATCAGACCTTCCGTTATGCCTGCTTCTTTAAGAAATACTTATGACTTAAAAAAGAATTTTCAAATATGGTTAAAAGAAGGTGAGAGAGTGTTTAAACCAAATCATTTAAGATTAATAATAGACTTAAATCTTCGAACACGCTCAAACCCAAATTCAAAAGAAAAACTACTAACTATTTTTGACAATATATTTTATGGTAAAGACCCTGATGAAGAAATAAAACTTTTAGAGAAAGAAGAATTTAAACATTATCTAAATACACTAAGAATTATAGCTAACTTATCACAATTATTTCTTATTGAGCAAGAATTAAATTATACGAAAGAAAGCAACTTTGACCCAAAAAACTTATTTTTTCAAGGTTGGATAAGGGAATTTATTGACAGTCCAAAAGAAATTGATAACATGTGTATGAGTGTTTGTCGATTTCAACCGCCAAAAACACAATATACTAGTAAAGAGAATAAAAAACATAAAGAATATGAAACAAATTTGAAACCTTTGTGGTATTTAGAATGACATAGATTAAATAGATTATATTATAAAATGATAAAAGACGGAAAAGGAGGAGCGAAAACTTTAACTGGATTAAAATTTGAATCAAGAGTATCTTTAAAAGATATTTTTTTATCTCTACCTGATTTTGATGTTAAAGAAGACATCATCTATTTTAAAGATAAGAAGGTTGCTCAACTATTCCAAAAACATAAGCTATACAAAAATTTTCTCGAGTCTAAAATAAACTATTCTGATTTTATTTCAAAAAAATTACTTCCTGACGAAGCAATATATGTTTTCAAGACTAAAACTATGTTTATTGTTGAGATGAAATTTCAAGAAGTTGCAGGTTCTGTAGATGAAAAGCTTCAGACATGTGATTTTAAGAACAAACAGTACAACAAATTATTATCAAATCTTGGAATTAAAGCAAAATATGTATATGTTCTTAATGATTGGTTCAAAAAGAAAGAATATTCAGATGTGTTAAATTATATAAGTTCTGTCAATTGTTATTATTTCTTTAATGTGTTACCTTTAGAATTTCTAGGTTTGTAAGCTAAGTTAGAGTTTAATAATTAGTTATAACAACTTCGTTAATTTCTCCTCTTCCTTCAACTTTAGAGTTAATCATCCTTGTGGCTTTTACTATTTTAATCTTGTAGTTTTTATATAAATCATTTATTAGTTTGGTGTCGCTGTTGCTTAACATTATTTTACAACCTTTTTTATCTAATTCTTTGAAAACTTCTGCTAATTTTTCTTGGTCTTCTTTTTTGAAGTCTAAATGAGTATAACTAGTAAAACTTGTTCCGTTTATTGGCCAATATGGAGGGTCAAAATATACAAAATCATCTTGTTGAACTAAACCAACTATTTTTTCAAATGACATAACTCTTAATTCTACTTTTTGCAACAACTTATTTATTCTTCTAAGAACATCTTCTCTGACAATATCAGGATTAACATATCTGCCTATTGGTACATTGAACTTTCCTTTTGAATTAACCCTGTATAAACCATTAAAGCAAGTTCTGTTAAGAAAGATAAATCTTGCAGCACGCTCCAAGTCAGTGAAGTTTTCAACATCTAAAGCTCTTATTTTATAATAATATTCTTTTTCTTCTTTACTGTATTCTTTAGCATGTTTTTTCAATAATGATATGAGATTCTCAACATCTTCTTTGACAATCTTATATGAATTAATTAATTCTTCATTTATATCTGAAATAAACACTTTTTTAGGAGAATAAATCTCAATTACGTAAAATAATACAGCTCCACCACCTACAAAAGGTTCAAAATATCTATCAATTTTTGAAGGAAAAAGAGGTTTAAACTGTTCTATTAACTGAGTTTTTCCACCAGCCCATTTGACAAACTTAGGAATGTTCAAGTTCATATAATAATAAATAATGATTAGTTATATAAATTTTGACCTTTTTTAATATCTAGAAAAAGATTATTTGAACGGACAAGAACGACATTCAGGTCTATTTTCTATAACCATATCAGCAGTATAAGATGCACAGTCAGGAAATTGTCCTATACAATCTGGAAACTTACTTGTTTTTTCAACAACTTTAGACTCTTTTTTGTATGTGTGTCTCTTAGGTAACTTTCTTCCTGTTCCGCCCATGAAAATTTAAAGATTAGTATTTCTTTTTTAATGTTTGCTTTATATTTAACATCCGCAAATATTCCGCTTTTTTCTAAAAAACAAATATAAACCATTCTGGACACTACTTTTTCATGACGAAAGCTTCTGAAAAGGTAAGTAAAAAAATAATAGTAATAATTGCAGTAATAATAGCAATAATATTAATGATTGCAACGATTAGAATAATAATCTTAGAAAAAGAAGTAGCACAGCAAAGAGAAACAATGTTTGACAAACAGACGTGCTATGAACTCGTAACAGGGAGGGAAGAGGGGGTGGTTGTGGAAGTGGGGGAAGCGGAAGAGATGTGTGAAGAAGAAAGGATTATGAGTTAAGGAGTGGTTTGAGAGGGGGACTTCGTCTCTTTGTTATATATTCAAATTAATTGGGTGAAAAGATATTATACTTCACTAAAAAACTTAACCGCGAAATCACAAAACTGCTTGATTGTTTCTTTGTCTAAATCAAACTCTTTCCTGTTTCCAAGATAATTCATTGATTTTGAAGTTACTTTTTTACCTTCCTTCAATTCTGAATAAGTAATACATTTAATATGACTTTTTGAAACGATAACAAAATATGCATTCCCATAAGGATATTTATATAAAGATTTATCACTAATATCAAATTGACCACTTTTTCTAAATTTAACTTCTATAAAATACACATCTTTTCTTATTGGATGTTGAACTACAAAATCAGGCATTCTTCTAATAGTATCTGCAACCTCACTGTTAACATCTTGAAGAAGTTTTGTAATTGCAGGGACTGTATTTTCCATTCCATATCTAAATACATTATAACCTAAGGATAAAAATAACTCTTCTATTAAGGTTTCCGCAATTCGACCTTTAATCATACCTTCTTTGTATCTACCTTCTTTTTTTGATAATCCATTATTAGTAGTATTCTGATGTGATCTGCATAAAGCTTTACCATATTTCTTTGTAGAATAAATCTGTTCAGCTTCAGTTATTTCTTTTTTACAAATAGTACAGTAATTCATTGCATCTCCCTATGATATACATTAATTTGAATTTATTTAAATATTTGCAATTAAACTATGTTCATCCCCCCATCACCTTTAAATACCTTCCCCTTTTCTCTTTTCTTTATGAACCGTACTGCAACGATTGAAACGTCTTTAGGTAACATGACAATTGAGCTTTTCGAAGATAAAGCTCCAATTACGACTAAGAACTTCATCGATTTGTCTAAGAAAGGTTTTTACAATAATCTATCTTTCCATAGAATTATCAAGGATTTTATGGTTCAAGCCGGTTGTCCAAAGGGTAATGGAACAGGTGGTCCTGGTTATAAGATTAAAGATGAGTTTCATAAAGATTTAAAGCATAGTAACAAAGGTTTCTTGTCTATGTCTAATTCTGGTCCTAACAGTGGAGGAAGCCAATTCTTCATAACACTTGCTCCTTGTCAGTGGCTTGATAATAAACATGCAATCTTCGGAAAAGTAATAGAAGGAAAAAGCGTATTAGCAGATATTGGTAAAGTAAAGACAGACACACAAGATAGACCATTAGATAAAGTAGTTATTAAAAAAATAACTATTAATGATTAATTACATAATATTTCTGAATATCTTTCAAAGAAAGATATAATCAAAACAAAAAGTTTTGAACTTATTTTACAAAAATAAGTTCCAATAATTATCTTTTAATTCAAAACTTGTAAACTCAATTAAATCATCATAATATTTATTTTCAGTCTTATCCAGGTCACATCCATCTGCTTTGTTTAATTTGTTCAAGTATTCCGTTCGATTTTTCTTTCTGATTATTATTGGCGGATAATTATTTTTTAATAATATAAAATTCATAAGCATTCTTCCGGTTCGACCGTTTCCATCCATAAACGGATGAATCTTCTCAAATTTATGATGAAAAAGCGTTGCTAACACTAATGGGTGTAGTTTTCGTTTGTTTTTTTCATACCAATCTAATAAAATATCCATGTCAATTTTTACATATTTTGCAGGTGTTGATTTAAAGTTCATCTTAAAAACTCTAACATCATCTGTTCTGTATCCTGTTCTATTATCAATATTCTCAAGCAATGAATCATGAACTTTTGATATTAGTTTGTGATTTAATTCTTGTTTTAAATTATCATACAGACTTAAAAATACTTTTTGTGTGTTTTGAAGATCATATATTTCTTTTAAAGTCTTATTTTTTGGTGTCAGATTCTCCATTAACAAGTTTTGTGCTTGCTTTAAGGTTATCGTATTACCTTCAATAGATGCAGTGTTAAAAGCAAATTCTATGATGAAGTTCTTTAATATCTCTGATTTTGTCAGTTCATCCATTTTCTGAATTTTTTGATTCCAATGAAGTTTACACGCTTCAACTTCATATAAGTCTTTTTTAGACAAAAAAGAGTTAGTTTTAATCTTTTGAGACTGAACATTCTCGATATAGCGATTAGTTTGTATAAAACTATTGATTGTTTTGTAAGCTTTTCGAATTTCTTTTTGGTAAGAAGATAAAGAATCTAATTTTTCACTTATTTTACTTAAGTCACTCCCCAAATAAGCAAGATCTTTTGTAACAATCTTATTATTATTTTTAACCGATATTCTAAGATAATAATAATCCTTTTCTCCAATCCTTTTCTTATAAATATAAACCATTACAAACTAAAAAAGAAGAACTAATATATAAATCTTACCCTTTATTTAAAAAAACTGTTGTTTAAAGGGTAAGTACTCGGAGCAAGTATGAAACTTGTGCCCATACAAAGTTCATTCTTTCTTTTCTTTGTGCCCGTAACTTCTGATTTGCTCTATGATTAACTGGAGCATTTTAGCAACATAATTCTTGTAATCACTTTTATCAGCTTCTTCTAGTACTAAGTAATATTCTTCCCTTTTCTCAAATGGGATGAAAAACATAGGATAATCATTGTTTATAAGAATCCAATTCATGATTGCACGAGCAGTTCTTCCATTTCCATCTTCAAATGGGTGTATCCAAGTTAGTTTTGCATGAATCATTGTAGCTAACTCAAATGGATGAAGACTATTTTTATTGGCACTGTACCATTTATACATATTCAACAAATGTTTTCTAACTTCATCATGTTTTGGAGGAATATGAGTAGAACCTTCAATTTTTACGTCAAAAAATCTTATTCTTCCACTATGAACAACATCTGTGTTCTTAGTCAAGACACCATTTACTTTCTCCAACAATTTATCATTGAGTCCTCCTTTGTAAGATTTTAAGAATTCTAAACATTCCTTTCCATTAATTGCTTCGTGATAATCAGATGCTCTTATGCCTGATGGGATTACTTTGTCTTTTAGTATCAAAGCTGTTTGCCGCAATGTGAGTCTGTTGCCTTCAATAGCATTGGTATTATAAGTAAATCTAATCACAAAATCATCATATAATTTTCGTCTTAAACTTTCAGAAGTTTGTTTTAGCCAATCCTCATAACTCTCTTTTAAGTCTTGAAGAGTTTTGGCATCTTTAACAGATAAAAAAGAATAGTTAGATTTTTTTAATCCTTCACTTTCTATTTTTCTATCAATCTCCTCTACAAATTTCTTTATATCTGATTTTGTTGGTTTCTTGTCGCCGATATAAACCCTTATCTTCTTCCACTTATTGATGCCAATTCTAAGATTTTTAGTAAGATAATAATATTCTTTTTTCCCTTTTTTAATAGTCTCAACATAAGTCATATAATTTATATGGGCACATAACTATTTAAATCTTTCGCTAAAATGTGCCCGTAAGGATTGTTTAGGAAATAAATATTAATATCTTCTTGAAAGATTTATTCTGTTATTCTCAAAGTTAACTTAAGAATCTATCTCTTCTCATATATCTTGTAAAATCTTCTTACTCCTTGCTTTTCTTCTGACAGTGGCTGCAAGTTTCTTAGTTCGTTTAATATATAACCTTCTTTTCTTTCTTTTATCTCTGGAACGATTATTATCTTTGCACCGTCTTTTGCACTTTCTGAGAATTGTTTTAGGAATGGTGTCTCGTTGCTTTTCAAAGCATAAAGATAAAACAAGTCGTATTCGTCAAATTTTTTGCCTAGTTTTTTGTATGCGCCAAGGTTAAACATGTCTCCTTGTGCTACTTTCATCTCATAGCTCTCATCTATCAAGTCTTTTTCTTGCGCTGTTTTAATATTTTTCTTTGCTACATCTACTAGTGCACTCTCAATTTCTAAGCCGTAAGCATTACAACCTGCTTTGTTTGCTAGTATTAGTGAAAATCCATCTGCGCAGCATGGGTCTATGAAGTTTTGTGTCCCATCAAAACCTTTAGTAGCATGGTATATTGCTTCTAAGAGGTAGAAATCGTTTATTACACCGATGTGGTATGGGAATTGATAGTTTGGTTCAAATTCGTTTTTAGTTCTTGCTTTCAGTATTGATTCTATTGATTTTGCTTGTAGTTCTTTTAGTTCAGCAAAAAAGTTTGAGTTCATTAGAGAATATTATATCCTCATCATTTATAAACTTTTCTATTTTTAACTACTAATTAGTAACTACATAGAGAGAAGAATTATGGAAACCAAAGCTAAAAGAATTCCAACGACTGCAGCACCAACAATCTCTCATAAAAGCACACTCTTAGGAGCCATGCTTAATCGAAAACTTTCAAGAAAAAGCCCAAAAACTCCACATCAAAAGTGCTAGTAACGAATAAACAAGCCAGTTCATCTTAGTCATCTCAAAAGGTAAAACAACCATTCAAAGTTAAAAAAGCTTTTGTTTAAAAAAAACTTTATAAATGTAAGAAAAAATCTAATATTATTTAGGGGGTAACCAACATGGGTATGATGAAAGAATTTAAGGACTTCTTGAAAGAGTACAAAATTATTGGTTTAGCAGTTGCATTTATTATAGGAGTCGCTGCAACAGCGCTAGTACAATCGCTAGTAAACAACGTAATAATGCCAATAATAACACCATTTATACCAGGCGGAGCGTGGCAGACTGCAACCTTTAGCTTAGGTCCAATAGTAATTAGTTGGGGGGCATTCTTAGGCGCAGTAATAAACTTTGTGATAATCGCATGGGTTGTATTTGTGATTGCAAAGAAAGTCTTAAAAGAAGACAAGATTACGAAGAAATAAAATTATTTTTATTTTTCAAGTTTAAAAAAAAACAGGGGGTGTAAGAATGAACGACAGAGAACAAGTCTCATGCGATCAAGAACATGAGATGAAATATATTTTGAGAAAGTTTGGAAAAAAACAAACAAAAGAAAATATTAGTGCTATGAAGAAAACTTGTGAACAATTTAAAAAGGCAAGTAAAGATGACTGCCGAACAGAGTTCTACAAGTATCTAGACAAAAATAAAGTTTTAAGTAAATTAAAATAATTTTTTATTTTTTTTAAATCTAATACTCAATAATTTTTGGTAGTTTCTTCGCTTGAGACACCCAGTTCTTAACACTTTTCAAAGAAGGAGTGTTTCTAACAAGGTTTTTCTCTTTATTAATCTCAATCATTTTCTCATAGAGATTCTCAGTATTTCTTTGTGCAAGCTCAGGCACTGTATCAACACCTGCTTCTTCTAAAAGATCAGAGTATTCCTCTCCAACACCGCTAACTCTCATAAGATCAACACGATTCACCCATTCAAGTATTGTTGATTTGCTAAAACCAGACCTGTTTGATATTAGTTCTCGGCCATCATTGGTTGCGCCTTGTTTAAGAAGCTGTTTTGTCGTCTTGACTCCAATTCCAATTAGTCTTTTTGCGTATTCTGGGCCTATCCCCTCAACTAGTTCCAGATTAGACCTTAAAGAGCCAAACAAATTCTTTCTACTCACAATTTTTTTAGCGACCAAAGTTGTTTGCGATGATTTTTTGACTTTGCTTTTTAAGTTTTTCTGATTCTCTTTTAACTTGTCTAAAGCCTCTTTATTCGCTACAATCTTGCGAAGCAGACTTGAATAACTCTTTTCTAACTTTTTCTCTTTTGAAGCAGAAGATTTCATAAAGCTATTCTGAGAAACAGTTATTTTTTTAAAATTGTTAGTTATTGTTGACGTGCTGGCTTTTATCGATTCAGTGTAAGCTGATAAATCATTCATTCTCTTGTTGTTGTCTGTTAATTTATCCAAGATCTGTTTTTGATTTGTTCTTAGAGCATTTAACAATTCGTTATGCACAGCCAGATTTTCTTTTATCTTAGACATTTCTTTTTCAAAATAAACATATTTTTTTTCATCTACATTTTTGAGTGTTAATTCATAGGACGATACTCTGTTGTTTAATTCAATAATATCTATGCTCACATCACTTAATCTTTTAATCATGTCATATAACTCATCAATTCTTACTGAGAAGTTGTGCTGTTTGGAGTTAATTTGTTCTAATAGATTTGAATGTTCTTCCTTGGCTTTTAATAATGAAAAGACATCGCGTTTAACTCTGTTAAACGATATTATCAGATTTTTGTCCATCTTAAAAATATTAATTCCCATGGTATCACCCGCCAGTAGAAAAACAAACATACTTAAAAAGGTTTTCATAAAAAACAGCTTAAAATTAACGAATGCGGATTTGTTTAAACAAATATCAACACCCTATTTTTTTACAATATTATTCTCTGAATTCTCATGATTATACTTAGTCAATATTTCTTTTTGAACAATATTAAAAGCCTCTTCAACATCAACTCCTAGCTGGTTTGCAAGCCTGCAAAGCGCGAAGAACAAATCACCAACACCATCAACAAAAATCTCTTTATGCTCATTCACAAACGCGACCCGCTCCTCTTCAGATTTATATCTTAAGTGCTGAGACATCTCAATCAATTCCTCATGCAAATGGTCAAACTTGTCTATATTTGGAACATCCTTCCACTTATTCCTCTCAGAAAAATTCTTAACCAACTTTTGAGCATCCTTCATAGTCTTAATCTTATCAGCCATAAACATAACGTAAATTGTTAAATTTATAAAATTTCTTAAAAAAAACGTTTGTTAACACAAACTTTAATAAATTACGAATTTAATCAATATAATAATGGCTGATAACATATTAATCATTGCAGCACACTCCGATGACCAAATATTAGGCGCAGGGGGCACGACTGCAAAGTATGCAAAGGAAGGAAGCACTGTAAAGACTATAATTTTTTTCAGCGGAGAAGAGACCCACCCTCATTTTAAAGAAGAAATAATTGTAAGCACGAGAATGGATGAATCCTTAAAAGCTGACAAAATCATTGGAGGAAAAGGCGTTAACTTCTTCAATTACATTGAGAAGAGCTTTAAGAAGAGTTATTACAAAGAAGCAAAGAAAAACCTTGAAAAAGTAATAATTGAGTTTAAGCCTGAAAAGATATTCACCCATTCTCCAAAAGATGCACATCCAGGTCATAGAAAGATTAGCAATCTAGTCTTAGAAACAGTTGACAAAATGGATGAAAAGATTGAAGTTTACGCTTTTGACATCTGGAACCCGTTTAGGTGGGATAAGAAGAAGCACCCAAGATTACTAGTCGACACATCCGAAACATTCTCCATCAAGACAAAAGCATTGAAAACTTTTAAAAGCCAGTTTGGATTTTATGGATTCATCAACCTATTCGCACTCATATTAATGTATGTGAAGGATTTTTTGAACGGAAGAAAATATAAGATGAAATACGCAGAGGTTTTCTATAAACTAAGATGAAAATTGTAATCGCAACAGACAACTACCTGCCAAGATGGGATGGCATTGCAAGATTTTTATCAGAGATAATTCCAAGGATTTCAAAAGAGTATGAAATAATAGTCATCGCACCAGACTTTGGGAATTCTCCAGAGATGAAAAATGTTAAAGTGATAAAGATACCGCTAACTAAGATAACATTTGGAGATTTTAGAATAGCAAAGTTTCAATACTTCAAGATAAAAAAGATAATAAAAGACGCTGACGCAGTCTTCACACAAACAATTGGACCTATAGGAATTGCATCTATACTAGCCGCTAAAAACAATTTCAAGCCACTAATATCATTCATCCACAACATCGAGTGGGAATTGTTTCCAAAAGCAATAACTATGTCTTTCATAAAAAAACCAGTTTATCCATTAACAAAAAAGCTTGTCAGGTTCCTCTACAACAAAGCAGACCTCTTAATTGTACCCGCAGACAACGTTGCAGACATGCTTTCATGGCAGAATATAAAGACAAAAAAAGACATCGTTCACCTAGGCGTAAACACTGACAAATTCGTTAAAGGAGACAAGAATGAAGCAAAGAAAAAAGCTGGTTTTAAACACGAAGACATAGTCATAGGGTACCATGGAAGGATTGGCCGTGAGAAAGACTTAAAAACACTTCTTAGAGCATTTATTAGGATAAGATCAATAAATGATAACGCTAAGTTGTTGATTGTTGGCTCTGGACAAAGAGACATCGAAAACATTTTCAAGGACAAAGTAGACATATTATTCGCAGGCCAGCAAGACGACGTGATTCCATGGGTTCAAGCAATGGATATATACGTCTTACCATCACTCACAGAGACCACCTCCCTTTCAACACTTGAAGCAATGTCATGCGAAGTCCCTGTGATATCTACAAAGGTCGGGTTTGTAAACGACTACTTAGAAGAAGGTGAGAACGGATTCTTTTTTGAAAAACACCACCCCTACGACCTAGCAAAGAAAATAGAGATCCTCATAAATGATTCTAGTCTCAGAACAAGAATTGGTCATAATGCTAGAAAAACAGTTATTAAAAATTTTAACTGGAACACAACCTCTGAAAATATAATGAAGTTAATAAACGAAGTAATAGATAAGAAAAAGAAAGGCTAATAATCATATCTTTAAGCTAGTCACCTTGCTTATTCCCTGCTGGTGGTTCATGCTTACGCCAAATAAGTTCTCTGCATGTGTTATTATTCCATCGTTGTGGCTGATTATTACATACTGTGCTCTCTTGGAGTATTCAGTTATTAGCTCTGCTAGTTTCTCAGAGTTTTTCTTGTCAAGGGATGCGTCTACTTCGTCAAGTATGTAAAATGATGCTGGCTCGTGTTCTTGCACTGCGAATAGGAATGCTAGTGCAGTCATCGTTTTTTCTCCACCACTTAAGCTTCTTATGTCCATGAACTTCTTAGTTGTTAGTTTTACTTTTATCTCAACCCCTGCTTCAAACGGGTCTTTTGGATTCTCCAGATGTATGTATGCGCGTCCTTTAGTTGAAAGTGTTAAAAATATTTTTTGAAAGTTCTTGTTAATAACATCGAATGTCTTCATGAACAAGTCTTTTTTCTTGCTGTCAATCTCGTTTATCATTACTAGTATGTCTTGTCTTTCGCTTGAAAGCTTATCCTTCTTCACCATCAATGAATCATAGTCTTTCTCAGCTTTCTCGTATAGTTCAAGTGCTTTCATGTTGACTGCTCCAAGCTCTTGGACCATTCTTTCGAATTGCTGTATCTCTTTTGCTATGTCTTCTTCTGACTTATTCTTGAATAGCTCAACATCTTTGTATTTCTTGAATTCTTCTTCAAGCCCTTCAAGCTCACCTATCAGCTTTGCTCTTTCCAAAGATAGTGCGTTGTTTTTGTTCTCAATCCTTCTTATCTCTTCAGACTTGTTGTTTGTGGTGTTTTCAGACGCTGATATCTCTTTTTCTAGTTTTGATCTCTGGTTGAATAGTCCAGTGTATTGTGAGTAGAACTCTTTTTGTTTTTTCTCTTTGTCTGATAAGTTTTTTGTCTGAGTCTTTATTTCCTCATCCAGTCTTTTCTTCTCGGCTTCGAAGTTGTCTTTTTCTTTTATTAGTTGTTGTGTTAATATCTTGTCTATATTATCTTTTTCTGGTTTTAATATGTTTGTCAGTTCAGAATCTGCATTCTTGACATCTCCTCTCAAGTCAGATAGTTCTTCTTTTAATTCTTGTTTTTTCTGTTCAAACGTGTTCATCTCTGCAAGCAGTGCAGGGTTTCTAAGAGCAGTTATTTGGTCTCTTAACTCTTGCTTTCCAGACTTAAAGTTTGCTAGTTCAACGTTTTTCTTTGATATGTTTGATGTTATCTTCTGAGTCTTTTCTTCTAAAACTTTTATCTCTGTAGATATTTTTTTCTTCTCTTCTTTTGTCGCGTCAAAATCTCCTGATTCGATGTGAAGAGTCTTTTCCGCTTTTAGTATCTCTGATTCTAGTTCTGCTTTCTCGCTTCTAAGAATTGATATTCTTTGGTCGTTGTCTTTCTTTTTCTTCTCAAGTTTTCCTATGACGCTTTCTAAATCTCTTATCTCTGATTCAAGTATTTTTATCTGCCTTGACACTTCTTCTTCTGCAAAACTCATTACTGCTGATTTTTCTCTATACCCTCCTTGCATTGCTCCACTAGTCTCTACTAAGTCTCCTGTTTTTGTAACCATTCGAACTTTTCCAACACCTATCTTTCTTGCAACATCAAGATTGTCTACAACTAGTGTGTTTCCAAAGACGTATTGGAATACTCTTTCATATTCTGGTTCGAATTTAACTAGGTCTATTGCAAGGCCTATTATTCCTGGTCCTTTTAGCGTTCTTATCTCTGTATTGATTAGTTGTGGTTTTAGTTTGTTTAGTGGCAAGAATGTTGCTGTTCCAAATCTTTTCTCACGCAGATACTTAATGCATTCCGAGGCTATTGCGTCGCTGTCTACAACTATGTTTTTTATTCTTCCTCCAGCAGCAATTCCAAGCGCCAGAGAATAATTTGTGCTGACTGTTCCTAGCTGGCTTACAAGCCCGTGTATGCCTGTTATTGGAGAATGAAGAATTTCTTTTATGGCTCTATCACCGGCAATTTGTTCTTTTAAGCCTGATGATCGGATGTTTAGTCTTGATAACTCTTCTCTTCTTAATAATAATTTTGATCTCGCGTTGTCTAGTTGTGCTGATATAGACGCTTCGTCTTCTAATCCAGTGTTTAATTCTGTCGTCGCTGCTTTGAATTTGTTCTTGTCATTCTTTAACTTGGCGATTCCTTCTTTGTTCTCTTTTTCTACTGAGAGGACTTTGTCTATTTTTGCATCAATGTTTTGCAGGAGTATCTCATACTTGTCTTTCTCTCTGAACAGGTTTTGTTGTTCTTCTCGAAGCTTGTTTATCTCTCCTTGTATTCCTTCTGCTTTTGAGTCTATCTCTTCAACTTGTTTGTCTAGTTCCTGAGCGTTTCCAAGATTATTCTTTTTCTTAAATTCATCTATCTTTGCGTCTATTTTTTTTAGTTCAGAATCTTTTTGATTAATTGTTTTTTCAGCGTCTTTCTTGTTTTGTTCTGCTGCTGTTATTTTTCTTTGAAGTTCTTTTTTGTTTTCTTCAAGCTCTTTTTTCCTGTTGTTTATTTTCTGCAATTCCTGTGTTACAGTCTCAACTCTTTGCTTGTTTAGGGCGAGGGCAACTTTCATGTGTTCAATGTTTCTGTTGAGTTCTATTTGTTCTTTTTCTCCTTTCTCTTCAACTTCCTTGTTTATCTTGCCTATCTCTTCTTTCTTTTGAGAAATCTTTTTTTTGAATTCGTCAACTGCTTTTTGTATGGTGTTAATTTCTTTTGTATTCTTGTCTATGGCTTTTTCAAACTCTGTTTGTCTCGTCTTTTTATCAGTTATCTGTTTGTTAAGTGTTGTTGCCCTGTTTCTTTTAATGTTAATGTCTAGTTCTTTGAATTTTAATGCCTGGTCTTTCTCTTTTTTTAGTTCTCTTAAGAATCCTTTTCTCTCAGCAAGTATTATCTCTGCCTCGTTTAGTTTCTGCTCTATCCTTGAGAGTTCTCTGAGTGCTTTTTCTTTCTTGCTTTCATACACTGATATTCCTGCTATTTCTTCTATTATTCCCCTTCTTTCAATCGTGGACATCTCCACTAGGTGTGTTATATCTCCTTGCAATATTATGTTGTAACCACCAGGGTCTATGTTTGCTATGCTTAGAAAATCTAGTATCTGCTGTCTCGTCCTTGTTTCATCATTTATCTCATATTTTGACTGTCCTGACGGCTTTATAGTCCTTGTTAACTTCACAGACGGGGTGTTGAGTGGAAATATTTTTTTTGAGTTGTCAAAGTATATGGACACCTCTGCTTTTTTCGCTGGATTCTTTGATTTTCCTCCGTTATATATGAGGTTTGCAGATTTCTCAGCTCTCAAGCTTTTGGCTGATGATTTTCCAAGAACAAAGCACAGCGCGTCTAAGACGTTGCTTTTTCCACACCCATTAGGACCTAGTATGACGTTAAACTTATTACCAAACGGTATTTCAGTTTTGAAAGCAAATGACTTAAATCCTTTCATTTCCAACTTTAGTATCCTAGTCATCGTCTTCCTCTTCTTCGATTATTTTTTGTTTCATTAAGTATATAAAAGCTTTTCTATAGTACTAGTTGCAATTGGACCTGCAATATATTTATTATCATCTCAGCTATTTTTCTCAAATAATAAATTACTATTATATCATCATTGCTTTTGGCTTTCAAGAGCTTGTTTCTTATCTCGTTTCTTTTCAATATCAACTCGTTTGATTTTTTTTGTTCAAATTTGTAAAAATTATCAAAAAAATCTCTAAACATGTGATTGACATCTTCAAAAGTCTTTATTGCTTCTTTGCTAAGTTTTGTGTTTTCTGTGTTCTTGTATAAACGATTGTACTCATCAGCCAAGTGTTCTAGTAATAACAGTATATCATAGTAAAACTTTGTTTTTTCAAATTGTGGATGGCCTTTCTTGTTTAACATTCTCAGTGTGTAATAGATGTACTTGTCTATGGCTAAGTCTCGTTTCCAGAAGTCTTTTATCGGCTCGCCTTTTTTTATGATTTCTAGCCCGTCTTCTCCAAATGATATTATCATATAGAATATTCTCTTTAGCATGTTATCAAACTCTGAATCGGTGCTTCCTGATATGTCTTTTACCGTGCAGGAGTTCTTCTCTTGTTTTATCATTGCAAATCCTATGTTGAAGTCTATGCAGTTTTGTATTATGTCTATTAGTTCTGGTTTGTCAAAGATTATTCTTAGCTCATCATCGCCTCTAATGTACATGCCGTTGATACAGTGTCTTATCATAGGTATACTAAAACCTGAGATGTCTAGTTGTGTTTTCTTAGGTGAGAAATAGCTATCTGAAGATATGCAAAGTTCTTTTCCGCGTTCATCCACTTCAATCTCATCGCCTGGTTTTATGTCAAACTTTTTTGTCCAGACAGATGGCAAGGATATTGTTAGTGTTGCTGTTCCTTGTTTTATTACTCTTCTTTTCACAGAATAAAGATAGTCGTTTAAGTATATAAATTTTTTCAATAGAATATAAAATAAAAATAAGTATATTCTAAATATATAGAATAAGAAAAAAGAATATATTTCTTGATATCTGCCATCCTAATAGGTGATAAAATGACAAGAAACAAAGAGAATCTTGAAACAGTCGTAAAACAAGAATGGATAGAATCTGAGAAAGGATGGGGGATTAGACCTGACGGGTATTCTCTGCACAAGAACGTCAAAGACCGCGACCTCTACGTGAAAAAGTACTGGGACAGCATGCCTGATGAGGTGCCTGATGAATATTCAAGACCAATCGGATTGCCAGTCCCAATAGACGTTAACAAGAAAACCTATGATAGGATATGCAAAAGCGAGTATGGAATTAGGCTTTACAAAGAAGAGTTTGAGGAGGTTGAAAGATGATAAAAGCAGTTATCTTTGACCTTTGGAACACACTAATCAAGCCAACCTATGACGACCACACAATAAAACTGATAAAGGAAATGTATGGTTTTTCAGATGAATTTCACAGAAAACACGTCAAAAGAGGAGTTATGACCACTCCACTAAACAGCACAGAAGAAATTGTAAACTATATAACTCAAGCATTTGGAAAAAATAATGTTAACAAAAAACAATTTCAAGAGTTAGAAGAAAGAATTGAAAAAGACAAAAACATGATTGAGTTATACGATGACACTATAAAGACACTTGAATACTTGAAAGATAACAATGTAAAAATAGCATTAATCTCAAACGCTGCAACATTTCACAAAGATCCACTTTACAAGTTTGGACTTGACAAGTATTTTGATTATGTGTGTTTTTCTTGCGATGTTGGCTATTGGAAGCCACAAAAAGAAATATACAAGATAACGCTTGAGAATCTCGGATTAAAGCCAGAAGAAACTATAATGATAGGTGATAACAAGCAAAAAGACTTTGAGATGCCAAAAGAAATAGGGATAAACGGACTTCACCTAAACAGAAACAACAGCACAAAAAATCCACACACCATAAATTCGCTTTATGAGATAAGAGAATATTTGTGAAATGCTAAATATAACAAACTTCCAAAAAAACTAATACAGATATATATAAATACATCAAAAAGTCGTCATTCTAATTTCTGGCTGTTTTCCATCAAACAAACATCGTGAACTGTAAATAACAAACATAAAGAGACACTGGTCGTTTAATTCTCAATTAGAGAGTGGGACGTCAAGGTTTTCTAAAAAAAGCAACTAGCAACGTTGCTAATGTAAAAATTATTGTCAAATATGGAAGTATGAATCCATAATTAGTGTAAAATGTGTTTTCTTTAATAGATGTAATGGTACCAACTGTAATATCACTTACACCTATTGGTATTGTTTTAGTTATTCTGCCGTTTGGATCAATTATTTGGGAGATGCCTGATGTCGCCGTTCTTGCTATAAATCTGCCATTTTCAACAGCCCGCATAGAAGTCATCGCTGAGTGTTGCAAATGCTGTAATTCACTCCAGCTCATAGCGTCATAAGTTGGAATAAACAACATTTCTGCTCCGTTCTTAACTATGTTTCTTGCCACATAACTATAGTCCATGTCGTAACATATAAAAATCCCGATTTTACCGTGTTGTGTTGAAAAAACAGAGTATTCTTTGCCAGGATCACCATCATTAAAAAATTGAATTGGATTCATTTTGTAGTATTTTCCAGATATTTCTCCTGATGGATCAAACAAGTATGCAGTGTTGTAATATCCAAATTTACCACCATCGTCATTCTTATCTTTGCTACCCGTAATTAAATGTGCTGAATAGTGATTAGTTATATTTTGAATTTCAGCTAATAAAATAGTATCTTCATCCAAAAATGTGGGCAATGCATATTCTGGCAGTAAAATAAAATCAACATCTGTTTGCAGTTTATTTATCAAATTCTTATAATTTTGAAATTCAGAAGATTCGTCTTGGATGAGGGCAACTTTTATTTTTGAAGAATAATCTTTATTTAACTTGTATGTTCCAAAAGACAGTATTGACACAAAAAATACTAATAACACACCGCTAACTATGAGGAGTTGTTTGATATTTTTTCTATTCAAATAAATATAAACAATGTATGAATTTACTAATAGAATAAGTGTTGTAAGACCATACTGTCCAAGAATACTCGAAAATTGAAGCACTGGTAAAAAGTTATGCTGACTATAACCAATATTCATCCATGAGAATTTTAGCCACCAGCCTTCTGATTTTATGAATTCAATTGCAGTCCATAAAATTGGTGGAAATAAAAGTATTATCCACGATGATTTCAGTTTATTATAAACGTAGCTTAGACAATATGCAAATATGTAGGGGTAGATACACAAAATAAGAATTAAGAACAAACCAAACAATCCAAAAACATTGTATATCTAATGAAGTGTTCCAAAGTAAAAAACCATGCCAAAAACAAGACCGATTAATGGAGCTTGATAGTAAGAAATGTCAAATCTCTTTTTCTTATCATGTGGTGTACTCAAAATAGCATATAAAAAAGGCACTAATGCAAACCAAATCAGAAATGAGAAATTATAAGGTGGAAATGAAAGCACACAAAGAATTCCAGAGATAATTGCTAACACATAAGGGCTTTTTAATAAGTTCATCACACCCTAATTAATAAATTGAAAGTATAATAAAGTTTTCTATTTTGTTTTTTTGTCCATTTCACCACTTGTTTGTTTCCATCTAGTTGTTTATTTCATCAGGGTTGGTGGTGAATAAAGAAGAAAAAGAAAAAAATTAAGCTTTGACAACATAAGTTTTAGCAATCTTATCATGTAATCCTCGCTTTTTACCATCCCACGCTATCATCAAATATCCTATTCCTAATATTATTGCTGATAAGATTTTTCCAATATATCTTAATATCGCCATAGGAATTCCTATGTATTCACCTTTTTCATTAACAATCCTTATACCTAATATTAATTTACCTGGCGTTCCACCTTTGATTCCATCTAGATAAATTACTAGAATTACAGAGGCTAATGAAACTAAATATATCAATGAAGGCATTCCTACTACAAAAATTAGTCCCATCTGCAATAAGAATGCAGGCAGACCAATTATTATTCCATCCAACATTGATGCCACAAATCTTATCCAAAATCCTTTATACTCAGGGTTTGACATATCCACCATTTTACTACCTCCAAATTTATTTTTTGTAATTTTATGTCATTTACCAGATTTTGGTCTATTATTTTGTTATTTCTCTTATTTCTTTAAAATCAATGTATGAGTAAAAAAAGAATATGTGTTCAAAAGTTAACACGAATGACTCTATAATAATTAATAATAAAACTATAATTAGATTTATTGAAGTTTTTATCAAATTAGCTCCAAATAAAAAACTTGAATAAGTGTCATATAGTGGTTGGCCAATAAAACTGTTCATAAAAATTGTAATTCCATATATCATAAAGAAAATAATTAAAACTTGTTTTAAATGGCCTTTTGTTAAATTAAAACTGTGTTCAATAGATTTTACAGCTCCTTCTTCTTCCATATACATTGAAGGTGCAGCAAAAAACAATCTTAAACCAACTATTATTATGTAGACAAAGAATAAGATTAGAAATATGAATATAGATAAAACACCTAAGATAGCATTAAGGAAAAAGAGGGATACAATTATCCCAACAAAAATTATTATGGGTGCAATTATAATAAAACCAAGTAATATTCTCAAAGATAAAAATTTCAAAAGAAATCTGTTTGTGACTCTTAACAAATTATCAAAATGTATATCTTCGTTTTTTATTGTTAAAGCAATTATTGCATAAGACATACAAGAAAAATAAAACGAGCCAATTATTCCGATTAAAAGGAAGATAATTAACATCAGCACATTTTTAACATTTAATAATTGTTCATATCTATTCCAATCATAACCTTTTTCTTCAAGATATTTGTCAAATTCTGCATTATAAGTTGAGCTTTCCGAATCTTTACCTAAATAATTAACTAATTCTATAGTATAGTTTTCCCCACCAATATTCTCCTTATTCAATAAGTAATTAGTTTTTTGCTGGTCAAATTCTTCACTAGCAGAAACAAGCTCTTTTAATAGCGGATTCAGACCGGAGAGATTTAAGAACAAAAAAATTAATATTAATGGAAGAACAATTGAGCATAAGATGGGAATTATGATTTTTTTATGATGCATCAACAAATTAAAGCTATCACCAAAATCTTTTTTTATATCTACCACTCATCCATTACTTATAAAACATCTATATAAATATTTTTATTTACACAATAAAATCCATCCACAATTTCATAAAGAAGTTACACTAGTTCAACATCGTGCGGCTTACTTTCCCTAACACCTGCAGCTGTTATTCGTATAAATTCAGCGTTCTTCTGCATCTCTTTTATGTTTCTTGCTCCGCAGTAGCTTATGCCTGATCTTAAGCCACCAGTTAATTGTTTGATTACGTCTTGAGCTTTTCCTTTGTATGGAACCATTGCTTCAACACCTTCTGGAACAACATCTGAGAAGTCATCGTCTTTTATTGTTCCATTTTCTCGAGCAGTTCTTCCAAGTGTTGCGCCAAATGATGCCATTCCTCTTGTGACTTTGTATTTCGTGCCGTTTCTTAATTGTGTTATGCCTGGTGCTTCGTCTGTTCCTGCAAATAAGTTGCCGCACATAACTGATGAGGCGCCTGCAGCCAGAGCTTTTGTCAAGTCACCAGAATTCTTAACTCCTCCATCTGCAATTATTGGCACACCTAATCTCTTTGCTTCTTTTGAACAGTTAATTATTGCTGATAGTTGTGGAACGCCTGTCCCTGCAACTATTCTTGTTATACATATAGAGCCAGGTCCTACTCCTACCTTTACAGCGTCTGCACCAGCGACTATTAAGTCTTTTGTTCCTTGCGCTGTTGCGACGTTTCCAGCAATTAAATCTATTTTTGGAAATTTTTTCTTGAGTTCCTTGATGACTTTGATTGCTTGTTTAGAGTGTCCGTGAGCAATGTCTAATACGAGGACATCTGTGCCTGCTTTTACTAGTTCATTTGCTCTTTCAAAGTCTTCAGTTTTCACTCCAACAGCTGCACCAACCATCAACCGTCCTTTATCATCTTTTAATGCTAGTGGGTGCTTTTCAAATTTTCGCAAGTCTTTACTTGTAATTAAGCCTTTCACCTCATTGTTTTTATTAACTATTGGTAGTTTTTCTATTCGGTGTTCGTGGAGTATTTTCCTTGCTTCTTCAAAACTTATCTTTTTTTGTACAGATATGATGTGACTGTTCTTGGTCATGACTTGGCTTACTAATAGTTCATCATCTGCAAACAATATATCTCTTCTTGAGAGTATGCCTTCTAATTTATTATTTACATCAACTATTAGCAAACCACCAACGCTTTTCTGCTTCATAAATTCTCTGGCAAACCCAACAGTTTTGTCTTTGGTTAGCGTGTATGGGTCTTCAACGATGAAACTCTCTGACCTTTTGACTTTTCTAACTTCTAACACTTGGTCTTCTACACTCATAAATCGGTGTATTATTCCAATACCTCCTTCTCGTGCGAGTGCGATTGCCATTTCTGACTCTGTAACCGTGTCCATGTTGGCGCTTACCAATGGGATGTTTAACTTTATGTTTCTTGTTAGGTTTGTAGAAAGAGTTATTTCTCTTCTTGAGGCTACTTCTGTTTTTTTAGGCACTAAAAGAACATCGTCAAAAGTTAGTGCAACCTTTATTTTTCCATTCATGAATAATCACTATCTTTCTTAGTAAAAAAAAGTTCTTAATAAAGATTGTTGTTAATTGACCAAATATTTTTTAACATTGCTAAAGTCCATCTTTACAAATTCTTCTGGCTTTAGGTTTTTCTTCTTAAGTGCCTGTAATGCTTCGCGCACATGTGTGCTGCCTTTTGGGATTGCAAAGCCTGCTTTTTCACTCAGCCTGTTTATTTGTTTTATCGCGTGTTCCCTGGCAATTATTGATGCAGCAGCGACTTCTAAGTGTTTTGATTCTGCTTTCTCTTCACAAACATCTCCAACTCCGCAACCAGGGTATTTGTCAACTATGTGCAAAGAGTTTCCTATCTTTAGTTTCTCATTAATTTTTTTATGTAGTCTGTTTAGCAATTCGGTTATGTTATTCATCACAAGTTCTTTATTGTATTCTAAAGGCTCTAGCTCAATTACATAATAACTGTTTTGAAACGAGTCTCTAATCTTTCGAGCTAAGGATAATATTACAGAGTCATCAATTGTTTTTGAATCTCTAACACCAAGTTTTTTTAATTCATCCCTGTCTTCCTCATCAGCTCTAAAGCCAGCCACAACCAAGCCTCCAAAAGTGTCTCCTTTGAGTGTTTCATCGCTGCCAACAATTATTCCATACAACGCTGCTTGGTTTTGTGGTTCTCTTTTTGTTTCTAGTCCAAGCTCTGATTTTATATCAGATATCACATCTTCTTTTCCTTGAAAAATTACTTTACCGGTTGTGTAAAGAACTACTGTGCATGGTCCTTTCATCCTTGCAAGTTCATACTCAGACTTTTTTTCTACAAAATAAAATCTCTTGCTTTCAAGTTTTTTTAAGTCTTCAATTCTCATTTAGAATTCGCCTAGTTTTTTCTGTGCGTTTTGGTGGTGTCTCCTCTGCCAAGTATCCCATGATTTTCGGATAAATTTTGAGTATTCTTTCTTACTCCAGTTTTCATCTATGAATTTTTGGGTTGTTGGGTCTGATGAGTAGCCTGAACCGATTTCTTTTCCAGTCTTAACCCTTATTTTTTCTATCTCTTCATCTCTAACGACTTTTGCTATTATGCTTGCTGCAGAGACTATTAAGTGGTTTAGGTCTGCCTTATGTTCCACAACGATTTCTATCTTTTTATTCTTCAAGTGTTTTTTTATGTAGTTCTTATATCCTTCTAAGTTGGTGCTTGGACAGTCAAGGATTACTTTCTTAGCAGAGATTTTGTCTATTAGCTTTGCAGCTGTTCTTGCCTCAAGCCAGTTAAGATTGTCTGTTGGTGTTGTTAGTGCTTCATCTATCTCTTGAGGAGAAACTATTACAACATTAGTCTCACAGAGGTCTTTTATCACATTGAAGAGCTCATAGCGTCTATGTGGTGTTAGAAGCTTTGAATCCTTCACACCAATCGCCCTAAGCTTAAACTCATCCTCTTTTTTTATAGAAGCAATAGCCATAACCATAGGTCCCAAAACCGGCCCTCTACCTGCCTCATCTACCCCCGCAATGTACATATAATAAAGAATAATGAAGGAAGTTTAAAAATTTTTTTGAAAAAAAGAAAAAAAATGTTAATATCTATAATAGTCTGGCTTGTATGGACCTTCTGCTTTAACGCTTATGTACTCTGCTTGTTCCTTGGTTAATTTTGTCAGGCGAATTCCTAATTTTTTAAGGTGTAGTCTTGCTACTTCTTCGTCAAGTTCTTTTGGTAACATGTAGACGCCAAGTTCATGGTTTTTATTCCAAAGCTCCATCTGGGCTAACACTTGGTTTGTAAATGAATTACTCATGACAAAACTTGGGTGTCCTGTTGCATTTCCAAGATTCACGAGTCTACCTCTTGATAAGAGTATGATTGAGTGTCCATCTGGAAAAATGAATTTGTCTACTTGTGGTTTTATGTTTAGTTCTTTTATTCCAGGATACTTTTCCAGTTTTGAAACTTGTATCTCGTTGTCAAAGTGTCCAATGTTACAGACTATTGCACCATCTTTCATTTTTTCCATGTGCTCTATTGTTATTATATCCTTATTTCCTGTCGCAGTCACAAATATATCTATGTTTTCAACGACGTCTTCTGTTCTCTTCACTTCGTATCCTTCCATTGCTGCTTGCAATGCGCATATAGGATCAATTTCTGTTACTGTTACATTTGCTCCAAATCCTTTCATACTTTGTGCACATCCCTTTCCCACATCTCCATATCCGCAGACTAAAACTCTTTTTCCAGCAATCATTATGTCTGTTCCTCGTTTTATTCCATCCGCTAAGCTTTCCCTGCATCCATACAAATTATCAAACTTGCTTTTTGTGACAGAGTCATTAACGTTTATGGCTGGAAATAGTAGTTCTTTTTTCTCTAGCATTTGATATAATCTGTGAACACCTGTTGTTGTTTCTTCGCTTACACCTTTTATTTTTTTAGCCACTTGCGTCCATCTAGTGGGTTTTTGTTTGTAAACTTTTTTTAGAAGGCTCATGAGTTCTTGAACTTCTTCTGATTCTGATGAATAATCTTTTTCTAGCAACGCAGGATTTTTCTCTACTTCAACACCTTTATGTACTATCATCGTTGCATCTCCACCATCATCAACAATTAAATCTGGACCTGCTCCATCTCCAAAGTCAAGAGCTTTTTCTGTACACCACCAGTAATCTTTTAGTGTTTCTCCTTTCCAAGCAAAGACAGGTATTCCTTTCTTTGCAATCGCTGCTGCTGCGTGGTCTTGTGTTGAATATATATTACAACTAGCCCACCGAACATTTGCTCCTAGTTCAACTAATGTTTCGATTAGAACTGCTGTTTGCACTGTCATATGTAAGCTTCCTGTTATTTTAGCGCCTTTCAATGGTTTTTTAGCACCATACTTTTCTCTTAGAGCCATTAATCCCGGCATCTCTTTTTCTGCCATATCTAATTCTTTTCTTCCAAATTCTGCAAGAGAAATATCTGCAACTTTGTAGTTTTGCGGTTCATCCATAATTATCACCTTTCTAATAAGCAGTTATAGATTATTTATATATTTTTATGAATAAATAGAGTTGTTTGTCCAACTTTCAATATTTTTATTGGACAGAAATAGAAATATTTAAATAAATAATAGACAAACTAATGAAATTGTGAATGATAATTGGCTCTCTGGATCATGATTGAAATCCCCCAAAGAATTCAATGCCTTTGATTCTCTACAGAGAGCCAATTTTCAAAAAAAAAATGGATGCAAAAGATATCAAGATAATTGAACAACTAAAGAGAAACAGCAGAGATAGCATTAGAGACATTGCTAAAGCGACAAACATTAGACCAAGCACAGTTCATCAAAGAATAACAAAACTAAAAGAATCAGGCTTAATAGAAAAATTTACAATAAAAGTAAACAACAAACTCTCAGGAGAAAATTTCATAGTGTTCATGTTTGTGTCAACAGAGCAAGACCTTGAAGCAGCAATTTTCAAAGACAATCATATAAAAGAAGTTTTTGGCATAACAGGAGAATACGACCTATTATTCAAGCTCAAATTCAAAGACATAGAAGACTTTAACAAGTACATTTTAAACTTTAGAAAAAAGACAGGCGTCAAGAAAACAATAACAATGGTGGCTACAACGACGCTAAAAGAGGATATTTAATCAGTTGACTTGTATCGGCTGTATTTTTTGAAGCTCTCTAAGTTAATGTCGTAGATGTTGAACGAATAGTGCCAGTCATCAAACAAAACAAATGATAAGAGTTTAACATCAACACCTTTTCTCTTCAAAAACGCGTAAGCGTCGTATGATGAAAAGCACAAGTCAAACCCTGACTTATTTGTGTGGTTTTTTGTTTTGACTTCAAACATCTTCACAGATTCTATCAGCCTAGAATCGTTGTCTTTAAGATAAAAACCTACGAGATCGACAGAATGAAGGTGGTTCATCAAAAAATCAATTAATTCTATATCTAACAAAGATATATCTAACTTATATCTTGAACATAAATCGTTGAATGAATCAAAGCTCCTGGTTGAAAAAATAAAATTATTATTCTCCTCTTTTCTAATAAGCATCCTTGCCAGTTCTTCAAAAACAACTGCTCTTCTGGAGACATCTTTTTTAAGGTCTTTTATCATGATAAAAGATGTTGAGTGAATGTTCTTAATAAGTGTTTACAAAGATTTTCCGGAAGATTTACAAACATTCCGAATTTAAAAAACAACAATCATAAAAGAAATAGCAAAGTCTTAACAGGAATCTCTGAACATCAATATTTTCAAGAATTTCGTGGGACTGAAGCGAAGCGAAATGTCGCACACTTTGGGTCCTATCCTTTTGTAAAGGATAGCGGGGGATGGATTTGAACCATCGACCTTCGGGTTACCTACAAACTTGTTTTGGAGGTCCAAAACGAAGTTTTGATATGAGCCCGACGGGCACTTACAGCAACAATTAGTCTTGTCGTTCCTGACTGCCCTACCCCGCTGCTTAGAGAAGTAAAAGACCACCATTTATAAAATTAACTAAGAGATAAAAAAAAATTTATAAACTAATAAAAATATGAACACAGTAATAGGTGATAAACTATGAATCTCGCCAAAGAGGAAATTACTAAAGAAAAAAAGATTTCTAAAGATTTCAAAGTAGTAAAACACGAATCTGAAGGTGGACTGCTGTCTCATGGAAGATTAATAACTAAATTTAAAGATAGACTTGTGCGTGGAGGAAAAAAGTTTCTAATGGGTTTGCTAGTAGTATTAGCCCTTTCTGGAAATATTAAAGCTGGAACTAAAGACATATATCCTGACGTTAAAAAATTTATTGAAGCTACAAAAACTGAACAAATGACACAAGAAGATGCCATAAACAGATTTAGGATTATTATGAAAGACATTGATAAAGAAGTGAAAGATGACTTGGATAAGCATAATTATGAAGATGCAGAAAGATTACTAGAATTATATATGAGAGTCGCTGAATATGTTGGTGATAGCGAATTAAGAAAAGAACTTTTAGAGTTGTGGCGCGATGTAAGGAGTGATTTAAACAGCAAAATAAAAGAGTATGGTGTTTTTGAGTATAAAGGAAAAATATATGTGGTTGGAGAAGTGAACTCAAACGATTTCAGCACAGCCAGAAGCAAAAGTTCTTTTGATGCGCAAAACCAACTTATGAGAAAAATAAGAGGTGAAAACCACTCTTTTAGTGGAATTATTAAAAGAGAGAGTTTAATTGAAGTCTCACAGATAAAATCAGGAGTTTACAAATACATAATTTCATTTGATGAAGTAGACAATGCAAACTTCACACAACAATTATTAAAGAACCTGCCAAAACTTCCTATTTAGAAAAAGTTATTTGTGTCCAGTATGCCCATAACCACCTGCACCTCTTGGTGTTTCTGAAAGCTCTTTTATCAGCATAAAATTAGCGGTTTTTATCTGCAGTATAGTCATCTGCGCTATCCTATCTCCACGATTAACGGTGAATGGCTCTTTTCCGTGATTAATCAATATGACACCTACTTCTCCACGGTAGTCTGAATCTATAATTCCAGGAGAATTAACGATGCTTATGCTGTTTTTTAGTGCAAATCCACTTCTAGGAGTGATGTGCATTATGTGACCCTCAGGTATCTCGACAAATATCCCTGTTGGAATTAATGCAGTCTCACCAGGAGCAATAGTAATTGCTTTTTCTATTGCCGCTTTTAAGTCCGCTGCTCCAGAACCTTCTGTCTTGTAGACTGGCAGTCCTAAATCTTCAAAACCTTTTTTTATCGTTGCATTGATAGATATCATTTTAAAAAAAAATACGCCGAGGGTGCATGCCGGGTTTAGTACCTGTGTTTATCTGACATTCTCTATAATTTTTATATGTCAGAAATTGTTTTGACGCAATTTCTGAACATGATCAAGAACTATTTGTATATTTTCGATTTACAATTCTTGACATTCTTTCATCTAGATAAAGCATTTTCCTATTTAAATGTAGCTTTTTCTCGAGGGGGAGGACAATAACTTTTAATGAATAAGAGATATTAGAGTTTAAATAATGTCTAGTAAAAAAAGCTACAAAGGTTTCAGTATAAAAAATGTAATTTATTTGTTAATTACTTACAGTCGATATAGCTTCCTATTATGATTCAAAAACAACATATTTATAAACTACTTATGCTTCATATAGCAATTATATCTTTAGGCATTATTTATTTGTTAGATGGTGATTATATGCGTGAAGAAAAAGGATTTATTGTTGTAGGTATCGTAGCGGTCATAGCTATTATCATTATGGTTTCTTTAACGTTTTTAAATTCACATACGGTTGTAATAAATGTGTCTTCGCAAACCTTGGTGTCTCGAGATACTGTTGGTGGCGCAGTACAATCAAACGAACAAACAAATATTGAAGCGTGTCAAAAGCTTCGATATGGGATATCTTCATCTTATGGTGCTACTTGTGGTTCTTTATTGTATAATCCTTCTTTGGACACTAATGCAGATGGCATTATAGATAGTAGAGATATTTTACCAATTGGATTGCATTGGAATACGGATTGGTGCACTACTCAATTAACGCAACCGAAAAATCCTTGTAGTACTAAATCAATAGCGTGTAACAATGATGAGTGTAGTTTAAGATTTAGAGGAACTTATACAAATATTGCTTTTTTGAATACTGAAACGCCTGTTTATTTAAGGTTAAGTTATGATTATGATAAGTTTAATATTCTGAATGAATACACTCTATCTGTTGAGGATGAACAAGGTAATGTTGAAAGTGTTAGTATTCAACTCGGAGCTGTCGGCGTATCATCTTATAACGGTAAATACTTTATGACCACAGATTTTAGTGGGAACATTCTCGTATCTACATTGTCTAAAGGAAACGCGAAGTTTAAGATTGAAATTAAGGATATATCTGGAAATACTTATTATACAACAACAAACATTGAGTTATTGGATAAGACTGATTATTCCTGTAAAAATGTTTATTCAGGTTCAGCCAATAAAAAAATTAATATTGTATTTATGGCAGCTAGGCTATCAGCAATTGAATCAGAGTTAAATAAAACTATACAAATCGCCATAGGACTTGCTCCTGACTTACCAACTTATGAAAAAGTCGGTCTGTTTTTTGTTGAGCCTTATAAATCATATTCTAATATTTTTGATGTATATTATATTTGGCCAACACCTAAAACGTTTCAAATAGCTGATTCAGAAACTCAGGCACCAGGAGATGCTACTGAAACTTTTATATATTTAACAAAAGAAATTTGTGGGATTGATTTATCTAAGACTGATATGGATCAAGCGGTTTACATAAAATCAGGAGTAAATACTGGCGGTAAACTTATGAATTTAGATAGTCCGTATGCATTTGCTCACGAATACGGTCATTTATTAGGTATAGCGGATGAATATACCCGTACAACACCCCTTATTTATGATGATTCGGTTTCTATAGCTCCCAACATTGATAAAGAAGGATGCCCAAAGTGGTGTAATGGCACTCTCAATACCGCTGAACCTTGCTACCCTTATTATATGCAATGGAAGTCGTGTACAACTAATATTCAAGATGATGACCAAAATTCGTGGGATAATTGTTTTATGTCTATAAATTCTAAAATATATAATGAATTAGGAATATATTTGAGGGACTGTAATCTTGGAACCTCATGTAAAACAAACACTGGTTGTTTCTTCAATGCCCTTGGAGTCAACTTTTGGCGTACCGGTGACAATTATATTTATAGTGGTGATCATTATTTTTTCCCAGATATTACTTTTTTGGTACCACATATGGATGTCATGAGTACAGAATACATTAAAAATAAGTTTCAAAACTATGAGAATAGTAAATACTTAATTCGGTAATTAAATCTTTAGGTTTTTACTTTTGTATTCTTCTATTATTTCTTCTTTCCATGCATTAGGATTTTCTATCCGTTTTAACATCCAATAGATAAGATTTATTTTTTCTTCTGTTGATTTGTTAAGTACGAACCATCGTATATATTGTGGCGGATATCGAAATCACATTCGCTCTGCATCCTGCTTTACTTTTTCAAGTTGACTTCTTGTTAGTTTTACCCTTATGACGTGATTGTATATCATGCGTAATATTATTGGAGTATTATTATTATGTATTTTACGAAAAAACGCCATTTCATTAAAAAATTCAGAGGATCATAAAGTGACCTGTTTTTTAATGTCGGCTATATGTAGATTACGCCAACACCTAACTACTGTGTTGAACTTTGACAATAGTTTATCGACGATAAAATCGTCAAAAATAAGAGAAAACGCCGAGGGTGGGATTTTCAAAACGTTTCTTCGGACAGCTTTACGCTGTCCCTCGTTGCCGACGAGCGAAATCGTCGTTTGAACCCACAATTCCCGAAGGAACAGGATCTGTGCGGTACTGCTGGTTTCATAAAGACAAACAAGTCCTTAGCAATCTTACGCCAAAAAAGAGTATTTCTTTTCTTGTCTGCGCAATACCAGGTTATGCGACCTCGGCGTGAGTGTAATGTAATGAAGCGAACGACGAGAAGCATTTCCAAAAAACTTTTTTGTTTTTTGACTAATGCAACCTCTGCGTGAATGTGATTTTTTTATTTGTGCGGTCTTGTGCCGCACTTTGCGCATCAACGGAGCATAACCCGTTGTGCGACCTCGGCGTGAAACATTAATTAATTTGTAGTTTTAGCCACTTTAAAAATTTATCTAAATGTTTTGGATTCTTAGAACAAATATTTTTTATCCAGAACAAAGTCTTAATTTTTCCCGCTAAACAGAGTTTGAACTCCAACTTATTTTTCACATCCCAAGTGTAGGATTCAAGTCCAACTCTTCTTAACAATAATTTCAAGTCGTCTCGTAATTTTTTTGAAGAAGATGCAAATTCTATCTTAGGATAATAAGCTATTTTATGTTTATTGGGCTTGTCAAACCGGACACATCCATCAGTGTCAAAATAGCCTCTTAAGAACCTTGTTTGAATCAAAAAGTTTGAATTTAATATATCTTCAGGTATTGATATATTTGACTTTCTGCCCGGATTAATACCAAAAGATATAATTGTTTGAATTAATGATTTGTTTGTCGTTTGAACGCCATAAACTCCTCTTTTTCCACCAGTTCTGATTTTGCCTTTGAAATCATCATTGAATAGTATTTTTAATAAAGGTATAACATGGTTGTCGTAGAAAGATTGTTCTTTTAAATCACCTCGCATTTCCCAAACAAGAGCACGGTTTGTCTTATAGAGGGTTCCGTCTCCTATATGCATACCTATAAACTCTGAAAGTTCTGGTGTTAATTTTAATTTCATACTCATGCTTTTGGAAATCATAAATTAACAAACAGAATATGAGTTTAAAAGCTATACGGATAAATGTCCTGTGCAGAAATAGTATGAAATAATTGTTTTGTCTCATAGCAACATTTAAAAAAGACAAACATTATTCTTTTTTATATGAAAAAAGTGGAAAAAATTATTCCAGACACAAGTATTATTATTGAAGGTATTCTTTCTAAACGGATTGAAAACAAGGAGTTAAATCCTAAAATAATTATTATTCATGAAGCGGTTATTTCTGAGCTTGAGGCTCAGGCTAATAAGGGTAGGGAGACTGGTCATCTTGGTCTTGAGGAGATTAAAAAACTTCGTGATATTAGCAAGAAGTACAAGTTCACTATTGAGTTTAAGGGTGTGAGACCTGGTGATTTTGAGATTAGGCGTGCAAAAAGCGGTGAGATTGACTCTATTATTAGGGAGCTTGCACTTGTTGAAAAAGGTACTTTGATTACTGCTGATAAGGTTCAGGCTATTGTTGCAGAGTCTAAGGGTGTTGATGTTATTTTGTATGAGTTTCCAAAAGAAGAACTTGCCAAAGAACCCGTGTTAGCTAAGTTTTTTGACGCAAACACCATGAGTATTCACTTAAAGGAGGATTGCGTTCCAAAAGCTAAGAAGGGTCGGCCTGGTGATTGGCAGTATGTCACTATTTCTGATGTTGTTATGACTGGTGATGATGTAAAAGAGCTTGCTAAGCAAATTACTGAGGAAACTGGTCTTCGAAAGGACAGTTTTATTGAGATTGACAGACGCGGTTCCACTATCATCCAATTATCCAATTACAGAATAGTTATTACGAGACCTCCGTTTGCTGATGGTTATGAGATTACTGCTGTTAGGCCTGTTAAGCGATTGACTCTTAAGGATTATAATATTCCTGAAAAATTGATGAAGAGGATTTCAGTGCAGGCTGAAGGAATTCTTATTTCTGGTGCGCCTGGTCATGGAAAATCTACTTTTGCTCAAGCACTTGCAGAGTTTTACGCTTTGTCTGATAAAGTCATTAAGACTATTGAGGCTCCGCGTGATTTAATTCTTCCGCCCGAGGTCACACAATACTCAATAAGTCATGGTAGTAGTCAGGAGATTCATGACATCTTGCTTTTGTCTAGACCTGATTACACTATTTTTGATGAGATGAGAAACACTGAGGATTTTAGGTTGTTTGCTGATCTTAGGCTTTCTGGTGTTGGAATGATTGGTGTTATGCACGCTACAAAGTCCATTGATGCAATCCAGAGGTTCATTGGTCGAATCGAGCTTGGAGTAATTCCTCACATCGTTGACACTGTTATTTTTATTAGAGATGGTCAGATTAGTAATGTTTTCTCTTTGAGCATGGAAGTTAAGGTTCCTTCTGGAATGTTTGAGCAGGACCTTGCAAGGCCTGTCGTTGTCATCCATGATTTTAATACTGGAAGGCTCGAGTTTGAAATTTACACTTATGGAGAGCAAACAGTGGTTATTCCGGTTTCTTCTGAGACAAAGGCACCCACTCATTCGCTGGCAGCTGATTCTATTAAGCGCGAGTTCCTTAGATATTCTGACAATGTTAATGTTGATGTTGTTTCAAACAACAAATGCGTTGTTTACGTGCCTGATAAACACAGGTCTGCAATTATTGGGAAGAATGGTTCAAACATTGAAAAGATTGAGAAAAAACTTGGCTTAAGCATCGACATTCGTGACTTGCAAGAATCAAAAGGCGAACACAGGGGTGAGGCTTCAAAGGTTAGTTCTTCTGAGCCTATTAATTTCACAGTGAAGATTCATAAGAGCAACTTAACTTTCATGCTTGCAGCAGAGTACTCAAATGTAGATGTAGATTTGTTTTTGGATGGTGAATACATATTGACGGCTCGCTCCAGCAAAAAAGCCATTATAAAGATTAGCAAGAACAACCAGATTGGAAAAGTTATTATTGACGCTGTCAAGTACAAGGAGAATCTTGAGTTGAAAAGTTCTAAATAGATTTATATATTATTCTTCAATCTCTTAAAAAATGTTAAAGGTGTGGCTTTATTCATTAATAAGTGTTGTCATTGTTAGTTTAATTTCCCTTATTGGTGTTATAAGCATTTCTTTGAGTGATAAAAAACTTAAGAACACCTTGATTTATATGATTAGCTTCTCTGCTGGTGCGCTTCTTGGAGACACGTTTATACACCTCTTGCCAGAAGCAGTCAAAGAGGCTGGCTTTGGCCTGAATGTTTCTATTTATGTGTTAGTTGGAATTGGTTGTTTTTTCGTCATTGAAAAAGTGATTCATTGGAGGCATTGTCACATGCCAATTACTAAGAATCACAAGCACCCCGTTGCTATAATGAACTTGATTGGTGATGGAGTTCATAACTTGATGGATGGAATAATTATTGGTGCTAGTTACTTGGCAAGCATCCCTGTTGGTATTGCAACAACAATTGCTGTTCTTCTACACGAGATTCCTCAGGAGATTGCTGATTTTGGTGTGCTTATCCATGGGGGTTTTACAAAGAAGAAAGCTTTGTTTTTCAATTTCTTATTTGCGCTAACATCTGTTGTTGGTGTAATAATAACGCTGATTATTGGTTCTAGAGTAATGGATATAACTCACTTTTTAATCCCATTTACTGCCGGAGGATTTATTTACATTGCTAGTTCTGACTTAATCCCTGAGATGCACAAGGAGACTACATTAAAAAAATCAGTTATCCAGTTGTTATTTTTCACGCTTGGAATTCTGGTGATGTTGGCATTGACTTTATTAGAGTAAAGACAAAAACACTCTTTTTTGAATGGATAAATTTTTAAAATATAAATTCTTAAGAGTGGATATGAACACTTTTGAGTGCATAAAAACTCGTAGGTCTATTAGGAAGTATACTCAACAACCAGTCGAGTTTGACAAGATTGCTCAGATAATAGAGGCTGGCATTCATGCTCCAAGCGCAGGTAACATGCAGAATTGGCGTTTTATTGTTGTTACTGAAAAAAACCTTCTTAAAGAGATATATCAGCATTGTCTTCATCAAGAAGCTGTTTATAATGCTCAAATAGCTATTATCGTCTGTGGTGTTACTGACAAGGCAGAGATGCTTTATGGCTTGAGAGGAAAAAGGCTTTATACTGTTCAAAACTGTGCTTGTGCAATTCAAAATATGCTTCTTGCTGCAAACGAACTTGGTCTTGGCGCTTGTTGGATTGGAGCGTTTGACGAGGACAAAATTAGCACTGTTTTTGGAATACCTGATAATGCTCGTCCTCAAGCAATAATTACTCTTGGTTACCCTGATGAAAAACCTGTTAGTGACCGTAAGAACTTAGAATCAGTAACTTATTTTAACCGTTACAAGATGAAGATAAAAGACTTGCACTTATTGTTTAAAGATTATAGTGTTCACTGGGAAAAACAGGCTGAAAAGGTTCAGGAAGTTAGTGAGAGGGGCTTAAAGAGAGTTCATAAGCGCTTAAAGGAAGCGTGGAAGAAGACTAAGGAGCATCCAAAGGTTAGGCGTTTTTTCAAAAAATAAATTTTTATCCGATTTTTTCCTGATAAAGTTTTTAAAAGCTTTATGCATCTTCTTATTTTATGAATTTTGATAGTTTATTGTTTCCTCATGAAAATGTTAGGGAAATACAAGATAAGCTCGTTCTAAAAATTGATGAAGTGGTTAGAGGAGGAAAAAATCTCATAGTTCATGCACCTACTGGTCTTGGTAAAACTGCAGCGTCAATTGCTCCTTGCTTAAAGTATGCTATTGAAAATGACAAAGTTGTCTTTTTCTTGACTTCAAGGCATACTCAGCATAAGATTGCTATGAGCACACTCTCAGATATAATGAAGCGTTTTGATAAGAATTTCGTCGCTGTTAGTATTGTTGGAAAAAAGGGTTTGTGCTTGCAGCCAGGGGTCAGTAAACTGTACACCTCGGAGTTTAACGAGTACTGCAGAGCGATGAGGGAAGATAAGAAGTGTGAGTTTTATGAGCGCCTTAAGAAGAAGGATAAGCTGTCCACAGAGACCAAGTCTGCAATATCAGAATTGTCAAGCATTAAACTAGTCACAACTGATGAATCTTTTAAGGTGGCTGGAAAGTATGGTTTGTGCCCTTATGAGCTTTCAATGCTCATGTCTAAGAATGCAAAAATAATCGTTGGTGATTACTATTACGTTTTTAACCCTGATATAAGCCACATTCTCTTCAAGAAGATTGATAAAGAGTTAAAAGACGCAATCATAATCGTTGATGAGGCTCATAATCTTCCTGGTAGGGTTAAGGATTTATTCACTGTCAGGGTTTCTAATATCATGATAAAAAGGGCTGTTTCTGAAGCTAAGAAGTTTAAGTATGAAGAAACTGCTCAGATCCTTTTTGATATTGGAAGCGTGCTAAATGATATGTCTGATTTCTCTGATGATGAGCGTTATGTGAAAAAAGAGGAGTTTGTTGAAAAAATAAATGTTATTGGTGATTACCAGCAGCTCATCAATGATTTGTCTTTTGTCGCTGACGCTGTTAGAGAAGAACAAAAGCAATCATATATAGGTTCTGTCTCATCTTTCTTAGAATCATGGCTTGGCGATGATGAAGGTTTTACAAGGATAATCTCAAAGCAAGATGGTCTAAGGGATAAAATTATTGTTTTAAGCTACAGGTGCCTTGATCCAAGCTTGTCGACTAAAAAAATTATTAATTCTACTCATTCAACCATTATGATGTCTGGCACTCTTACACCCACATACATGTACAAGGAGCTGCTTGGCTTTGAAGAGGCTGAAGAGAAGACTTATTCTAGTCCTTTTCCTGAAGAGAACCGCCTCAACATAATAATTCCTAAGACATCGACAAAGTACGAGTTGAGGAATCAAAAGCAGTTTAGAGAGATTGCGCAAATATTAGCAAAGATAGTCAACGCTGTTCCTGGAAATTCAGCGCTCTTTTTTCCAAGCTACCACTTAAGGGATGTTGTCTACAAAGAATTCTACACTCTTTCTAAAAAAACAGTCTTTGTAGAGCATGCCAACCTTTCAAAAAGCGAGAAGCACGAGCTTCTTGAGAAGTTTAAGAGTTATAAGGGTGTTGGAGCTGTTCTTCTTGGCGTGATTTCTGGAAGCTTTGGTGAAGGAATTGATCTTCCAGGTGACTACTTAAAGTGTGTCGTTGTTGTTGGTCTTCCTCTTACAAAGCCTGATCTTGAATCAAAAGCGTTGATTGATTATTATGATAAGAAGTTCTCAAAAGGGTGGGATTATGGCTATTTATTTCCAGCATTTAACAAGACGCTTCAGAGTGCTGGCAGGTGTATTCGTAGCGAGACTGATAAGGGTGTTGTTATTTTTCTTGATGAGCGTTATTCTTGGAGTAATTATCATCGGTGTTTCCCTGTTTCTTGGAGTATAAAAACCACTCTTCTTTATGAGAAGATGATTGAAAACTTTTTTTCTAAAAACAACTAAACACACATACACAGGTATACTAAATACCACACAAAACGAAATATTTATATATTAGTTTTGCTTTTAGGTATTAAAAGTTATTAGTTCAGGAGAATAAACATGGTCATACTATTCGATCAGTACAACCTACCAGATAACGTCTACGAGATAATATTTTCAACCAACCAACAAGTCATCGTCGCGAAATTACTAATAGAAGAAATGAAGCTAAAAGACGGAGAAATAGGAAAGACAGAGATGTCAATGTTTGCAACAGCGCTACACGAAGGAACACTCCTCGAAACAGAAAAAGAAGGAATGTTTAAAACTAAGAAAACCACCAAGCTATCATATAACAAAAGACAATTTTACGATAGAATACTCACACCCATGAAAACAATGGGCATTATTGATTACGACTTATACAAAAAAACATACAAGTTGAGTGAGAAGTTTAACAAAAACATGATGAGAGTCGGCTTGATGTGGCTACAAGAACTTAGAAAACCCCCAATAAGATTCGCACTAAAAAGCAAATAGATCACATTCATGAGCTCCCAAAAGCCTCTTCTCTAACCACCCTCCCCGAGTTCTTCGGGAGCTCTCCTTTTTTCTTTTTTTCATTCCACAAAGTATAAATAAGACTTTCTGATTCTTAACAAGTAGCATGAAAGAATACCTCACTCTTCAAAAAAAGTACAGTTTACCAACCATAGAATCGCTAGACAAATATTTCCAGGTCAGCAGCATAGAAGAGAAAAAATTTCTATTAAAAGAAATGACTAAGAAGATTCATGAAAAAATCTATTTGTTCACTGAATTATTAGAAGACATCCTAAATCCTGAAACTCTAAGCAGTTCCCATGAATCAAGCATGTTTAATGAAGAAGAGAAAAAAGAAATTCTTAAAGTGTTCAGGAAGCTTCAATATTATAACAAACAGTATTTGCTGCTTGAAATATCATCTGATGAAAATGAACAGGCACAATTCATAAAAGAGATTTTGAGCGAGTGGGAAACAATCACTTTTGAACTGAAAAAAATAATTATAAAGATAAGAAATTCTTGGAATAAAGACAAAAAAATAAAGCTGGAACTAGGTTACTTTGGATAGATTAAAGGTGACATTTTGAACTTGATAATTTTTGGACCACAAGCATCAGGCAAAGGAACACAAGCAGAAAAAATAGCATCTAACTACCAGATAATCCACATATCTACTGGTGACATATTCAGAAACAACATTAGTAAAGGAACTGAGCTTGGAAGAATTGCAAAAGAAATAATCAACAAGGGAAACCTTGTGCCTGACGACATAACAAATAAGATTGTAGAAAACAGACTGGCTCAAAAAGATTGCGACAAAGGATTCATACTTGATGGTTACCCAAGAAACTATCACCAGGTAGAATTTTTGGACAAATTACATCGAAAAATAACCCGTGTCATAAACTTAGATGTTCCAAGAGAAGAGCTAATAAAGAGAATTTCTAACCGGAGAGTTTGTTCTGATTGCAAAGCCAACTACAACTTAATATATATAAAACCTAAAAAACAAGGTTTGTGCGATGAATGCGAAGGAACACTAGTTCAAAGAGATGATGATAAGCCAAAAGCCATTGAAAAAAGACTAAACATTTATGATAATCAAACAAAGCAGTTGCTTGATTTCTACCAAAAAAAAGGTGTGCTGATAAATATCAACGGCGACCAGCCCATAGAAAAGGTCTTCAAAGACATAATCAGCTCACTAAACTCTTCAAAACATTAGTTGCATAAGATCCTTTTGGAAGCGAAAAACTAACTTTTAATTTATACTTGCCCTTATTCAAATCATCAGCTTTCAAACTCCCAACACTAAGATTTTTTAAAGAGACATACAAAGGTCTTTGCTCTCCAAAACTGCTTAGCCCTTTTATCTGTTGAATGACAAAATCTCTTTCAGTCAATCCATCGCGTGAAAGAAAGTCTTGAATTATACTCTTCATCTTTTTATCTTCATATTCCGTCCCAAAACCAACTATTGGTACAAGAACATTTTTTTTGTTGTCAAGCAAGTCTATGGTTTTATTGAATAAGTCGCTTTGATAGGCGTGGATAAATAGTAACAGTATCTTATGAGGAATTTTCCCAAGGGCACCAACATAGTTGTTTGGGTTTGACTTCAAAAACTCTTTCATTTCACACTCATAATCTCCTTCAGTCTCCAAAATTAAGTTCACTGCCTTCTTAAAATCCCTCTTTAGCAATGCCAACCCAACAACCGCGTTATTGTGCGAGAATCTTTGGCTGTCAAAATAATTCTTTATTCTTCCACAATCACTTATTTTGAAATCTTTTTCAAGATCCCTAACAATTATTTCAAAGCTATTCTCTTTAAGCATTCCAAGAGAAATAGGATTTTTTGAGAACGAGACAAATTCCAGCTCCAAGTCTTTTAGTTTTAATGATGCAACGATTTTTTTTGAAATTTTAAACAAAGAGATGTACTGTTCAGTCACTGCAACCTTATCTTTTATTCCTGCATAGCCAACCCTGTTTCTCTTTATGTGCAATGCTTCACAGATTCTTTGTATGGCCCTCTCAGTCGTGTAATTTCTTTTTTTCAAAATAAACACTGAATAAGGACCGTCTTCTTTCTCATAATCAGGAATTTCTCTGACGATAAAATCTTCCGGAAGCTGCTTTATTTTCATAAAAACATTAATTGTTTGGTGTTTTTAATATTTTGTGAAAAAAAAGATTAAGATATACAAATATTCCTAGGAATTACAGAAAAATTTAAATAAAGATAACAAAAATTCGACGATAGTCGGCTATCCCCAACCTGAAGGTTGGGGTATTACGCTCGACTATCTTAAAAATCGAATTTTTGGAACACAGCAACAAAGTTGCTGGTTCGAGAAATGCAAAAACATTTCTCTGAATTAAAAATCTCAACCTGAAGGTCGGGGTACAGAGAAATGGAACATTTCTAGTACCAGAAATCACAAATTATTTCTGAGTATTAAACCCCAACAAAATCTCTGTTGAGATTTTTAATAATATTTAAAAAAAGAGATACTTTCTGATTATTACACGGACCTGTAGCGCAGCCTGGAACAATCTTCAGCACATTGGTGCAAAGCACCGCGACTGACAGGGAGCATAATCCCCATCAACTATCAAAAATCGTAGATTTTTGGGAGTTTCCAAAAAGCGCAGCTTTTTGATAACGCTGATAAGGGTTGTGGGCAAATAGCGCGACAGCCTCCTAAGCTGTAGGTCGGGGGTTCGAAACAGCGACACTCATTTCCTCAAAAATCAAAGATTTTTGGGACCCCAAAACATTTGTTTTGAGGGCGCTGGCACTGAAGTGCGGCATTCGCTCACTTCAAGTTCGCTCAGCCACACGAGTTGTTTCTGACGAAAGTCCCCCCAGGTCCGTACGTTTATAACAAAAATTCGATGATAGTCGGCTATCCCCAACCTGAAGGTTGGGGTATTACGCTCGACTATCTTAAAAGTTGAATTTTTGGAACACAGCAACAAAGTTGCTGGTTCGAGAAATGCAAAAACATTTCTCTGAATTAAAAATCTCGACCTAAAGGTTGGGGTACAGAGAAATGGAACATTTCTAGTACCAGAAATCACAAATTATTTCTGAGTATTAAACCCAAACAAAATCTCTATCGAGATTTTTAATAAAAAAATAATTTTATTAGCTGTTAATTTTTCATAATAGAAAACGAATAACGTCAACCATCTAAACATTTAAATACGAATCATCTCTCTTTAAACTCGATGAAAAAAAAGATTTGGTTGATTGCATCATTAGTCATAGGTTTGGTTGCTTTATTCTTTGTTCTTAGGTTTGTTTCGTTCAAGGAAGTATTAGATTCGTTCATGGCGGCAGACACCAAAAACATTGTCGGCTACCTTCTTATTTCAGTTTCCATCATGATTGTACTGGCTTGGCGTTGGAAAACTATATTAAAGAGTCAGAATTTGAAAGTTCCTTTTTTAAACATCTTTAACTACATGATTGTTGGTTATGGTATTAGTTATTTAACACCTTCTGCAAAGATTGGCGGTGAGCCCATCAGGGCTTTGCTGTTATCAAATCATGACATAAAGTTTCCAAAGGCGTTATCATCTGTGATAATAGACAAGACTATAGAGATTTCTTCATCTGCACTTTTTTTCTTCATGGGGGCAATCTTAGTTGTTTTCAAGTTCGCCCTGCCAGGTAAAACAAGTGTCATGTTGATATTGTCATCAACAATTCTTCTTGGTGGAATGATTTTTATTTATCACAGGCTTGCGAGTGGAAAAGGATTTATCTTAGGGTTATTTCATCTTCTAAAGATAGACAGAATAAAAAGTTTGAAAATAACTGAGTATAAAATAAAAAACTTTGAGGGTCTCATAATAAAATTTTTTCAGCATGACAAAAAGTATTTCCTTATGGCGATGCTTATGTCGCTAATTGCTTGGATTTTAATGTTTCTTGAATTTAAACTAGTATTGTTAATGCTTGGGCAGGATGTTTCTTTTACAGCAATATTCTTGATTGTAAGCTTTCTTGGAGCAGCATTCTTATTTCCAATACCACTTGGTCTTGGCGCTGTTGAAGCAAGCCAAGTATTTGTCTTCCCAATGATTGGGATGAAAAGCGTTGCAGGAATAGCATTAGCCCTTCTTACAAGAGCAAGAGATATTGTTTGGAGTATAATTGGGCTGATCTTATTAAGCTATTATGGTTTAAGCGCTAAGAAAACTATAAAAAAAGCATATGTTAATCATGACATGGAAAAATGAAATTTATCTTCTTAAATGAAGGCTTTCGCATGTTTAGAAGGAAGCTACAAGTCAGCAAAAATGGTTTTAGAAGATATTCTGGAGATGCTAACCATGTTTGTAGAGCGATAGTTAATGATTGTTATAATCATGAAAAAAACTATTTCATGGCTAGCACTGGTCACTTCTCAGAGTTTTGGAGTAGAGATTTTGGCTTGTGTGTGAGGTCATTAAAATATCTTGGTTATCAAAAAGAGATAGAGAACACTCTAAAATATGCTTTAGGTAAGTTTTGTAAAAATAAAAGTATAACAACAACGATTTCGCCAGTCGGCAAGCCCTTTAACTTTCCAACTTATGCTCCTGATTCGCTTGCATTCATAGTTCATTCGCTAGTAATTGCTAATAATAAAGAGATAAACGTGGAGTACAAAGATTTTATTGAAAATGAAGCAAAAAAATTTTTTGAAATAGTGGTTGATAAAGATTCTGGACTTGTTAAAAAGAGTCATTTTAGCTCCATGAAAGACCACGCTGTCCGAAAGTCATCTTGCTATGACAACGTCATGGTTGGTTGGCTATCAAAGAATCTTAAAACTTTGGGTTTTGAAAATCCTTTGAGTGATTATAATTTTAAGAAAATTATAAAAGACAATTTCTGGACTGGAAGCTATTTCCTTGATGATTTGTCTGGAAGAAAATTTATTACTGGCGACTCAAACGTTTTTCCTTTTTGGACAGGAGTTTTTAACTCTAGAAACATGATTAATTCAGCTGTTAAGAGTGTGAGAAAAGAAGGACTTGATAAGCCATTCCCATTAAAATACAGTATGAAAAAATCAAGGGTTATTTGGTATGGTTTTTTTGCAAAGGGTTATGAGTTTCAAAATATCTGGCCAATGATGAGTTATCCATATATTGAATTAGTCTCAAGCATTGACAAGGAACTTGCAAGAGTTTACCTCAAAAGATATTCTGAGGTGATTGAGAAAAACGAGACGTTCCTCGAGGTTTACACGCCTAGTGGAAAACCATTCAAAACTCTATTTTACATGACTGATGAAGGAATGCTTTGGTCAGCGATGCACTTAAGGCTTTCAAGAAATCTCTTAAAGAATTAGTCAAGATATTTCAAAGTCTATCATAACAGGTAAGTGGTCTGAAAGTCTAATGTCTAAAACTTCGTAGTTCTTGATTTTAATTTCAGGTGATACAAGTATGTGGTCTATGTGCTTCTTTGGCTTCCAGGAAGGATATGTTCTTATAAAAGGGTCATTATCACTTGCATCTCTTAAACCAGTTTTTTGAATCAATTCTTGGAGTTCCTCAAATCCTTTGAAGTTGTTAAAGTCTCCAAACACTATTTTTGGACCGTTGCAAACTGACACTATATCTCCTAGCTCTTGTAGTTGTTTCTCCCTTGTTTTTCTTCTTAAAGACAGGTGCACTGCAAAGAGGTTTAATTCGACACTTTCTTCTCCTAGTGGAACCATGATTGCTGACTGGATAACCAGCCGTTTCATTCCTTTGGAGAAAAAATAGTATTTTGTACTATAAATTTTATACTTTGAAAGAATTGCATTTGATTGTTTTCTAACAATTGGGAAAAAATTTAGCACTCTATACACTGATCTTCTAGAATATTTTACTTTCTCAGCCCAGTAATTCATTCCTAGTTTTTGGGCAAACATTTCTGAACCTGATTTTCGACCAAAACGCACAGATCCTGAGTCTATCTCTATTAATCCCAGGATGTCAGGATTTACCTTTGAAAGCTCCTCTGTAATCTGCATCAATGTCTTCTTAACTAGTTTAAAATATTTGAATACGTCAAGGTATTTCCAGCCACGGTTTATTCCATCACAGTATTCAACATTATAAGTTATTAGTCGCATGTTAGTGTTTCAAAATCAGCTTTTTTTAAATTTTGTCTTTATTTATCCCAAGAACATACCCAAGATAGTGAAAAATTAGTTGAAGAAACGGGCTTAAAATAATTATTATCAGAATAATGTCTATACTTGGTAAGAATATGATTGATGAAAATAAAAATGCTCCAATTACAAAGTCTAGTTGGTCAAATGGAATCCATGGCTTTCCAGAAGGAATAGCTATTCTTCTTTTGAAGAATGATTTCACCAAGTCACCAAATATAGCGCCAAAACCCAATAGAAAACCTAGCCAAATTGTTTGCTCTTGATAGTTTATTATGCTTATCTTTTGGAAAAAAGAATAATTATAAAGTAGTTTTTGGATGTGAAAAATAACCATTCCAAATAAGCAACTTATTAAAAATCCCCTTATTGTTTTATTAGGCCCAAACAAGGGTTTTCCTCTAAATTTCTTGTCAAAATCTATTGGCTTGTCAAGTATTGGCAACCATTTAAAAAGTGGAGGTACTACGTTTGCGAAATATGCCGGCAAGAAGTAATACAGTGCTTCTAGTATCATTTATTTCACCTTGTTAAAATGAATTGTGCTCACCATTAAAGCAGCAGAAGCAACAACAACTATTGATACTATTACTAAGCCAGCATTAGCAAAGTATAACACTGGAAATATTACACCGTTAATTGTTATTGGCATGCCGATGAATCCTTTGACTTTTTTCCTTAAAATATTGAACCTTGCAAGTCTGAATGCTCCGCATAGAACAAAAATCACTAGTAATAAGCCAAGAATATCATTGTTAAATACTAAGTACATCAAGACTGCTGGAGCAACACCAAATGACACGAGGTCTGATAATGAATCAAGCTGTGCGCCTAGTTCTGACTCTGTTCCTAGATACCTAGCAACTCGCCCGTCGAAAAAGTCTAGTACAACCGATAAGATTATGAATACTGATGCCATTAAGAATTTATCATTTACAGCGAATAATATTGATACAAAACCAGAAGTGAGATTTAACAGTGTAAAGATATCAGAAATGTTTTTTTTAAGGGTCATGAAACATTTATTGTTCTTAAGCATTTAATAAGTTTTTGATTTGTCTATTCTTCTAATTGATTCCAATATAAAAATATGTGAGCAATAGTTTCAATAGTGAAAAAGATTAAGTTTTGTGCTTTCTTTCAATGTTTTAATGTTATACGGCCAGAACACATCAAGTTTTTATCAGCACGACAACACCATATTTTATGAATATAATAATTTTGATCAAAAAGACAATAGAATATACAATTATTGTTTCTCATTCGCTGTTGAAGAGTTTAAAAAAGCTCTTGAAGATTTAAAAAGAGTTGGTCACGTTGAGATATTAAAGAATGTGAAAGATAATATTGAGTCATCAAGAACTTTTTCTATGAATCTGCAAAACGACCAGGTTTTAATTGCTCTTTCTGGCTTTGGCGGTTCCTCCCAAAGTGGAGCATTAGTTTATGGAACAGTTCGTGATTCTAAAAAACTAGAAGATTTGTTGTTTTTTGAAACTTCAAAAAATTATGAAGAATGAATTCTTACCGCTCTAAATCAATTCTTAGCTCTGTTAAACTTGTGATGTAGACTCCTATTTTCTTCATATGGTGCAGCATTTCTTTTTCGTCTGTGCTCAATGATTCGAAAAGGTCTACGTTGTAAAGATGTCCTTTGTTGTCTTCCTCGTATATTTCCAAGCATTTTTTATCAGAAAAATTATAGAATAACTCGTAGAACCTTCTCAGCTGTTGGTTTTGTATGTTGAATAGGTTCTCAAGTTTTTTTGTGGTGTTTTCAGCTTCAAGCAAGTGAATACTTATCTTTTTGAACTCGTCACCTATCATTTCCAAGAGAAAGATTGTCGTGTGCATTATAGGTGTTTTTCTTGAGTCTTTCTCATAACCTTTCTTGTTGAGTACTCGTAGGCAGAAATCTGTGAATCTGTCTATGTTTGTATCTATAAGATGTACGCTTTTTAAGCTTTCTTTGTTGTTTCCACACTCTATTGATTTAAAGATTTCCTCAGCAAACGACATCAACAACAAAAATATTCTTCGAAGTGCATTGTCAAACTCTTTGTTGGTTGTTTCGCCCATTTCTTTTATCAGACACCAGTCTCTTTTCTGATCGATTATTTCTATTCCTATACACCTGTTGACTATTAATTGTATTACTTCAATTGGACTTAATACTGGGTTTTGGTCATTTACACCTGGATAAAGAAAGTTCATTGTATTATATGAGAATGCAGAGTATCTGTTCTTTGTTTCAATTGTGTCAAATAATATTTTGAACTCATCATATCCTACCCTGTATGCTGAGGCTACAAATCGCCAGATGACAATCGGACTTAGTCCTCTCACATCAAGAGTTATTTGTGGCAACTGAACATTCTTGTGTGGAAATATTGTTAGAATATCACCTTCTTCCATCACTTCTAGTTCATTTCCCGATTTTATCTGATGTTTTTCATTCCATTGCTTAGGCAGGGTTATTGTTAAGGTGTTGTGTCCTTGTTTTATGACCTTTCTTTTGATTCTAATCACCCACACTTAGGAGAATATTTTTTTCTAAGCAATATTACTAGTAAATAAAGAATATATATAAACTTTTCCACAATATTGTATATTGTAAAAATATATTGATATATTCTTTTTAATAAAAAGAGTAAAAACGGTTCAATCAGCGATAATCAGCACACTCTTTTTTCACTTCAATAACAGTCATATTATCTTTCAGCGGGCTCTTTACAAATCCATACACTTCTTTTGAAAAATACAACTTTTGGTTCTTGAAGTGGTGGTTGAAAACATCCTTTACACCGTCTTTGATATCCTCTGGATTAATACTGTAGTGCCTATCCATACAGCCCACCATTTTGTCAAGCAGATAATGCCCAATAAACCAGTCAAAAACAAAGCTGTAGTTTTGCTTTATTGCTATGCCATCTTCCTGCCCAAGAATATGCTTATTAAAGCAATTTTCAAGCCCTTTTTCCCTTCTCAGCTCAGTATTCACCATGAGGCTTTGAAAATCACGATGAACTACTCTTCTTGGCTCAAAGTTGTAGTCAAGCTCCAAAAGGGTGTTTTGGCTGTGGCTTTCAAGCAACACTCCTCTTTCCTGCGCCATCCAGCTCCAGCAGCTTATCAGGGGATTGATTATCTTATCCAAGAAATAATCCGCTGGTTTGCTTCCGCTTCGGTTTATGAGCTGAACAAGCAAAGGATCATCTTTTGGATTCTTAAGGTCTCTTGAATGAAGAGAAAAATAAGGTATCATAAATCTGTCATCCTCAGCAATTGGCCTGGGAGTTGCTTCTCTTATTATCTGTCCAATTCCATTATAGATCATGCCGTAGCTTTCAGGAAGATAAGCAAATTCTTCAGGAGCATTCCTTGATGCTTCTTCCATCTCATTTGATATCTTTATGCTGTGTTCAACTGAGTTTTTTCTCAGCCTTCGAATATATCTTGATATTCTTTTGTTAAGGTTGACTTTTATGTAGTAGTTCTCACCAATAGGCATAACAGTTCTTGTTGAAGAAGTAGGGGTGACTTTGACGTTTCCATTCTGTCTTGCAAGAGTTTTGAATTCAGGAATTTCGCTGTACTCATTAATCATATCTGGGTGGACATAGAATCGGTTTGGCTTTATGTTAAGTTCAGTATCAGGATTCGCTTTCAAGACAGTGATTTCATCAGGGTCAAGGTCAATGTATCCTAGGTTGAAACTTTCAGAACCCTCCACAGGATGGTATTCTCTTGAAACATCTGAAAAAGCCGCATAATCCGCGTATTTTCTCGTGTTGACATATCGCTCCAGATATATGAGATTATCTATTGCCTGTTCAAGTTTCATATGTTTCGCCTCTTAGAATGCTTTTGTTGATGAACTGTTTTCTTCGGTCAATTCTTGCTTGGTCTTGCAGAAGAATCAAATTGCATGACGCATTTGGATTTGCACCAAACCAGTCTCTCCATTTAAGCCCATGGTCATCGCAAACTTTCATGTATGCCTCCAAAGTATTACCATTCAGATATCCTTCATGAAGAACTGCTCCAACCTCTTTTCCACCTGTATTGGCCAATCCCTGAAACAGATGCCACAAAGGATCTAAAGGATAAATGTTAAGGGTTGTTGAGTCATGAATCCTTGTAGCTGCTGAATTTCTGAATTGACGTACATATAGCTTAAATCTCTCAAGCCCTATGATCCCATAATTCTCTAAAGGTGTCCCTAGCTGTGAAAGCAGAGGATAAGAATATATCTCAATTTCATTTTCAGAATGATACTTTGAAAGAATTTCAGATACGTTTCCAACCAACTCAGAGTACATCTCTCTGTGTTCTTCTGTTTCTGTTGGTATGCCAACAATGTGATACATCCTGACATGAGAAACCTTTGAAGCAACCAGTTCAAGGTTTTTTAATATCTGCTCATTAGAAAAATTCTTTAGTAGCACATTCTTCCTTAAGTAATCAGAGCCAGTTTCAGGAGCTATGTGAATCTCGCCCTGCTCTAAATAATCAAATATTTTAGGAAAGTCATCAATCCTGACAGATCTTATGACTGGCGTTGTTCTACTCAAGTTTTTTTTTGCCCATGCAAACAGTTCTATCAGCTTCTCTGTTTGGATGTTTGTAACACTCCCTCCTGCTATCGTTGCATTTTCAACTCCCAATCCATCAAACTCTGTCAGATATTCTTTTATGTTGTCTAAGCCTTGGAATGAATAGCTTCCTCTAACATTGCTCATCTGGCAAAAAGAGCATTTGAACTTGCAGGAATAATCGGCAAATATCAAGGCTTTGTCTTTTGACATCAGAAGACTTGCTCTTCTTACACCTTTCACATCATTTATTGTTTGGAACCTTACTTTATTTTTAGAATATTCAGGCACATACACCCCGGGAATTTCTGTTAAGCTTTTGTACAACTCTTTTTCTGAAAGATTTCTCTCTTTTGCGCGTTGATACTTTGTCACCAGCTCTGATGCAGCTATACTTCCTTCTCCAATCACAAATGCATCGATAAAACTTTCCAATGGAGAAGAATTTGTAACTCCAAGTCCTCCTGCAATTATAAAAGGGTCATGATATAGTATCCTTTGCTCTTTTAGTATTGGTACTTTTGACTTGTCAAGAAAGTTGAAGAAAGTTCCAACAACACAAGGATTTGATATCCCTATTCCTATGATATCCGAATCGCTTACATTCCATTCATTGAACAGAGTGGTTGTGTTGTCATTCGGACCAAAAAGATTCATCAACTCCTCATCATAAAGAGATGCAAAATCAACCTGAACATTGGTTGTTTTATGAATATAATCTGCCACTATCTGCAGTCCTGCTGATAGCTTTAGTGTTTTTAGTTTGTCTGGCTGTGCAAGAACAACTTTGAAGTCATCTCTCCCTTTTGTATCCCAGAATTTTGAGCATTCCAAGCTTATTATTATCTGTTCAAGTTCTTTCTTGTGGGCTTTTTCCTGTTCCTTCATAAAATCTGATTTGTTCATTTTGACATAGCTCTCACTAGCTTTCGCTCTCTCTGCCTGTTAAAAAATAAAAAAAATTAAAGGGACAAACTCATCCCTTCCTTTGCAAGTATAACCTCTATTTCACTCTCAACTCTTCCAAGTTCCCTAAGCTTCTCCTTCATGTAAGTTTGTGCTCGCTTTTCCAAGTTGTCAAGGTAGTTGTCATCGTGCGCCGGGTCGTGGTGCCCTAATACAAGAGTCTTAACATTTGCTTCTATTGCTATCTCTACGCCTTTTTCGTATGTGCTGTGTCCCCATCCAATCTTTGGCATTCCTTTTAATCCGTATTGTTCTGGGTTGTACTCTTCAGGTGCATATTGGCCGTCGTAATAGAGTATGTCTGCTCCCTTGATCCATTTAATCAGTTTCTTGTCCATGCTTCCGAATTTTTCTCCTTTTATTTCTCCATCGTGCTCTGTGTCTGTTGCATAAATGAATGTTTTTTCTTTCTCTTCAAGCTTGTATGAGTATACTCCGTCAGGATGGTTGAGCTCTGTGTATCCAACTCTCAAGCCATTGTTTATTGTGTATCCTTCATCCAGGTCGTAGAACTCTATTGTTGAAGGCATCTGGTTCAGTCTTATTGGAAACACGTACTTGCTCTGTTGTTTTTCAAAGGCAGCCTGTGTTATTGAGCATATTCCTTGCTCTTTAAGAGCCTCTTCCAGTTTTTCATCAGATTTTCTTCCTCCATATATCTCGAACTCGTTTCCTGGTATGTAGGCAGGTACAAAAAAAGGCCATCCGTGTATGTGGTCCCAGTGAATGTGGCTTAACAGGACTTTTGCTTTGCCTTGGCCTTTTCCAAACTCTTTCTTCATCAATTCGTTTCCAAGCACTCTTATTCCTGAGCCTGCATCAAGTATGTATTCATCGCCTGAATCCGCAATTACCTCTAAACAAGTTGTATTTCCACCATACATTCTCGTATCAAAATCATTTGTTGCAGGTGTTGGTATTGATCCCCTAACGCCATAAAGTTTTATTTCCATCTTTGATTACCCACTACTAGCATAACGAAAGAAGGATATAAAAATTTGTGAAGAAAAATTTACATAAACAAAAAATTTATATAATATAATTAGTTTAAAATAAATAAATTAAGCTAAAAATGAAGTTAGATCTAAGAAATAAGGAAATTTTGTACGAACTTATGAAGGATTGCAGGCAGACTAGTAGCAGCATAGGACGGAAGATTAGGGCTTCAAGAGAAGTTGTTGATTACAGGATAAAAAAACTGGAAGACAATGGTTTTGTAAAAGGATATTTAACTTTGGTTGATACTGATAAGTTAGGGTTCACATCCTACAACACCCATCTTCTTCTGCAGAATTTTACAAGTGAAAGAAAACAAGAGATAATAGACTATCTCAAAAATCATCCGTTTGTTAAATGGATCGCTGCCTGCTCTGGGAAGTGGGATCTGATTATCACGGTGCTGTCAAAAGACAAGTTTCACTTTGACACTATAATCACAGAGATTTTCACATACATGGGAAACAATCTTCGCGATCATTACACATCTGAAAGAGTGAAGATATACAAGGATGCAGACCTCCTGTTCGTGAATCCCAAAGCAAAGATTTCATCACATATAGAGCCAGAGAGAAAAGTTGACGCAAAAATCGACGAGAAGGATATCGTGATTCTTGAAGTCATGAGTAAGAATGCCCGCACAAACATCATCGACATCGCCAAAGAGGTGAAACTCACTCCTGAAGCAACAAGCCATAGGATCAAGAACCTGACAAAGAAAAATATCATCAGAAGCTTCAGGGCATTTATTGATACCTCTAAACTGGATTACCTCCATCACATGCTGCTTTTGGAAGTCAGAAACCTGACCAAAGAAGTTGAAAGCAAGATGATAAGCTTCTGTAATATGAATTCAAACATTTTCTATGTTGATAAAAATATTAGCTCCTACAATATAAGAATGGAAATAATGAGCAAAGACCACGAAGGATTCCAAGAGTTACTTGAAAAGATAAGAAATGATTTTCCAGAGATAAAATCATATGAGTTGCTAGTGATGTTCAAGGATTACAAGCAGGTGTCTTTTGTTAAAGGGTTAAAAACCTTTTTACTATCTTAACCTCAACATCATACTTCTTTTCTGAAGCAGACTTAAGAACATATGCAAGACCTTTTGATTTGGCGTCAGGATTGTACAGCTTTATTCTTTGTTTTTCAGTATCATACTCAATTATGTGAACGTTCTTCAGGTTTTTTAATTCTTTATGAGAGAATCCCGGCGATTCTGCTTTCATCTTTTTGTAGACCTCAATATTACGTATATCATCTATATGATATGTGCCTGTAACCTTGTTGTTATCTGATATCTTTTTTCTTTCATCAAATCTTTGCGCCAGCAAATCGTCATTATTACAGGTCAGGTGAAATATGTACACTTCTGTAGGACTGTTATCCTTAATAATATCAAAAAGTTTATTTCTGATCTCCTTAATGTTGTATGTCGCATCAACTGTGACATTCTCTTTTTGTTTTAGGTCTCTTTCCAGCAGTTTGTGTATGTTATTCTCGTATATCTCGCTCTCTCTCACATTTTTTGGTATAAGTTCAGTTTCTGGGGATTCTATCAATGAGTCTTTGTTCTTTTTCTTAACGTCTCGGAATTTATTGCTTCTTATGATGTGGCCGAAGAACTCTGGTTCTAAAATTTGTATTGGCTTGCCGTCTGGCTTGCTATCATCCTCATATACAAGTATATTTTCAAGCGCTTCAGACTTCCCAACTCCCGGAAGCCCGATGAAAAGTGTAAGATAGTTATATTCTTTTTTTACCGCCTTTACATTTTTCAATACATCATCCACATGAAGAAAATTTTTTATGTGGAGGTTTGACTCAACCATGCAGTGAACAGGATGCAAACCCCTATTTCTTTCTTCCTTTGCAATTCTTATGATTTCTTCATTGCATGTCAAGACACCGTCCTTGTCAAACAAACCCCAGTGAGCATCAATATTGTTTGTTGTCTGGGTGAAATGATACACCGCCGTAAAGTCTCTTGTCCGTTCTGCAAACTCAACAACTTTCTTGTTGATGTCATAATCACTTAATTCAAGATTTAACTTCTGGAAATCAAGGAATGCATGAGCTGTATCAACATTTATGAAAACTCCATAGTTTTTGTGCAGTCCAATCAATCTTTCAGGTTCAACTCCACCTGTTTCAACCGCAATCTTTACACCTTTACTGTTTAATTCTGTATATCTCAACAAGTCTTCAATATATGATTGGTACTTTGTCCAATCATTTTCATTTAAGAACAGTCCTGGCTTTGTGACATGAACTGTCATCGTATCTACTTCAAGTTTGTGAAACAGCTCAATTGACCTATAGGCAACTTCTTTTGGTTGCTCTCTTATTCCAATGCCTGCTGGCAAGGATAGTTCTCCTGATGTATATTCTGAAGGTACTACAAACCATGAAAAATCAAACTTGAACGGCTGTCTGTTTTTCGGATTGTGGGGTTCTATAAACGGTATATGACCCATAAGGTCGACATTGTTTGTTCGTGCAAGTCTGACTAAATCTGCAAAGAGCTCAAATTCCTGCTCATTTCTTGGCAGCTCACTTGACTCTTGAAGGTGTATTTCAAGGTCTCCTCCTGCAAGATTCAACATGAATTTATTCAGAAGAAAGTTATTTGATTGGACATAGTTTGCTGGAAACAATCCGTTTGCTTTTGAGTTTGGGTTGATTGGAGCCCCTAATGTGAATAAATCAGTCATTTTAATACTACTATTTAGTGGTTAATTATTTATAAAGTTTTCTGTTTTGCAGTCCAAAAACCCAAAAAAATAGAATAATCACTCATTTCATCAAGAGAAAAAGACAAACTTATTCCTTTCTACGAGAAAGTCGGCTTTAGAAAAGTCGAAAATGAGATTGGGCTTAACTCACACCATTATTTCTCCGCAATAACAGTTTCTCCTGCGTAGACTTTTTGTCCGACTTTGACCTTTATATTCACAGTCTTTGGAAGTATTAGTGTAACTTGGCTTCCGAGCTTTATAAGACCAATCCTTTGTCCTCTTATGACAGACTCATTCTTCTTGACAAAAGGAACAATTCTCCTTGCAATTAAGCCAGCTATTTGTATCATCTTAACCTTAAAATCATCTTTTTGTATGAGTATCTGCACATTTTCATTCTCAAAAGTTGATGCTTCAATCTCCGCGTTTAAGAACTTACCTTTTGTGTGCTTGACATACTTGACTTTCCCAGTTATCGGCGCCCTGTTTATGTGCACGTCAAACACGTTCATGAAAATTGAGACTATGTATCCTTCTTTTGAAACATCTCTAGTAAATGTTTTGACTGCCCCAAAGAATCTCTTGTCAACTTTTAAATTGTTAGAATTATAGGGTCTTATCAAAATTATTTTTCCATCTGCAGGGCTTAAGATGTTGTCACCAACAGGAATCTTTCTGACAGGATCCCGCAAGAAGTAAAACTTGTAAAAAAATGAGAAAAGAAGAACAAAGACAAAAATCACAATCAAAATTGTGGTTAGCATGTGAAGAATAAAATAAAAAGAGTATAAAAATCATTCTATTTTTACAGCCGCAGTCTCAGACAGTTCTTAGTCATCATGAATTCAGACGAGAATAACCTCATCATCAACTGCGATAAAAATAATAGCTGTAAGATTATAAACTTATTTGTATAAAGTTATTCGCAGTTATTTTTTAACCCAATAATCAGTCCATAATTTCTTAAAAAAAGGAAGTGATAAAGTGGAGAGAACAAATCCTGCCGTTGGAACAATAGGATTGATGAATGGTTTTGGCAACTGTGCAATTAAAAAAAACAGCACATCAAGGCGGATTTGATGCGATAGCATTATACAATGGCTTTCCTGTAAGAAATGGAGAAAATGTATATCTCTATCAGTCTGCAATTTTCTATAAAACAAAAAAATAAACTATGATAAAAAACACTTTGCTTGGAATTGCTATTGGAGATTCTTATGGCTTCGGACTTGAATTTAGTTCAAGAGACTGGATACTTCAAAATGTTGATTTTTCACACTTTGTTAACAATCTCAAAAGTAAGTGGGCTGAAAATTATAAAGAAGGTCGCTACACTGATGATACAGAAATGACCATTGGGCTTATGAACGCAATGATGGATAAAAGAGTTTTTTCTGAAGAATTATTACTTGAACACTGGAAAGCAGAGTATGACTGGTTTTATGAAGATAAAAATATTCTAAGACCCGGACATGGTTCAATTAAAGAGTATTATAATAAAGAAGCAAGCATAGAGGATATAAGAAAACTTCAAGGCTCAAAACAATATCCTGGAAACGCTCCACCTATGAGAGCAGTACCATTGGGTTTTGCAGGCGAAAAACTAGAAGAGTATGCAATCATAAACGCAGATGCAACACATCCACATCCAAAAGCAAGAGCTGCGAGTATAATTGTTGCAAGAGCTGCAAAGTACATACTTGTAAAAAATGGCGATAAAAAAGATTTAATCAAATATTGTGGTGAGTTTATAAAAGAAATAGATGCTGAGACATATCAATATTTGAAAGCAATTGATTCTCTAAAAGGAGAGTTAACAGAGAAAGATTACGAACTGTTATGCGGACCACAACCAATATCTAACTTTCCAATAAAAAATCTTTACGGACTTGCAACCGATGCTATGAGAACAGCAGGAGCTGCACTTCACACAATAAAATATGCAGAAAATCCATTTGATGCATTAAAAAGATCAATTCAATATGGTGGAGATGTTGATAGTCTTGCAGCAATCACTGTAGGAATAACTGCGGGAAGAGATGGATTAGAAAGCATACCTCAATACATGCAAGATAAAATTGAAGATAAAAACCGGTTGGAAAGAATTGCAGAAGATTTTGAAAAAAAGATTATTTGAAGATGGGGCAAACGAACAAAGTGAGAAATCAAGAACAAGAATCAAGGGGCTTTGGTTATATTTCTCGGAAGGTTTATAAACTTTATAGTAATAACAAAAACTATGGCACTTAATTACGCTACACCTGTAATAAGGAATTTTGGACAAGACTATAAAGGAGTAGATTATTTTCTAACTCAGCAAGATGAATGGAGTACTAAACACACAGGAAAATTTGTATTATCTGCACTTGAAAATACCATTCAGGTATGGGCATTGGGTAATGCCTATACTCATGGTCAGGTATGTGGAAAATGTAAGGTAGAAGGTCTTATTCTCGGTGGAGGGGATATTAGCGTTAATGATGAAAGAGATTCCATTGGTGTTTCTGGTCGAAGCATGGATTTTAGAAGTTTACCAAATAGAGTATTAGAAGAATATTTCTCGTCATTCGGGTATAAAATAAAAGCTCAAATGTTTGCAGAAGGAAATACAAAGGGTATTCAACCTTCAACGCGTGAGTGGTTTAAACAACACGGGATAGATGTCTAGCCAAAGCTCTATCTATAAAATTTCTGAGGCAAAGCCGAAGACTAGCTGTCCCAGAGGGACTAAGGTGGCAACTCCCTAATATAATTCCACACGACGATTGAATATAATCGATGTTATGCTCTCCCGATAGGGATTGATTTTTAGTGCAACGATTCCGAAGGCAAAAAATCAAAGTAAAATTTCCGTTTCTATAAATTCTGCGAAGCAGACTATATGTCCGAAGGACGAGGGGGAGTTCGTTTCATCAAAGCTGAAGGCTCTTTTTGTTAATACGTCAGGGGGAGTTTCGTTTTATCTTTTGAGCATTAGCGTTACTTTGAAAACAAGAAGAAAGGGGGGAGAAAACACTATTAATTATTATCATTTAGTATCATTTAGTATCAGATTATTTTGATAGTATCCTCATCAATGGTTCTTTTTAGGAGTAGAAAGTTTTATATATTACTATCAATTTAGTATCAATTAATTATCAAAAGTAACTGATAGAAAATAGACAAAGACCAGACTTTAGAAGTAATTGAAAGCGGAGAAACACAAGAAGTTGAGCTAAAGCAATCTTTCCACAGTTCACAAGAATTCTCAAAGTTGATGTGCGGGTTTGCTAATACTTACGGGGGCATGGTTATTGTTGGCGTTGATGCAAAAAAGAATATTGTTGGAATTAAAGAGGACGTTGATAAAGTACAGCAGAAAATTTCAGCTGTCGCACAAACAATTTCACCGCCACTTATTCCACAAATTCAGGTTTATACTATTGATGCAAAAAAGATTATTGCAGTTATTGTTCAGAAAGCCATTGACAATACATTCCACACATTTCAAGGTGTAGTTTATGTGAAGGTTGGAAGCACCCTCAAGAAGATAGAGGGTAATCAGTTAGTAGATTTCTTGAGAAGTAAACAAATTCTCTGTTTTGATGAAATTGCTAGCGATGCCACAATTAAAGATATTGAAATTGAAAAAATAAAAGAGTATCTGAAAGTTCGCGGTCATGAAGATTTCTTGAAACATAATTCAGTAGAGAATTTTCTCATTAGTTCAAAACTTGCCTCTAAAAATGGAAGTTTAAAGATTAAAAATGCAACTCTCCTATTCTTTGGAAAAGAGCCAGCCGAATTTTTCCCACAAGTTGAGATTAAACTTGCACAATTTGATGGTACAGAGCCTGTAAAAATCATCTCTCATCAGATGATTCAAGATGACCCTGTAAGTTCAATAGAAAAATCGCTTTCTTTTGTGAAAAAGAACCTCTCCAAAAGCATAGAAATAACTGATAAAGCCAAAAGAGAAGAAAAACACGAGTATCCCATTGATGTTGTGCGTGAAGCCATTGTCAATGCAGTTGCTCATAGGGATTATTTTAGTAAAGATTCTATCCAGATTTATCTTTTTAGCAATCGGATTGAATTAACAAGTCCTGGCTCTTTACCGATAGGGTTGCCACGAGAATTGTTTGGGACATTATCGGTACGAAGAAATCCCATCATTTACCGATTATTACGTGATTATGGTTATGTAGAAGGTCTTGGCTCTGGAGTTCCAAGAATGATTAATTCTATGCGCGAACAAGGTTTAAGAGATCCAGAATTTGGGATATATGAACATTTTTTCCGTATTGTGCTATACAATCAAAAAGGAAAACAGAAACCAATAGAAGACTATGCTGATTTAAACGAGCGACAAAAGAAAGTCATTGAATTTCTGAAAAAACATAAATCCATTAAAACTAAAAAGTATATGGAACTCAACAATACTTCTTTTGGGACTTCAATCGCAGATATTAACGAGTTGTTGAAATTCAAATATGTCAAAAAAGTTGGCTCTTATAGGGGGGCTTATTACGTGCTCAATAAGGAGAGAAAATAAAATGTTTGACAAAGAGCAAGCAAAAGAGGAAATCTCAAAACTGGTTCAAGTCTTTAAAGATAATTTTAATCAATATAAACTTTCTACATAATTTGGAGATTAAAAGCAGCTAATGGCTGCTAAAAAGAATATAATGCTTTTTTTTATGAATTGTTAATTTAATATGCAATCAATAAAAATAATTACGGGACGGCTTCCGCTGTTATATTCCCCGAAGGGATGAGATTTTAGTGCAATGTCCCGAAGGGAAAACTCAAAGTCGTCGTGTCTATATTTTATTTGGGTTGCCGCCGCCTTTTTTGCTTCTTTTTTCCTAAAAAAGAAGATTAGTGGGGCTCCGTTATTTCTTAGAATGTTTCCACATTAAATTAAATTGATTTCTATAAGACTCTGCATTTTCTTTATTTTGAATTATAACAGCAATAGGGGGTTTTGCTGTCCAAATAAATAAAACAACTTTATCGTTGTATATTATTGTGTCTGTTAAACTCTTAAATTCACTAGAATGAAATTTTGCTTCTCCAAAATAATCTTTTAAAAGATTGGGATTTTTTTCTTTTAAGATTTCATCAAAGATACATTTAGCTTTTATCTTGTATTTTTTCTTTTTTGTTTGCCATAAATCCCAATATGGTCCCATCACATCTCTGAATAATCCTGAAACTCCAAAATCAAGATATTCTCCCCTTTCCTTTAGTTCTTCAAGCATATTTTCACATACAGTTTTAATTCCTTTGTATCCAGAATATACATTAACTTCTTGTTTTTCTTTTCCAAGTTCTCTTTTCTGAATTAAGGAAGGTAAGATTTCTTGTATTTTTTGTTCTTTCTCTTTTAAAATTGCCAAAAACCTATTTGGATCAGTTGCTTCAAAATATCTTTTTCCTGCTTTTATTACATAACTGACTAATCCTTTCTCAATCAATCTCTGTAATATTTGGTAAGTTGTACCTCTATGTAGGCCTGTTTTCTTTATTATGGGGCCTGCCAAAGTAGAGCCTGTTTCTAATAGAGCTAAATATACTTTAGCTTCTGCTTCTGAAAGTCCTAAATCCTCTAAAATGTCAATTTCTGCCATTATATTAATTATATGAAAGGCCTTATTTAAATCTTTCTATTGTGTCATCTTAATTAAGACTACAACTATTTATATACTTCTATGTGATATTACTATTAAGTGGTTAAAATGAGATTGGATAAAATTAAACAAGAAGCATTGGAAATTGGAATAAGAGATTTTTATAGCTATGCTAGAAATTATTATCTTCAGAAAAATGGATTTGAAACTGCTGAAGTTCCCGAAGATAAAGGAGAGACTTTAGATGAGTTAGTATCTAGAACAGCTTCTTTTTTAGGTGTTGATAGGAATGATTTATGGCAAACTCCTGCTTTTCATATGGCTTTTAGAGTAACTGATTTGAAATCTTTGACTTCATTAAATGAAGAAGTAGATGTTGAAAGTGTCAGCGCATCTTTGGAAACTGGAAGAGAGATGAGTATTCTTCCTCTTAATGTATTATTTGGCGGCTCTACAATGAAGAAATATGTTCCAAGTTTACCAAAATTATATTCTGGTAAAGAAAAACATAGTCTCGATCCATATGGAATTTTTAGAGGCCAAGACCAAATCAGAGCAATTACTAGAGAAGGTAGCAAATATCTTGGTTCAAGAAAGTTTGATTATGCTGTTCTTGAGAATATAACAGAATTTTGTCCTGTTGGTTGTGCTGAATGTTATAAAGGTGTATTGACAAGATTAGGAATGTCTGCATTGGCAGATATTGATCCAAAATATGCAGAATTAAAAAAAGAATTAAATCTACAAGAACAAAGAGCAGTAGAACAAACAAGATTATTGACAGATTGGTTAAATCAACATCCAGAAGTCAATACTGTTATTATTAGTGGTGGAGAGCCATTGATGTATTCTCCGGACACAATGGGAAAAATACTTGATCATCTGGGAAAAGCAGAGCATTTGAAAGCTGTTAGAATTTGTACTTCTGCCGTGTATCAGGGATTGTTCTATAAGATAAATGATGATTTAGTTAGCAGATTATCTGATTTTAGAAGAAAAAATAATGGCAGAAATGGAAAAGCAAAAAAGCAATTGTATTTTAATTGCCATGTAACAGATGAACACCAGTTATTAACTCCCGAAGCAAGAATTGCAACTGAAAGACTACAAGAAGCAGGAGTTAGTATTCATTTACAAATGCCTCTTCAAGAAGGGATTAATTTTTACAGAGATGATCCTCAAAAATCAGCTGAGAAAATGAGAGCTATTAGTGAAGCTGCTTATGAAATAGGAGTAATTCCGTATAAAGCAATTGTAAATATGCACTCTCCCTCTTATCCAGAATTGACAGTTCCTATTGAAAGGGTTAGTGAGGCAATCACTTTTTTAGATGGGCATTTTGATACATCAGATATGGCAAGATGGCAAGCATATAATATCCTGCACGAACAAGGAAATTCTTATGTTTATCCTAAACCTAATTTTGTAGCAGAAAAAGATATTGACAGAGAAAGAAGCAGAGTAACTTATTTTATCCCAAAATTAAATCCAGATGGAAGTGTAAATGAAGTGCATACTTACGAAGAGCCGCTAATAGAAGGAATTAATGACGGAGCTAGTTTAAGACTGATTGCAGATGCTAGAATTCAAAGAAGAATTGGTGAAGTTAGAAATGCTTATCAGAAATTAAGAAAAGATGAAATAGATACAAGGGAATTTTATAGAGTTTCAGGAATCAAGTTTTCTGAAAACAAACCATTGGTTGTCGGAGGAGATTAAAATGAGTTATAGATTAAATCACATAGCATTATGTGTGAAAAACCCAGAAAAGTCAGCAGAATTTTATGAAGGATTATTCAGCGTGTTAGGATTGTATGTGGAGAGAAGGAGTGTGGGAGAAAATATCATGATGTTAGGTCTAAATGGAACATCTATTGGGCTTAAAAGAAGTGCCCACAGTGGTTCAAGAGAAGGAGTTGATCACTTTGGTTTTACAACTGATAATCCTGCTGATTTGGAGTATTTGATTGAACAATTAAACGGAAAAAATATCCATTATGAGAGAAAAAAACACAGAGATGGAAGTGAATCTCTATTTATCAGAGATCCTGACGAGTATATGATTCAAGCTGCTTATATGCCACAAGACATGTTTATTGAGGAAAAGTAAGGAGCCATACTTTAATAAATTTGAAAAACGAAGTTTTTCCTATCTGTCTCGAAGAGACTAAGGCGGCAACCCCCTTTTAATTAATCTACACGACGATTGAATATAATACGTGTTAAGTGACCTGAACAGAACGAAATGGAGTGAGAGCGCAGCGGGGTGCGTAGCGAAGTGGAGTTCTGGAAACTTGCGTCCGCAAAGTAATTTTTAGTGGCTCGTGTTCAATCAAATAAGCGAAGCGATACATCCAGAACAAGTATCAAGGGGGACATTTCGTTTTAGTAGTTTTGTTCGTTAGGGTGGGCGTTAAAATTATAAGTATACATTTAATGAATTTTGTGTATGTTCTGGGTCATTCTTAGGCATTCTAAATATTTTATCAAAAATTTCAGTTGAAATTTCTTTTTTACGATTATTGTTATTATAGAATTTTTCTAGGTCATTGTAGAAAATAAATTGCCAACTATCTCTAATAAGACTTTCTTTTAGAATAGGTTCTTCTAATTTCCTATAAAGCAATTTTTCCCTTTCTTTTGGAATTATTATCAGTCTTTTAATAGTATTATGAGGTATATTTGAACCTCTAACTATGGCTTCTGTAATTGCAGTTGTATTTTCTACTTCAAATTCATACTTAATCCTACCTTCATCAAGCCATATAACATCAATCTGCTTAACTCGGTCTAGATTAGTTACAGGTATAAACCTAAAAGTTAATTTCTTATTGTTTATTAATGAAGACAATTTCACTTTATTATAAATATCCCCTTGTTCTCTAATACCAATCCATACATCAAACCCTGCTTTTTGCCCTAAAATTCCTAAGAAATAAACCATTTTACTATGCTCGCTTTCTCTTACCTTAACAATTGGTTTTAAAACCCATTTGCCATCTGGGGTAGTGTCGGCGTATTCTTTTAATATATCTCTTACATCTTGGGTATCTGGTGTTAGGGCATTTGGAAATTTAATAAATATCTCTTGTAAAATATCATCAAAAGATACTTTGACTTTGCTACGCAGAACATCAACAATAGCAGTTTCAACTCTATCTCCTAATGGCACTAAGTCCAAATAAGGAATTGATTTGGGATCTTTAAACCACCATTTTTTTCCGATTGATTTTCCCTTTTCATCTTTTACATTTATGAGGGTAAATTCATCTTTAAGATGTTCTTTCATTACTTCATCAGGGTTCTTTTTTCCACTTAATAAAGCTCCTTCTTGTTTTAGTTCAACAATAATTCCATTAAGTATAAATTGGTAAATAGTAGGTTCTCCTCTTTCAGCCAGAATTCTTTTTGCGGCTTCAACTACTACTCTTTCGTATCTTTCTTCACTAACTTGCCCTTCGGTTAATTTTCTATCAGCTTCTGGCTTTCTGAATCTCATATAATAATCTCCAACAGCAGAGCCATAAGGTTGCAATAATCCTTTTGCGGATGGTCTTGCAGGAGGCTGATAGACTATTTTCTCTAAATCAAAACCTGCAAGAACTATTGCTTTAATAATGGAAGTCCAAACCTTAATATCTGTGCTGTGGAAAGTTACAGTCATATATTTACCTTTTTTTAGAACATCATAGACTTGTTTAAATGCGGCAGTAAGCATTTTGTGATAATACTCAAAATCTTTATTTTGTTGTTTGTTTATTGTTACTTCATCTTTATAGTTTAAATCTAACTTTAGCCAAGAAGCCCATAAGGTGCTTAATTCAAAATATTGAACTGCACCACCATAAGGTGGATCAGTAAATACATAATCAACAGAGTCTTTTGGAATTATTTGAGTTAATTCAAGAGCATTATGTGTTTTAAGGAAGATGTTTGCTCCATCATTTAAATCATCAAATTTTTTAGCTTCTTTATAGTATTTTATCTGGTTATTTGAATCTGTTTTCCCCTCAATAATCCCCTGTTTGTTTTCAACAGCACTTCTGAAAAGCATCCATACATTGGACTCCATCGAGATAATTGGTAGATAATATCTATGTTGCGACCAAAATGATGTTGCACTGAATTTACTCCAATGCCCTTTTCCTCCGGGTTTAGCAACAGGGCACATTCTACTTGCTAAATGGGACATTGATGTAAAAGCAAATTGAAATATCTCTTTAGTTTTTTGGTCCTTAACTTTTTCAATGTGATTTATGAGTATAGAAAGTGAAATTAAATTCCTTTTAGTAAACAATTTATCAACAGAATCCGCATCAGTTAAATGTGTTCCTTCTTTAAAATCTTCTCCATTGTAAGCTAATCTTTGTGTTGGATACCAATAAGGAATATTCATTTTTTCAATTTTCTTCAGCAATTTTAAGTGTTCATCTCCCGGTTTTTTTGCATTTCTTGCTTTACAATTCCCACAATAATATCTTATTTCAAGAGATTCTGACTTTTTTCTATCCCAGATAGTAGCGAGAATTATCGCATCATTTTTACACTTCTTACACTTAGTCTTATACAGCTCGTTAATCTCATTTTTGCAATTTGCCTTGATATCTTCAAATGCCTTTTTAATTTGATTTATATCTATAGGGACAGCAGTCATTTTTGTAACAAAAGTTGAGACGGGATTCAAATCAACCCCAATTCCTTTTCTTCCTAACTTAATTGCTTCAATAGGCGTAGGACCTGAACCGCAAAAAGGGTCTAAAACAATATCCCCTTCTTTAGTATAATTTTCAATATACTCTGAAACAACATTATAGGGTTTCCTAGCCCAATATTTATGCATAAGATACATATGAGTATGAGGCTTAGCTACAGTAGCATAATTAATCTGTTCAATTTTTTGTTTTGCCATTTGGTACCCCTTAACATTGAATAAATTAGTGGGTTTATTAATGTTTTTCTTTTTAAACTGTTTGGTTTCGTTCATCCGCCCCACCCCCTCGTTCGTTCGTCGTCGTAAAAATGCCCCCTATCCGTTCGTAACCCTTGAAAATAATTGCAACTAATAACTGTTATATTCCTTTTCACTCTCAAACGAAGTTTGGTCAAGAGTGAAAAGTCCGAAAGCTTAAAGCTTGAGGAAGTAACTCCAATAAAAATTTTCTAAAATTTTAACTTTAGTAATTGGAGTTATTGAATATAAT
>JAHJQL010000074.1 GCA_018819065.1 Nanobdellota archaeon | reverse complement strand
GTCTGCTTTTTGGATGATTCTTGAAAAAGTAGTATGCTGATCCTCCTTTTAAAAGCATTAATGCTTTTGAATCAAGCATCCCTCTTGGCAGTGTTACAAGTATGTGAACATGGTCAGGCAACACCTTAAGTATATGAATTTTTAATCCGTGATTGTAAGCCATTTTTCTAATACATGCTTCAGCCAAATTTTTTTGTTTGAACTCGCCAATAAATATCTTGTTGAAGGAGAGGATTTTCAGATTTGCAAGAACGAAGGTGATTTAGAGAATTTTGTAACTGCTGAAATGATTTACAAGGAAATAAATGATGATGAATCTCTGAAAAAATTAGAGGATATAGAAAAAATAAAACATGAAAAAAACAGGAACAAAATAGTAGAGAGTATCTTATATAAGATAGGGATAAAAAAAGAGAAGAAAGATACAGTAATAGTTTATCTGAAAAGTGAGCCTGGAAGAGTTGAGAACTATGCAAAGCTCACAGCCGCGCTGTAAATATTTTTTCCTTATCCGAAACTCCTTCCCTTAAGCAGGCCAGTCCCTTGGAATGTCTGATGTGACAATAAAAAAAGAATAAAAACCTTATAAATTAAATGCATAATTTATTTTATATAAGGATATTCATCAGTATACTTCCATATTGGATCATGAAATGTTATAAGAAATATTTTATTATGCTCTTCCTCTGCCATTTTCAGTGCGACACTGAGTTCTAACGATGAACTTCTTCCGAAATTTTTCATAGAAAAATATCTAAACGAAAGAAAAAAAAGAAAAATCCACGCAAAACAATTGTTCACAGAATTCTACGGAGTTCTAGAAAGTCCCTTGTCAGAAAATAGAAAATTACCTCTAGAATTTGCATCACCAACAACAACTATAGTATACGGAAACAAAATTGGAATCGTAGTATGGACAGAAATAATACGCATAATTCTTATCACAAACAACAATCTAGCGAAAGCATATAATAAATACTTCGAGATAATGTGGAATAATTTGCCAGCAAAAAAGAAATGAACGCTGTCGCCCGGACATTCAGAAAAACTGAGTTTTCTGGGTGTGAAACACAGTTTCACATTTGAATTTCCCAACCTATAGGTCATACCTACTAGGTTTCCGGGATTTCCGTAAGGAATCGGTTAACTCGATTTAATGATTTGCCCAAAGCAAATCCTTTTTTTGGTCAAGCTTTTGCTAAAAGGTTGTTCGAGACCGACGCAATACCGAGTTATGCGACGACAGCGTACCATAAAGGTTAAATATCGATGCTTTAAAAATGTGTTGTCAGTTTCACAAACAGAAATTTTTATAAAAAGAAGCACTGTTCTCTTAAGATATAGCCCCGTAGTGTAGCGGCCAAACAAGACTTGCGTCTTGAAGACCAAGATGCAATCTGTGGTCAATCATCCGGGATTTTGGTGACATTGAAGAAAAGTTTTGACTTTTTCGTCTTCGTCGAAAAAGTCCTGGGACCTCGGTTCGAATCCGGGCGGGGCTATATTTTTATATCTTGATAACTTTGTATGTGCTGGTATAAATATGTTCTACGTTTCGAACCGAGGTTCCAGATAATATTCTTTTCTCCCATAATGTGTTCTCACACAGTATTTTGTTTCATCAAATTTCTGGTTTGAAAAGGTTATCGCAAAATCTCCTCTTAGTTTTACGTGAACAAATCTCATGTCCTTTCCAAGTTTTTTTAATTCATTCATTAGTTCATAGGTCTTTACTGACAGATTTGGTTTTCTGGTTTCAATTGTCAGTTTCACTTCATATAATGATATGTCAATAACTATTTTTTCCTGAAGATTTAATTCTCTTAGTGTATCAAAGTATTGTTTGTCTCCTGTGTAAGTTGGAATTTTAGCAACTATGAAGTATATAAGATCAATTGCAGTCCAGTATTTATCCACTAACTCTTTGTATGTTTCAAGACCGTTCATGTTTAACTTGTGGCACTTTAGAAGGTGATTTAGATTGTTGTAATCGCTGCATCGATAGACAAAGAATGTGTGGTGTTCTCTTTGGATTTGTTTTACTATGAATGGCTCGATTAAATCTGCAATGTATCTGACTATTTTGTTTTTTGGAAAATTCTGGATTGAGATCATGATGTGTTTTTAGAATTGTTGCTTATAAGTTTTTGTTCAATTTTTTCGGAAGATTTTTGTCCGGGCGGGGCTATCATTACTTTTTTCTCATTTTTAGAAAATTATTTATATTTGTAATGGTACTCTAATTTTATGAGGATAATAAAACGTAAAAATTCACATTATGTACAGCATTCGTTCAGAAAGGATGGAAAGATTATCACAAGAGAAAAATATCTCGGGCTTAAAGTGCCTGAAAATATTGATATCGTAAAAAACAAGTTCTTAGCAGAATGCAGAAAAGAAGCATTTTATGATGTTTTTGAAATAATAAAGACTAAATTCAATCAAGAGTGGAAACGTCTTCCGCCTTCTGCCAAAGAGAAGATGATCCAGGAGTTGTCGATTAACTTCACTTACAACACAAATGCTATAGAAGGCTCGACAATCAGCGAAGAAGAGACAAGAGACATTGTCGCACATGGAATTGCACCTTCAAAACCACTTAGAGATGTCAAAGAGACGGAGAAACACGCAGAATTATTCAAAAAGATTTTCTCAGAGAAACAGAAGATTACAAAACAGAGCATAATCCACTGGCACAATAAACTTTTTTCTGAAACAAAATCCGATATTGTAGGCAAATTCCGAGATTATCTTGTAAGAGTAGGAGATTATAGAGCCCCTGATTGGCAGGATTTAAACAAGCTGCTCGATGATTTTTTCAGATTTCAGAACAGCAAGAACAACATGCACACTGTAGAATTCGCTGCGAGAGTACATTATAAATTTGAGAAAATCCACCCTTTTGGCGATGGGAACGGCAGGATAGGCAGACTTATCATGAATAGTGTGTTATGGGACAGAGGATATCCTTTGCTTGTAATAGAATATAAAAAAAGAAAATCTTATTATAAGGCGCTGCGAAAAGATGAAGAGCATTTCGTACAATATTTCATAAGAAGATATTTGGCTGTCCACAAGAGATATTTGAACAAGAGGTAGTTCGGTTCGAATCATGGCGGGGGCTATTGTCTGAAATAGGTGACTACAAATTCAATCCTTTTTATTTTTTGTGGTCACCTGTCTGAGTGTTTTTTCGTATTGTTTTATTAAGAATTGAAGTGTGGGTCTTAGTTTATTGTTTTTTTGGTATTCTTGCAAGATGTAGTAATATTCTGCTCTGTCTTCTAAGAGGATATTTATTGGAGGATAATTATTTTTTAATAATATGAAATTCAGCAATAGTCTTCCCACTCTTCCGTTTCCGTCTTGAAAAGGATGTATGTCTTCGAATTGGTTGTGTATTATTGCTGCTAATGTTAATGGTTTGAATTTGGTTTTATTCTTTTTATACCATTTTATGAATAAGTTGAGTTCTTTTTCGAGTTCTTTTACGGGAGTTCCTGTGTGAATTATTTGTTCGTCTCTGCCTCTGATAACGACTTCTATGTTTCTGAATTTTCCTGCGAATGATTTTGATCCTTCAAAACATAGTTTGTGTAGTTTTAGTATTAAGTTTATTGTTAGGTCTTGTTTTGTTGTCCTTATGAATTGTATTGCTTTTGCTACTCCTTTTGTTTCTATTTCGTCGGGACTTTTTGTTTCTTTTTTTTCTAGGATTTTTGAGACTTCTTCTGGTCGGACTCTTGAGCCTTCAATTGCATTGGTGTTATAAACAAATTCTTCTGTGAATTGTTGCCATTGTTCTTCGCTAAAATGATTGATTTCTATTTTATCATTATATTTGTTAAGTGATTTGATTTCTTTGTCTGATAATGAAAAATCAAACACGTTTGTTTTCATTTCTTCAATTTGTTCTTCTAGAATTTGTTTTGCCCGTTTAGATAATTTTTCTAGTTCTTTTTCTGTTAAATTGCTTCCCAAAAAACGTCTTAGTTTAACGACTTTGTTATTTTGATCTCTAAATGAATGGACAAAGTAATATTTTGTATTTTTTCCTGATTTTCTTTTTTCAAGGTACATATAATGTAAGTGGGTGACCACATATTTAAATTTTGTGTATTCTGTGGGCACCTGTTATTCCTTTGATTGACTTTCTCCGAGATAGATATTTATAGTGTGAGTGCCGGGCGGGGGCTACCATTCTTTTTCTCATTTATACGTTGTTTTGGAACTCTCTTATGTTTTTCTCATGTAATAGTCTTTCTGTTATTGGCCCTAACAAGTCAGATAGTATGTCTTTTTCGTCAAATTGCTTGGTTCTGATGTCTTTTGGCACTTCCTTGAGTATCTCTCTGCATCTTTCATCGATGTTGAATGGATACCCTCTTCTTTCTTCAAACTCACATATTTTGAAGTAGCTTATTATGCCAAGCGCGTTTCTGATTGATGGCTGCATCTTGGCGTTTAATTCTTTACCTGACTCCTGCGCTGACAGGTTGTAAGCTAAGCTGGCGAGTGCTTGGTTCTTCCAATTCTTACGCATAGGATAAATTTTTTTCATGTATGTCTTTACCATTACTATATTTTTGCATCTAGAGAATATGTTTGCTGGCTTGTCTCTTAATTCTTTTGCTTCCGCGATTAATCTTGGAATGTTTTCATAAAAATTAATTATTACTTCATCGATACTCAAACACTTTAAAAGTCTGCTTATATACTCTGCTCCATCCGGATAATAATGGTATTTTTCGAAGAAGATCTCTTTTTCAATTAGTCTTGCATTGAGTTTTGAATAGTGGTATTTTGGTACACCCTCGTTTTTAATATATTCACTCACATTTTTTTCTATGCTTGTTAGTAGATTAGGACGAATTTCTTTTATATCTATCTGGTGGTGTTGAATTAGTTCTGAATATGCCAAATATGCCTCCTCGCGCCCATATTTTATTACATCAGATTCAACAGTCATGCTTTTTGGAGATGCAACTCTAATTAAATATCTGCGTAGTCGGAAAAGACCGACTGAATGAAAATATTTAAAAATAACAACTTCTTTTTTTGTTTCATGAATGAAAAAATCAAGTTGCTATTAAAAGAATATGGTTTAGATGATAATGAAACCAACATATTCATTTGTTTGGTTGGAAAAAACCAACTATCTGCTTATAAAATTGCAAATTACTTGGGAATACATCGTTCATCATGCTACGATGTTCTAAAAAGGCTAGTGCAAAAAGGCTTTGTTTCAGAGTCAAATATCAAAGGAAAAAGATTGTTCTCTGCAAATGAATTGATAAATGTTCTTGGACGAATAAAAAGCAAGGAATCACTGCTCCTAGCTATTATTCCAGAAGTTGAAAGCCTGCAGGTAAGAGAGGAAACTTTCGTAAGATATGTTGATTCAAAGGGTTCCTTCTCTGAAATTGATACAAAACTATATCAGCTTGCAAGAGAAGGAAAATTGACATTTGGGTATATGATAAGTAATAGCCCGGAGCTGACCACTTCTTCTTCAAGGCTGCTGATAAAAAGATTGCTTGATGAGCTTTCAAAGACTAAGTCGCTTAAGAATGTGGACTGCAGAGCAATATGGGATAAGAAACATAAGAACAACATATTCATGAAGCAGTTTGAGAATCTTGGAAAAAACCGTTTTCTTGGCCGGCTCCCAAACAAAGCAACGACCTTTATCTATGATGGATACGTAACTTTCATCTACCTTGACGAAACTGAATCATTTATTGAGATAAAAAGCAAACAGGTCTGTGAAGAGATGAAGGCTTACTTTGAATACCTGTGGAACTTGGCTGAAAAATAGTTGTCAATTCATTCTTTTTTAGTGCTAACACAAAGTTTATATTGCTATTCAGAGAATTTTTAAGTTTATGAGCCAGTGGCATGTTAAAAGTTCATCAGCTGTTCTTAAAGAGTTCTCTGTTGATTCAGCCAGTGGCTTGTCAAGTGATGAGTCTAAGGCGAGGATTGAAAAGTATGGTTCTAACATCACTGCAAAGGAGGAGAAAGCATCAATTCTTGCAATATTCTTGCGTCAATTCAAGAGCTTCATAATATATGTACTAATAAGTGCAGCTTTGATATCATTCTTCATAGGCGATCACGTCGAGTTTGTAGTTATCACAGGCATAGTTCTTTTTATTGTGCTGCTAAGCTTTTTTGAAGAGTTTAAAGCAACTAAGGATATGGAGGCTTTGAGAAATCTTACTCCTAGAAAAGCCCAAGTTATCAGAGAAGGTAAGGGGCTAGAAATACTTGCAAGTGATCTGGTTCCAGGAGACATAGTTGTTCTTTGCCGGGGAAACATTGTTCCAGCCGACGGTCGAATAATTGAATCTGTAAACCTTCAGGTTGATGAATCAGCACTAACAGGCGAGAGTGTTCCAGTTATGAAGCTAAACAAGGAACTAGCTGAGAATACTGTGCTTGCTGAAAGGCTTAACATGGTTTATGCAGGCGGACAAGTGATTAATGGTCATGGAAAGTTCGTCGTTGTAGACACTGGAAAACTAACTGAGCTTGGAAAAATTGCTTCAATGGTAAAAGATGCAGGCGAAGAACTATCCCCTCTTCAAAAAAGGCTTGATAAGCTTGGAAAACAGTTCAGCTACACAGTCCTTGTAATATGCTTTTTAATAGTATTGATTGGTTTTATGAGAGGCGAGCCTCTCGCAAGCTTGTTATTGTTGGCTGTCGCTGTTGCTGTGAGTGGAATACCAGAAAGCTTGCCAGCAGTAATAGGTGTTGCTTTAGCAATAGGTATGAAGCGGATGGCAAAGCAAAACGCCATAATAAAGAGGCTTCCGGCAGTTGAGACTTTAGGAACCTGCACAGTCATATGCACTGATAAAACCGGAACATTAACGCAGAACAGGATGGTCATAGAGAATATCTGGGCTTTTGATGTTGAGGTAAGCGTCACAGGCAAAGGTTTTTCTCCAGAAGGTGTTTTTTTAAAAGAAGAAGAAAAAATAGATCCTTTAAAAACAAATGGTGTGTCAAAGATAATAGAAATAGGAACGCTTTGTAATAATGCTTCTTTGAAGATGAATGATGATGGAGTGTGGCATGTTGATGGTGAATCAACAGAAGGAGCACTAATTGTGCTTGCTAAAAAAGCAGGACTGGACAAGGAAGAGTTTCACAAGACTTATCCAAGACTTCATGAGCACCCATTTGATTCTGAAAGAAAATGTATGAGCAGCATCCACCTCGTGAAGAAAAAACCAATCGTCTATTGTAAAGGTGCTCCAGAAAAGTTGCTTGAGAAAAGCGGCTACTACTTGGAGAATGGATCTGTTAAAAAACTAGACAAGAAAACCTGTGCAATGATTATAAAGAAAAACGAAGAGTATGCGAGTAAAGGTTTTAGAGTTCTTGGATTAGCATATAAAGAGCATAAAGGAACTGAATATGATTTGAAAAAAGTTGAGAAAGAACTAATATTTGTAGGTTTAGTATCAATAAGAGATCCTCCTGAGCCAAGCGCCCTTGAATCCATCCGTTTGTGCGAAGAGGCAGGTATAAAAGTGGTTATGATAACAGGTGATAACGCTTTGACCGCAAAGGCAGTTGCTGAAGAGCTTAAGATACTGCTTCCCGGCCAAAGAGTGTTGACTGGTGAAGAGCTTGATAAATTGTCTGATGAAGAATTCAAGAAAATAGTTGAAGATGTTGCAGTTTACGCAAGAGTCACTCCAAAGCACAAACTAAGAGTGGTTGAGGCTTTACAGTCTCAAGGACATATAGTGGCCATGACTGGTGATGGAGTAAACGATGCTCCAGCTCTTAAAAAAGCTGATATTGGCGTTGCGATGGGGCTATGCGGAACAGAGGTTGCAAAGGAAGCAAGCGAAATGATAATTAAGGATGACAACTTCTCAACGATTGTCTATGCAATCAAAGAAGGACGAACAATATATAGCAACATCCAGCGATTCTTATATTACTTACTTCCAGGAAACTTATCAGAAGTAACACTTATACTAATAGCTTCAATACTAGGAATTGTTCCTCCACTAACACCCATAATGATACTATTCATAAACTTGGTGACAAGTGACATACCAGCTCTTGGCTTATGCCTAGAAAAACCCCCTGAAGGCATAATGCGCCAGAAGCCCAGAAATCCGCGTGAAGGAATACTCTCAAACTATTTACTCTTAAAAATAAGTCAGATAATTCCTATAATAGTTCTTGGAACAATAGCGCTATTCATGTGGGAACTAACTGTAAAACAATCAGACTTACAAACTGCCCAGACAGTCGCGTTTGTATCAGTTATAATGTTTGAATTGTTTCACGTTTTCAACGCTAAGAGTTTTGACTCAACCATCTTCTCAAAATCTTTATTCTCAAACAAGAGCTTATTCTTAGGATACGCCGCATCCCTAATGGTCACGATGTTAGTATTATACTGGGCGCCGCTAAGTAAAGTGTTTGGAACAGCCCCTTTAAACCTTGGACACTGGATATCAATCTTTTTAATGGCTAGCATGGTGATAATATTTGTTGAAATACAAAAAACAATCCTCTCAGCAGAGATAACTGAGCGGGAAAAAATGGAGATACACCCGACAAGGAGATAAAAAAATTTCTAGTTGAATAATTTTATAAATAGTTATTATTTCTTTAATTATCATGGAATCATTACACGGACACGAAGTTATATCTTTTATTCAGGAATCAAACCCGCCAATACTTGAGAAAAAATTGTTATCTACAGTATTGAAGCGTTTTGGAGATGCTAAGTTTCACAATTGTTCTCTTACAAATCTTTCTGCAGGGGAACTAATTGAATTCTTAAAGAAGGCAAATAAGCTGTACTTTGTAAAAGGCCTGGCGCGTATTAATGATTCTAATGTCTGTTCAGATGATGATTAGTTCTGATTCTTCTTCTTTTTTTTCGTAAAATATTTAATTAGAAAATTTTGATTTGTAAATATGAATTATTTTTTCGCTATCGTCCAAAGCATGTTGAAATATTGTTTGTAAGTTTCTGCTACATATTTGTTATTTATTACTATTGACATTTGTTTTTTGTAGTTTATAGCAATTACAACCGTATCATTATATATTTCTATCCAGGAATATAATAGAATATTTTTTGGTAGGAATCGTATAAATGTATTTTTATGTTTGGATTTTTCTTTTACATAAGGATGTTTTTTTGCTTCGTCTGTAAATAGCGTATAAGAATCTATTCCTTTCTTGATTCTTTTTTCATTCCATTCTTTATAATATGCTTCTAATTTATCATACGCTGAGCTTGGTACTCCTATGAAATATATTTTATCTCCTTTTTTCATAGATTCTATATATTTTTCTCTGATGTTTTTTAATCCTTCTAGTCCTTCAAAAACTTCTGCATCTTGTTGTAGGTTTTTTAACTCATACTCTTGTTGGAGAATTGGAATAATTTTTTCTATTTCTATTTTCTGATTCTTTATTTCTTCTTCCTTTTTATCTAAAAAATCCAATAATCTTGACGGTTGCATTGCAGAAAAATATCTAACATTATTTTTTATTACGTGACTGACAATTCCTTTTTTTGATAATCTATCAAGAATGTCATATAATTTTGATCTTGCAACTTTTGCTTCTTTGGCAATTGGACCTGTTGTTGTGGTGCCTAAATGCATCAATGCAATATACACTCTAATCTCTCCGGAAGTTAGTCCTATTTTTTCAAGAGATGTGATTTCCATAGTTATATAAGTTAATATGAATATATAAATTTTGCTAGTGTACACCACTTAGGGGGGCACAATATTTAAATATAGTTTTGTTGTTTCTATGAAGTGATAAAATATGTTGCAAATGGCTAAAATATTTGATATATACAAAAATCATGCATCGGTTTATTCAGATTACATAGATACTAAAATAGAACAAAGAAATTTTAGATTAATAGTCAATAAAATAGATGAGTACAACGGCGTGACTGATGTAATTGATATATTGGATTTGTGCTGCGGTCCATTCACAATAAAACCTTATATAATAGAATTGATGAATAAACATTTTCCGTCTTTAGAATATTTATCTTATACAGGGGTAGATATAAATAAAAAATTCATAAAATATGCACGGAGTAATAGCAAACATCATAAATTAAGAACAAACTTTGTGCTTGCAGATGCTGCGAAAGTTACGCTTCCTCAGCAATATGATACTATTGTTGCAACATCAGCTTATCATCACATTAGCGATGATAGAAAAGAACTATTTATTGATAATGTTGTAAGACATTTAACAGATTATGGTGTGTTTTTAGTATATGAAAAATTTATTGGAGAACATTCCACTGAACTTGAATCAATAAAAACAGGAATGCAATTTTATTCAGAAAGAATTTTGGATATCTTAAAAGAGCAAGAATTAAATCCAAATCAAGCATTTGGATTAGCAAACGAAATGTATTTGACGGCAGTTAGAGACCAAGAATATAAAGTAACACGTAAAGAATTTGTTGATTTGGTATCTAAAAAAGGATTAAAAATGGTGGAAGAAATGAAATTATGGCCTGAAGATGACAGGTTTAGAAATCCAGAAATAGGTGATTTCGTGATGGTTCTTAAAAAATAGAATCTATTATAGTTTTATAGTTTTACAAAAAAAGAGGTTTTTTGAGTTATTTTATATTTTTGTGTATTTTAAAATATTTTTCTTTTGAACTATTTTTTCACAAATTATTTATTTAAGTTCAATTGCTGAATGATTATGTTTGGTAAAGAAGAATTAAAAATTGTAAACCAGCTTAATAATCCTTTCAAACTTCAAGAGTATATCAATAGTCTTGAATATAATGCCGATAAACGAGTTTCTGTTTCTGATATTATTAAATATAAAAAAGCTGATTGCATGGAAGCAGCAGTGTTTGCAGTGTTGGTTCTTAAACACCATGGATATGACGCTTTTCTCATTGATTTAGAAGCTGTAAGAGATGAAGACCATGTGTTGGTAGTTTACAAGAAAGAAGGAAGATATGGATCTGTTGCCCAGAGCAAATTCTTAAACCTGCGACAACGAATGCCAGTATATTCATCAATAAGAGAACTGGTGATGAGTTACTTTGACAATTATTTTAACTTCTACGGAGAATTAGCACTGAGAGCTTACTCTGAACCTGTTAAGATAGACACTCTTGTAAAGCAACAAGGAATAAAAAGTGTTAAGATGATAAACGCAGTTGAAAAAGAACTTCAAAGAGTAAAACATCAAAAATTAGTTGATGAATTAAAACTTCCAAAAGTTAGCTACAAGAAATTTTGGTCAGAAGTTGATATAACACCAGGCTATGTTAAGATTGGGAATAGATATGCAAAAAAGTAAATGATTATCTAAGAACAACCATTATATGCTCTTTTCTTATTCTGAGCGGTTCATATGCTGATATATAATTTCCAAATTTCTCTGTGAGATCATCTATAAATAAGCCTACTTCATCAGAAGTTAGTACAAGTTCCAAGTGGATATCGTAGAATCCTATGTGCTTCATTATGAATACACAGTTTGGGTGCTGGATATAATACTTGCATATAGCGTCTTTCTTTTCATAATCAGAGACGGAGATAAATATATGATAATATGAATATCCAAGTAATTCTTGATTTATTCTTGGATTCATTCCTTTGATTAATTCTTTTTTGATGATGTTTCTGTACCTTGCGCTTACTGCTTCAGATGTCAAGTTAATTTTTCTTCCTATTTCTGAAAAACTTATTCTTGCATTGTTTGCCAGCAATCTTATGATTTCCGTGTCAACCTTGTCCGGTTTGTTCTCAGTTGCTAAAAACGAGTCTTCTTTGCTTTTGATTAGTTTCTTGTCTTTGTACAAATACTTCTCATTCATCAGGATCATTGACGTTGATTTTAGAATGTGTTTTTCCTTGAAATACTTTCCAAATCTCTTCATCAGTTCTATTACAAATTCTGAAAATGTAGTGTCATCACTTACATAGCTGGAGATGACAAAGTCCCAATTGCCTTCAGTTGTTGCAAACCATGATACTGCTTTTTGTGAAAGGGCGAACTCAATGAATTCTTTCTTTTTGACTCCAAGACTCTTGTTCTTGATTAATAATTTGTAGACATGGTTGATTGTGCCTATGTGTGGTATTGCCCAATAACCTGTTATGATTCTTCTCTTTTCCAGATTCTTAATCCTATATTGAACTACTTCTTTTGACAGCCTTGTTTTTCTGCCTATCTGGGCGTAGCTGGAGCGAACATTCTGATCTAGTGCTTGAAGTATTGCTAAGTCTTTTGCGTCTATGCTTAAAGTCATTATTTAGTTTTTCAAGCTTTTAATATAAATATTTTTCGTTTTGATAAAATTTTCTGTAGAATAATTAATATATTACAAATTGTTACTACTAACTAATAAAAAAACAATAAGGTGGTTTTTATGATAATAAGACTTCCAATGCAAAAAGCACTTCAGGAAAGACTACAGGATAAAAAGAACACGAGAACGAGAAAGATAATCTATCTTGATGACTCAAAAACTTGGTACATGGATAAAGAACAAGTAAACACTTATCTTGAACTATACAACGGCGGAGATTATTCAAAAGGGATGCTGGAAGGAGAAAAAAGATTAATTGAAGATAATATTGATGATATTGTTAAACAGCTCCCAGAGAAATACAGTTTTATAGATCTTGGACCAGGAACTGCAGATAAAAGCGGGAAGATAATACGAGAATCGATACTGAAAGAAAAAGAAGTGAACTATCATGCCATTGACATAAACGAGTTCATGTTAGAAACCGCTCTAAAAAACATTGGAGAAATACGTAAAAAATCAAAAGACAAATCTCTGACTGTGCAAGGGTACCTGGGAGACTTTACCGAGCACTTTTCGATTATCTCAAAACAAATAATGGGGCCAAAATTTATTTACCTTGGATCAACATTTGTAAACTATGACCCCAAAACAATCCTGAAGCTCTACTCACAAAACATGGATGAAAAAGATCAAATATACATATCAGCACAAAAGCCATACAACATAAAAGAGATAATAAAACAATATTCTGTTGGAGGATACAATCTGATGATGAAACCAATGCTTGCAGCGCTAGGATTTACAGATGTAAACAAGGAATCAAGTGTGAGATTTGAAAATGGAGCCATCGAGCACTTTATCAAAATAGATGAATTGACGCCAACACTCAAAGACTGTGCAAATATAGGAGATGAGATAGTCACATTCACCTCAAGAAAACCGACAAAGGAACAGTTTGAGAACAGCATATCAAAAAGATTTAAAGGCGAATACTATGAGAATGACACTCACATAGCATTCATTGGAAACAAGCTGCAGCGGTCAAGAAAATAGTTTGTTTGTGTAAAAACATATAAATCCCTTTTTCTTCTTTGCCTTTGTAATGTTACTAAATTCTCTAAAGCTCAAAAATATTCGGTCTTACAAGGACGAGGAGATGATTTTTCCAGAAGGATCAATCATGCTCAGCGGAGACATAGGCTCTGGAAAGACAACTATACTCTTGGCTGTGGAGTTTGCGCTGTTTGGAATTATCAGGGGCCAGTTGTCAGGGGGAAGTCTTCTAAGACATGGGAAAAGTGAGGGGTTTGTAGAGCTAAATTTTTCAGTTGAGAAAAAAAACATAACTATTAGGAGAAGTCTTCGCAGGAACGGCAAAAACATAACCCAAGACTCCGGATACATAATAATTGACGGTACAAAACAAGACTTAACACCTCTCGAACTGAAATCCAAGATTCTAAAGCTGATAGGATACCCTGATGAATTAGTCACAAAGTCAAAATCCTTAATATACAGATACACAGTCTACACGCCGCAGGAAGAGATGAAGCAGATACTCTTTGAAAAACAAGATGAGCGGCTCGACATTTTAAGAAGGATATTTGACATAGATAAGTACAAGCGTATAAAAGAGAACATGATGCTGTATCTAAAAGAATTAAAAACAACAATATCAGCACTTGAAGCCAAGACTGAAGACTTAGAAACAAAGAAGAAAGAATTATTAGATTACAATGAGAAAGTTTTGAAGATAGACAAAGAACTAAAAGTGTTTGAAAAGACAATCTTTGAGCTCAAGAAAGAATTTGAATATAAAGACAAACAGCTTAAATCGTTTGATGAAAATATAAAAGAGTTTAACAGCTTAAAAAATCAGTTTGACATAAAGAATAATGATGTTAAAAACAAGAAGAGAATAATTTCTAACTATGAGCAGGAGATTAACGATTTAAAGGCGAGGATTGAATCGCTTGAAAAAGAATTGTCTGATAAAAAAGACTTAGACGCTGAAAAACTCAGACTGGAAAAAAAATCTTTAGAAGAAAAAACTGCTTCCTTAGAAGAAAACCTTGATAAGATAAAAGACCGTGAGTCAACCTTCAAAGCCAAGAATTCAAGTTCTGATGAGATAATAGAAAAGATATCATCACTTGATATCTGTCCTGTTTGCGAACAAAGAGTGGATGCTGAATACAAGAAGCAAATACACGTGCGAGAGCACAAGAAAGTAAGTGATGTAAACACCCAATTAGAAAAACTAAAAGAGCTAAAAGAAAAAAGAATCAAAGAAATATTTGAATTGAAAAGCAATCTGAAAAATCTGGATTCATCACTAAGAACAATTGAGATAAACTTGCTTAAGAAAAAACAGTTATCAGATAATAACGCCCGAAAATCAAAACTTGAAAAAGATCAGGAAGCAGCAAAGCATGAGATTAAAACTTTGGAAGAGGGATTAATTGTTCTTGAGAAGAAGCTAAAAGAACAGCCAAACATTCTAAAGAAACAATCAGATGCAAAAGAAGCACTTGAGAAAGTCAGAGGCGAACTAAAATCAGAAGAGATAAAACAAGCAGAACTAAACAGAGAGAGAAAAACGTTAGAATTATTTAGTGTCAGAATAAAAGAAGAGATTGACAAGAAAGAAGAATCAAGAAAACAATTATCAAGAGTAAGAGAAGCACAGAACTGGCTATTAAAATATCTCTTAAACATAATATACTTGATGGAAAAACAGATAATGCTAAGAATACACCAAGAATTCAACGAGTACTTCCAAGAATGGTTCAACACACTAATAGAAGATGAAAACCTAAACGTTCGACTTGACGAGACATTCACGCCGATAATTGAGCAAAACGGCTACGAGACATACATAGAAAACCTCTCAGGCGGAGAAAGAACATCAGTAGCACTCGCCTACCGCTTAGCGCTCAACAAAGTGATAAATGACTTCATAAGCACAATAAAGACAAAAGACCTGCTTATACTAGATGAGCCAACAGACGGATTCTCAGGCGAACAACTAGACAAGATAAGAGATGTTCTTGAGAAGCTATTAATAAAACAAATAATCCTGGTCAGCCACGAGCCAAAACTAGAAAGCTACGTAGAACACATAATAAGAGTTCACAAAGAAGAGCACGTGAGTAAGGTTATAGCTTAAAAAAATGCGAACAAAAAATTCTTTTCCAAAACTAAAAAGCCCAGCTATACTTGCACCAATGGCTGGAGTTACAGATGTTGCCTTTAGAGCTCTTTGCAAGCGCTACGGTGCAGGGCTTACTTACACTGAGTTTGTCAGCAGCGCAGCAATTGTTAGGGGCAACAAAGAAACTTTTCGAATGCTAAAAATTGACCCTTTAGAAAAGCCTGTTGGAGTGCAGTTATTTGGAGGAAACATCGATGAAATCATTGGAGCGGCCAAAGAACTAGAGAAGATGTTTGACGTCATAGATGTAAATTGTGGTTGTCCTGCATGGAAAGTCATAAAGACAGGTGCAGGAAGCGAGATGCTTAAAAAACCAGACGGAATTGCAAAGTTTATCAGCAGATTATCTTCAGAAGTCAAAAAGCCAGTCACAATAAAGATTAGGATTGGAATAGATGAAAAACATATCAATGCAGTCAAAGTAGCAAAACTAGCAGAGAAAGCAGGAGTAGCTGCAATAACAGTTCATGGGCGAACACAAAAACAAGGCTACAGCGGAAAAGCAGACTGGGAAGTGATAAAGAAAGTCAAAGAAGCAGTTGATATACTTGTGATAGGAAACGGCGACGTGACAACACCAGAAATATTTAAGCGAAGAATGGAAGAAAGTGGCGTTGACGCAGTAATGATAGGACGAGCCGCTATGACAAACCCTTACATATTCAAACAGATAAATGATTACTTAAAAAAAGGGAGTTATGAACAAAAAGAGAAAAAAGAGATATTCTTTGAATACCTAAAACTAGCTGAAAAATACGATACTCCTTTTGCATGCATAAAAAGCCATGCAGCAAGTTTTTCAAAAGGACTGGTTGGCGGGAATGTGATAAGGCAAAGAATGGTTAAATCAAAAAATGTTGATGAGATAAAATCTTTATTTCAAAACCTTTAAATAGCTTATTTTCTTTTCGTTTAAATATGCGATTCACAAAGATAACTATTGTTAGCATCAAAAAACCACAAGAACACGATTTAAATGAGACTCTTCAATGGTTTGGAGCATCACTAGGACTCTTTGGAGCACGTGACAAAGACAAGAGTTGTTTTAGAATATTTATCGAGCTGATAAAAAACTTAAAAGAAGAGGAGCCAATCTCATCTGATGAGATAGCTCAAAGGACAGGTCTTACCAGGGGAACAGTAGTTCACCATTTAAACAAGTTGATGAGCTCAGGAATAGTGACCAGCGAGAAGAATGGCTATCAGTTAAAAGTTGATAACCTAGAAGGATTAACAAACATAGTAAAAGACAACGTTGACAGAGCATTTGATAACTTAAAAGAAATAGCGAAAGATTTAGATAGAAAACTGAGATTGTGAATTTGAAGTGTGCGTAGGGGCTGGACTTAATTAATAATGCTTTCTAATTGAATTTTGGAAAAATTATGTTTTCTTCAAAAAATCAAAACCTATATAATAGAATCTTATTTCTATGATTTGTATGGGACAACTGCCTTTTGAACAGAAAAAGAGAAACATACTTGTAAAGACTAATTCTGAGACTAGCGAGAAGTTTGGCAAAAAGCCATCTGAGAGGGGTGTTGAGGAGCTAATCAATTATGGAATCGTCAATATAGACAAGCCAGATGGACCAACAAGCCATCAAGTATCAGCCTATGCAAGGGACATACTTCACATAAACAAAGCAGGACATTCAGGAACGCTAGATCCGAAAGTGACTGGGGTTTTAATAGTGTCGCTTGGCAATGCAACCAGAGTCTCACAATCACTTTTAACATCTGGAAAAGAATACGTTTGTTTGATGAGACTACACAAAGAACTAGACGAAGAACTGATAAAAAAGACGATGATGGAATTCGTCGGAAGAATAAATCAGCTGCCACCAAAGAAGAGTGCAGTGAAAAGAGAGTATAGATTTAGAACTGTATACTACCTGGAAATACTTGAGATAAACGGAAAAGATGTGCTGTTTAGAGTGGGAACAGAAGCAGGTACTTACATAAGAAAACTATGTCATGACATTGGAAAAAAATTAGAAGTGGGCGCTAACATGTTTGAGCTTCGAAGGACGAAAGTTGGTTCTTTTAACGAAGACACCATCTGCACACTGCAAGAATTAACAGATGCATACCACTTCTACAAAAAAGAAGGCAACGACACATACTTAAAAAAAATTGTACAACCAATTGAAAACGCGGTTGAACACCTCCCAAAGATGTGGGTGATGGACACCGCGGTTGATAGTATTTGTCATGGCGCAAGCCTAAAAGTTCCAGGAGTAGTAAAGCTTCACGACGGAATAGAGCCAGACATGAAAATTGCAGTTATGACGCTTAAAGACGAGCTTGTATTCACAGGCATGGCAAGGATGAGCTCTAAAATGATAATAAAAGAAAACAGGGGAATAGCTGCAAAGCTTGAGCAAGTGTTCATGAAGGTAGGAACATACCCTAAAATTGAAAAAGTATAAAAACAAGAACTAATCAAGAGTGTATTAACATGCCAAGAAAAAAGACTAAGAAAGAGAAAAAAGAGAAAGAAGAAATTTTATCTAACGAGAAAAACTCTGCTCCACAAAGCGAAACAGAGAAAAAGAGAAAGAAAATCAACAAGATGATATTCTTTGGCTCATGGATAATATGGCTTTTAATCATGATTCCAATCTACTGGCCAAACAAGTGCGCAGCATTCTTTGAGTCGATACTAAACGCATCATTTACCTGCCCGCCATTCTCGTTGGTTATAAGTCTGGTGCTAGGATCACTATTCATGGCTTTTTTGACCTGGATAATTGGGTGGCTAATAACAGGACTGTACTTCTATCACAAAGAACTGACTTGGAAGAATATAAAAGATTTCTTTAAGGAGTAGACAAAAATATTTAAATACCTTTTTTTGTTTCTCCTATTGTCATGGTTGGACTGGCTGGACCAATAAGAGGATTTTGTTCTAGAAGCAGAAGTCTTGAGGACTTTAATGAAAAGTTCAAGAAGAACATTTTAGAAGACACAATAAATGATTTTTTGAAATTAAGAAAAAATGTTCGCGTTCTTGAAATCGGTTGTGGTGAAGGAAGAGTTTTGATGCAGCTTCGAAAACTGTACCCTGAAATTGAGATTCATGGAATTAACAAGAAACCCTGGTCTGCTATGAAAGGAAAGAATAGTTTGAAACGGACAGGCACTTATTACAAGATTTTTTCACACTCAGAGATAAATAAAGTTGACTTACCAAGAATACACTTTTACGACGCGCAAAAACTAGATTTTGAAGATAAATATTTTGATGTGGTCTACAGCCAAGTATCAATATACCAAGTAAAGCGAAAAGATTTATTGCTTGAAGAGGTTTGGAGAGTCTTAAAAAAAGATGGACGGGCATATCTTCACATTGACACTTATCATGATAAGTATCCTGACTTCTTAAAAGGCGAAACTCCAAGGTTTATAATCTACAAAGATGATGAGCCTTACAAATTCAAAACACTAATAAACAACCTTAAGAAAGAAGACTATAACTTAAAAGTTAAAAGCAGCGTTGAAACAAGAGACTCTTTGGACAATCACAGGATTCATTTAATTATGCACAAAAATAAAGATGCAAAACTATCTTTAGGCCTTAAATTTGATGAGTTATCTTCTTTTCGTCTTGATGATCTAAAATTGGAAGTAGATAATAGTAAGATAGTTGGTTATAGAAGTGTTTATAGACTCTGATTTGACTTTCAAACAAACTTGTTATAAACGCTAATCTTGTGTTTTTGCAAGAAGTTTTCTAGTCTTACATTGAATATGTCATGTTTGTCTCTTGTGAGAATATCAGCCCTCGTCTTAATGCCTGCTGCTAGTATGACTGCGTCACTTGGATCATGCTCCTGCGCGTCAAGCTCTGCAAGAACTGACTTTACAAATGTATGTTCTTGCTCTCTTTGTCCATGATGAACTGGAACTTGCAGTAAGAGCAAGTTATCTGTTTTGTGCAAGAATTTCCTGATAGACTCCCTTGTCTTGTCAGCTATGCGGTGATTTATATAACTTAGTTCTTCAGCGTTAAAAGTAGTAATTGCACACTTATTCTTTTTTAGGAATTCATCAAAGTTTTTTTCTTTGTGATGCTCAAATATCCATACAAAGAAGCAGGTGTCGATTAAGAAGTCTAGCTTGTCATCCAGAGTGGTTTTCCTTAGTCTTTCGAATAATTCTTTCATTATCTAATCGTCGACTGTAAAAAGTCTTGAGTCTTTTACTTTGAAAAGTCCAATCCTTGCTCCTGCATCAAGCCATCCGTGTGCGTAGTTTAGCGATGCATAGGCAAGGACATAATCTCCTTTTTCTCTGAAGTGATTTGCGTCAGAGAAGTACCTTGAGGCCATGTCTAAGAAATCTGCTGCTTCAGACTTCATATCCACTCTCTTTTCCGCTTTTTGTGCAGCATCCAATGCTTCTTTTGTGATTAAAAAATATTTTTCAAGCTTCTCTTTTGTTATTGTCTTATTCATTCTTATTATTTGTGGTGTTTTATTTATATTATTAACTGTTTTTTTTTAATAGAAACATATATTAGAAATATTTAATAGAAACATTTAAATTTGAAAAGTTTAAGAATAATAGTTGGATGATTGAGTGGCAGAGATTTAAAGGACTCGTTGAACTTAATATTTTCAAACGGATATTCACTGATTGTTTAGGTGTTGGTAATGAAAAAATCTTGATAATTGGCGATTATGGTGCTAGCAACAGAGTCTTAGCGCCGATACTAACAAATTCTTACGCACTCGCCGCAAGAGAATTAAATCTAAACTACAGTGTTTTTCTGCAGCATTCAAAAGCTAGAGGAGACTTTGCAGATGAAGTCTTGATTGCAACATTAAAGAGGCTTCCTAGCAATAGCGTCATAGTGTTAAATGTTTCTAACAGGATTGGAAAGCTTGGCTCTCTAGGCCTTAGTTTTCGAAAGTTCTGCAGCAACCACCATCACAAATTCATCACATCTTCATCTCTTGGAGCACTATCAAACGAGTCACTAAAAGACGTCCTTAAAACAATGGACGTTGATTATAAGAAAATGAATGAGCGAGGCGAGAAGATAAAGAGAGTGCTTGATTCTGGAAGGGAAGTACATATCACTACGAGGGTGGGGACTGATATAACTATGGATATAACAGGTGCCAAGGCCATAGTCAACTCAGGGTTATACAATGCTGTTGGGGCTGGAGGCAATCTGCCTGCAGGGGAGGTATATCTTCCACCATTGGATGGAAAAGTGGAAGGCAGAATGGTTGTTGATGGAAGCATCCGCTTAAAGGACAAGACTTTGCTTGTAAGAAATCCTGTGACTATAGAGGTTGAGAAGGGACAGATGACTAATATTTCGAGTAACTACGAGGGAAACCTTTTCAAATCCACACTTGAATGGGCTCATAGGATGTCAAAGCGTCCAGAATCCATAAGAAAAATTGCTGAGCTAGGAATAGGTATAAATCCGAATGCTCAGGTTGTAGGCGCAACGATAATTGATGAAAAGACTCAAGGAACGGTTCATATTGCAAATGGTTCAAATGCCTGGTTTGGAGGAGATATAAAATCGATAGTTCACTTAGACCACGTGATTAAAAATGCAACTGTTAGGGTTGATGGACGATTTCTTAGAATTAACTAATATTACACTCGCCAGGTGGAAGAGCTCTTATAATCTCATCTAAGTCTCCACCAATCTTTTTTTGAACAACCTTTGCAACGTCGCTTGGCTTCTTATCGCCTTGGATTATTGTTAAGAATTCTTTGCAGTGCTTCTTTATTGCAGAGATTGGCCCTGACATAACTTTTTCTTCATAAAATCCTATTCCCAAACTAATCTCTGAGTTGATATAAATAGTCTTTCCACGAATCATAAATGCACCTTTTGGCATGTACTCACCAGGATTAGCCTCTTTTGAGACTTGTTCTGGTCCTACATAGAAAACATCTGTTGTTCCTAACCCTTTTTTCCAAGCCCTGCTAAAAGTCGCTGTAAAATCAGCTGTTTCCTTTAAAGTTGCGGTGGGGATTTTCTTTCCTTCAGATTTTATCACTACAAACGGGCTTCCAGCCATGTCTGTGTGAAACACCAAGTCACCTTTCTCAGTGTACTTCTTTATGACTATCTCGTTGGTCGTTGCATCCCTGCCGCCAATAACGAGTAATCCATCCGAAGACACAAACCACCTAAATTTCTCAAACCACTCAGACTTCTTTATCTTCTTAATCTTTGGCTGCTCGATGAGCACAGCTTTTTCTTCTGTTTCTCTTAGTCTTTCAAGGCTTTTTTGAAGTGCTTTTTTTGCACCTTCAAGCTTCTTCTTAGATTTTTTCGCCTTTTCGAAGTAGTCAGCTGCGTTTTCTTCTACTGTTTTTCGGAAATCGAGTGTTATTTTCATAATTGTAATCTGTTAGAACAACTGTTTTTTTATATCTTTTGATTAATGACTAGCAGACTGAAAGCTGAGATAAGGTTAATGAGTGGTCGCTGCAGACCTCATACTTTTTAGGTCCTTGATCGACTTTAACCCTTGGAATCACTTTATCAGCCATCTTACAGAAGTTATCAGCGTTTATTATCTCAGTTGGGATATCTTTGCAGGAAGGAGCTTCCTTGGCGATTCCTGTTGTCCAGCTCATAATCATAGCGCCTAAAGCGACAGCGAAAGCTATTAGCAAGACTGTTGCAACGATTGGAGAAAGACCTCTTTTATTCATAACTATAAATATGTGATATTTCATATTTAAAGCTTTCTAATTATTCTTTTTTATTAAAAATCTCAACAGAGATTTTGTTGGGGTTTAATACCCCGACCTTCAGGTTGAGATTTTTAATCCCAAAAATTCGACTTTTAAGATAGTCGAGCGTAATACCCTGACCTTTAGGTCGGGGATAGCCGACTAT